>DHDF01000129.1 GCA_002399225.1 bacterium UBA4883
GTTTTGCCCAAAACATGGATCGGTGCTTCCGTGATGTTCCGATCCATGTTTTGGGCAAAACAAAAGCGGAAGCCAAAGCCGCCGCAAAAGATTTGCTGGAAAAAATGGAGCTTTCAGACAAGGCTGGCGCTTACCCGTGCCAGCTTTCGGGCGGGCAGCAGCAGCGCGTTTCCATCGCACGGGCGCTTGCCATGAATCCGGACATTCTCTTTTTCGACGAGCCAACCAGCGCGCTGGACCCGGAACTGACCGGCGAAATTCTGAAAGTGATCCGGGAGCTTGCCGCCGAACACCGCACGATGGTCGTCGTCACCCACGAAATGGCTTTCGCGCGCGATGTGGCCGACCGTGTCGCTTTTCTTGCAGACGGCGGCATTGTTGAGCAGGGCACGCCGGAGCAGGTGTTCGGCAATACGCAGAGCGAGCGCGTAAAAAGCTTTCTGGCCCGCTATGAATCCTAAACATGAAACACACCCATTTTCCGCAGCGGCTCAGAGCCGCACGCCCGCACGCCGCAGCGCATCACAGAGAGCCGGAACATCCTGCCGAAAGCAGAACCCGCTCATGCCGAGCCTTTTTCCCGCCTTCACATTTTCCGGCCGGTCGTCGACAAAAAAGCATTCCTGCGGCGTGAGACGATACTTTCGGAACAAGGCCAGATAGATTTCCTTCTCCGGTTTGATGCAGTGCTCGTCCGCAGAGACAACCGCGCCGTCAAAATACCGCATGGCCGGGATATCCCTGCAAAACCGGTAGAATCTGCGGCTCATGTTGGTCAGAAGGTAAATGCCGTAACCGTTTTCCTTCAGGCGGGCAATAACCGGCTCCATCTCGCGGATCGGAATCAGAACCTCGTGCCAGTGCTCAAAGAGGTAGCGCGCCTTTGTGTGCAGGCGTTCCGGAATCCGCTTTGAAACCAGTGTGAAATAGTCTTCGTCACTCAGCGTTCCCCGGTCGGTTGCCAGCCACTCCGGCGCGCAGAACAGCTCTCGGTGGACCATCTCGGCATCCGCTTCATCCGAAATATATTGCCTGGTGAACCGCATCGGCTTATAGCGGAACAGCACCCAGGCCATGTCAAACACAAGATTCCGAATCATTGTTTCACCCCCAGAATGAATGTTTTCCATCTTAGGCATAAAAATCCGGTTTGTCAAGCCCGAATGACCGGAAAATGCCCCCGGGACGCAGAGCGCACCGGGGGCTGAATTTTATTTCTTTTCTTTTTTCTGACAGTCCCGGTGATACGGGCACGCCGAGCAGTCTCCGCCGCAGGGATGATTTCTGTGCCGCCAGGCATAGCGCGCGGCAAAAAAGAACAGCACTGCCACCACCAGCAAAACGATGAAATCAAGCGGGTTCATTCTTTGCTCCCTTTCTCAGCCGACAATCAGGCGGCCGACCTGATACACCAGAAACGCCACCGCCCAGGCAACGCCGCACTGATAAAAGACAACCCCGACCGCGCTGCGCACACTGTCCATTTCCTGCCGGACCGCATTGATTGCAGCAATGCAGGGGGTATACAGCAGCGTGAAAGTCAAAAAGGTAAATGCCGTAAGCGGAGTGAACATGTGGGAAAGCGCCTGCGGCAGACCGGAAACATTTGTGCCGGTCAAAATTGCCAGCGTGCTGATGACCGCTTCTTTTGCGGTGAAGCCGGTGATCAGCGCGGTGGAAGAGCGCCAGTCCCCGAACCCGAGCGGTGCGAAAATTGGGGAGATCCAGCGCCCGATCAGCGCCAGCATGCTGTTGGAGCTGGAAGATACCGGGTTGAACTTTAAATCAAACGTCTGTAAAAACCAGATGATGATCGTCGCCATGAAAATCACGGTGAATGCGCGGACCAGAAAGTCGCGCGCCTTGTCCCAAATCAGCAGCAGTACGCTTTTCGGGCTGGGCAAACGGTAATTGGGCAGTTCCATGACAAACGGGACCGGATTACCGTGAAACACCGTCTCCTTCATCAGCAGTCCGCTGAGAATTCCCGTCAGGATTCCCATGAGATACAGAAGGGTCATGACCTGCACGGCATAGCCGGGGAAAAACGCCGCTGTGAAGACCGCGTAAATCGGCAGTTTTGCGCTGCAGCTCATGAACGGCGTCAATAGAATCGTCATCTTGCGGTCCCGCTCGCTCGAAAGAGTCCGCGTCGACATGATGGCAGGCACGGAACAGCCGAAGCCGATCAGCATCGGGACAAAACTTCGCCCGGAAAGGCCGATCCGCCGAAGGAGTTTGTCCATAACAAACGCGACCCGCGCCATGTAGCCGCTGTCTTCCAGAATAGACAGGAAAAAGAACAGCACGACGATGATCGGCAGGAACTGCAGCACGCTGCCCACCCCGGCAAACACGCCGTCGATGATCAGCGATTTGACGACCGGGTTGATCCCGTAAGCCGTCAGCCCGGCTGCCGCCGCGTTCGTCACGGCGGTGATCCCGGTGGAAAGCAGATCGCTCAGCGCCTTGCCGACCACTCCGAACGTCAGCCAGAAAACCAGCATCATGATCAGCAGGAAAATAGGAATCGCCAAGTACTTTCCGGTCAGCACTCTGTCAATGGCGACGCTTCTTTTATGCCCTTTGGACTCCCTCGTTTTGACCACGGCGGTCGAGCACAGGCTTTCGATGAAGGAATAGCGCATATCGGCCAACGCGGCCTCCCGGTCGGTGCTGAGCTCCCGTTCCATTTCAGTCACATCGTGCTCGACCATGTCCCTTTCATTTTCGGAAAGCCGCAGCGCCTTTTCCATCGGCTCGTCGCCCTCCACCAG
>DHDF01000093.1:0-4132 GCA_002399225.1 bacterium UBA4883
CCGCTGACAACCTGCGCGCAGCCGAGATCCGTAAACAGCGTTTTTAAACCGTCTCCCGCTGCAACCGCAACAAAGCCGACTTCTTCTTTCGGCTCCTGCGGTTCCGGGGGAGCGGGGGCTTTTTCTTTGGCTGCTTCGTTTTTCTCCGCGTTTTGCCGGTGCTGCTCTTTCATGTTGTCGATCTTAACCGTTAAAAGTTGGCCGTATTCTAGGCCGGCTTCCAGCGCTTTGCCAGGATTTTCCGTATGCACATGTACCTTGATAACTTCTTCGTCGTTCACGACCAGGACGCAGTCGCCGATCGTTTCCAAAAAAGCCCGCAGTTCCTGCGGGTCCTTTTTGCAGTCTTGGGAGCGCCCGACCATGAACTGCGTACAGTAGGTGAAGTTGATAACCGTGTCAAATTCGGCGGCCGCGTTGCGGAAAAAATCATCTTCCTGTGCTTTGCCGCCCTCAGAGCCGCTCTCCGATTCCTCGGTTTCGCTGGAAATAATGGTATGATCGCGGAAAACGCTTAGCATTCCCTCAAAAATATAGCACAGGCCTTTGCCGCCGGCGTCGACCACGCCCGCCCGCTTCAGCACGGGGAGAAGTTCCGGCGTCTTTTCGAGCGCTTCGTTTGCGCCCTTGCAGACAGCTTCCCACACAACGATGGGATCGTCGTTGTCCAGCGCGGCCGTTTTGCCAGCTTCACAGCCGACCCGCGCGACGGTCAAAATCGTTCCCTCCGTCGGTTTCATAACCGCTTTGTAAGCGGCTTCTACCCCGACGCCGAGCGCTGCAACCAGGTCGGAGCCGCCGAGTTCCTCCATTCCTTCCACACCTTTTGCAAATCCGCGGAACAGAAGGGAAAGAATGACTCCGGAATTGCCCCGGGCACCGCGGAGAAGAGCGCTGGAAGCAATCTTTGCGATTTCACCGGCAGAATTGGAATCGGTTTTCGCAAGTTCCGCTGCACTGGAACCAATGGTCATCGACATATTGGTTCCAGTGTCCCCGTCCGGAACCGGAAAAATGTTGAGTTCATCAATTTGTGTTTTATAGCGGACTATATTATTGGCACCGGATATGATGGCATTTTTCAAATCAATTCCATTAATCACTTTATCAGCACTCCCTCAATTCAAACAGCAGTTTGGGTCCGGTGTAAACCGGATCCGTCCCGCATATTATACCATACACTGCCAGTGGATTCAATCTTTAAAACGGAGGCGGGGGAGGAAGCCATGAATGAAAATATCCCCACTTAACGTGAGGATATTGGCACTGTTTACCGGGGGTCCACGATGAGTTTGATTGCGGTTCGCTCTTCTCCATCAATGATGACGCTGGCGAAAGCGGGTGTGCAGACTGCGTCAATTCCCGACGGTGCAAGGTAGCCGCGCGCGATAGCTATGGCTTTAATAGCCTGATTGGTAGCGCCGGCGCCGACAGCCTGAATTTCGACCGCGCCGGATTCTCGGATCACACCTGCAACCGCGCCGGCAACGGCATTGGGCGCCGATTTGGACGACACTTTTAAGATTTCCATAAGCTATCCCCCAACTTATTTGATACTAACATCATAAATCGGAAAAACAGTTTTGGCAAGACATTTCATAAAAAATAATTTCAAAATATAAAATTAGAGAGCAAATTAGCTAAATCTTTCGTTATAAGACTTGGATCCGTTCAATTGAAGTGGTTTTTCCGGATTTTTCATCAATGGAAAAAACCGCGCCGTCAAGATGGCAGTCTCCACTTGCCAAGTCAAAGCGGACCGGCATTTTGGTCCTCATCTTACGGATGACCAGTTCCGGTTTGACCCCCAGCACCGACTGAATGGGCCCGGTCATACCCAGGTCGGAAAGATAACCCGTTCCGCCCGGAAGGATCATTTCGTCGGCGGTCTGCACATGGGTGTGTGTTCCGAAGACGGCGGAGACGCGCCCGTCCAGGTAATAGGCCAGAGAGCGTTTTTCCCCGGTGGCTTCCGCGTGAAAGTCCACCAGCGTGATTTTCGGGACCCCTGCGGAGAGAATCCGGTCGGCTGTGTCGAACGGGGACTCCATGCTTTCCATGTAGACGACGCCAATCAGGTTCAGCACGCCGATCTGGATTCGGCCGAGGTCAATGACCTCAAACCCCTTGCCGGGCGCGGCGGACGGAAAGTTGGCCGGACGCAGCAGAGCGGGGCAGGAATCGTACATTTCATAGCTTTCCCTGCGGCGGAAGCTGTGGTTTCCCGAAGTGACGACGTCCACTCCGCTGTCGAACAGGTACCTGGCGGACGTGGGGGTCAGGCCGTTGCCGTCGGCGGAATTTTCTCCGTTGGCGATGACCAGGTCAATTCCTTTAAGCTCTTTAATGGCGTGCAGATGCTTTCTTAAAAAACGGCATCCGATGCTGCCGACAACATCGCCGAGTGCCAAAATGTTCATGTTGATTTCCCCCTTTGGTGAAAAACAAGAATAAAATGGGGGAACAGAACATCTGCTCCCCCATTCAGTTTTCCTCCGTGCCGCGGAAAATATGCCCCCTTTAGCCGCCTGAATCGGAAAGCGCGGCTGGATGCAGACATTTACTTCGCGTATTCGATCGCTCTGCTTTCACGGATGATGGTAACTTTGATCTGACCGGGGTACTCCACATCGCTTTCAATCTTTTTGCAGATATCCCGTGCCAGAAGGACCATTTTATCATCGCTGATGGCTTCGGGTTTTACCATAATGCGAATTTCGCGGCCAGCCTGAATCGCGTAGCTGTGATCCACCCCATCAAAAGAAGAAGCGACGGCCTCTAGCTTTTCTAGGCGCTTGATATAGTTTTCGAGATTTTCACGCCTCGCTCCCGGGCGTGCCGCGCTGATCGCGTCGGCAGCCTGAACCAGACAGGCTGCAATCGTCTTCGGTTCCACGTCGTTATGGTGAGCCTGTATCGCGTGTACCACCGCGTCGCTTTCCTTATATTTTTGAGCCATCTCGACGCCGATGTCGACATGGGAACCTTCAATTTCATGATCTAGTGCTTTTCCAATATCATGCAGGAGGCCGGCTCTGCGTGCGATGGTTGGGTCCAGCCCCAGTTCGCTTGCCATCATGCCGGCGAGGTAGGAAACTTCAAGGGAATGATCCAAAACATTCTGACCGTAGCTGGTGCGGTAACGCAACCGTCCCAGCAGTTTGATCAGCTCGGGGTGAATTCCGTTGACCCCGGCTTCAATAACAGCGTGCTCGCCCTCCTGTTTAATGGTGGCGTCCACCTCGCGGCGGGCCTTTTCAATGGTCTCCTCAATCCTTGCGGGATGAATCCTTCCGTCTGCAATCAGGTGCTCCAGAGCGATCCGTGCCACCTCGCGGCGCACGGGCTCAAAACAGGAAAGTGTGATCGCCTCCGGCGTGTCGTCAATGATCAGATCCACTCCGGTCATGGTTTCAATCGCGCGGATGTTCCTTCCTTCGCGGCCGATGATCCGGCCCTTCATTTCGTCATTCGGCAGCGGCACAACGGAAATAGTGGCTTCCGCCACATGATCTGCGGCACAGCGCTGAATAGCGGTGGAGATGATTTCCCTTGCGGTTTTGTCGGACTCCTCCCGCGTCTGCTGTTCAAATTCCATCAGTTTGACAGCCTTTTCGTGGGTCAGTTCATTTTCGAGGTTGTTTAGCAGGTAATCCTTCGCCTGATCCTTGGTAAAACCGGAAATGCGCTCAAGCAATTCAAACTGATTCTTTTTCAGCGATTCCGCCTTGTTCAGCTTCTCGTCCGCATTCTTGATTTTATTGTTTAGAATCTCATCTTTGGCTTCCAGACTTTCGGTCTTTTTATCAAGATTTTCTTCTTTTTGCTGAATCCGCCGTTCCTGCCGCTGGACTTCTTTCCGCCTGTCGTTCAGCTCCCGTTCGGCTTCTGACCGCTGACGATGGACTTCGTCCTTTCCCTCCAGAATCGTTTCTTTTTTCTTCGCCTCTGCCGTTTTGATGGCGTCGCTTACGATCCGTTTCGCTTCCTGTTCAGCGGAGCCGATGGTATATTCGGCGGTTTTTTTCCGGTGGGCCACTCCTGCGAGAAACCCGATGACCGCCGCAGCCACTGCAAAAACAGCGGTTATGATGATGCAGGTTACAATCCTGACAGTCAAATGTTGGCACCT
>DHDF01000093.1:4278-4410 GCA_002399225.1 bacterium UBA4883
AATGTTGGCACCTCCTTTTCCTTACATTGTTTTAAAAATTTTATGAAAAAATTATTACAAAAAATGGTTGTGGTGGGTGCGTTATCCCATCCATGCAAAATATTGCATCATAAAAATAATTGTATTACTTTT
>DHDF01000017.1 GCA_002399225.1 bacterium UBA4883
GTTTCCCCGGCGGCGAACAACGGAAACGCGCCGGTATCCGGCGCTTCCACAGAGCAGAAAGCCAAATCCAATGGCTATCAGGGCGGCCAGGGATGCACGCCGAACCGGTCCCGCTTCCCGGCTGAGACACCGGACGCGATGGCCTATGTTCCATTTCAGCAGCTCGGCACCACTTACCCCGCAGACCGCGGGCTGGTTTATGGGACAATTTTCCCCGAGCTGAATAAACCATTTTTAGGCGGAGGGATGAAAAAATGAGTGAACGGGAAGATTTAATGCGCAAAATCAGCGCCAATCAGTTTGCTATGTGGGAACTTCATATCTACCTGGATACTCATCCCGGCGACTGTGAAGCTGCTGCCAAGCTGGAAGAATACCGGAAGGTCACAGACGGCCTGACAAAAAAATATGAAGCGGCCTATGGGCCGATCAACGAAACCACACAGAATACCAATCGCTGGGCCTGGATCGCTGAGCCCTGGCCCTGGGAACTGGACGAGGAGGGAAAATAAATGTGGATTTATGAGAAAAAGCTGCAGTATCCCGTGAAAATCAAGACTCCGAATCCGGCTCTTGCCAAACTGATCATCTCACAGTACGGCGGGCCTCATGGCTCACAGAGATGAAAAGGAAATTTTCCCGCTTCCCACCGCATAGAATAGAAATAATCTTCTTAAAGAAACCGGAGGAATCCAAGATGACAGAACTTCCGTATGACCGTAAGGGAGCCGTTGCCTATGCCAAGCGGTGGGCACTGGGCCGGAATCCGCAGTATTACAATTTTGACGGCATGGGCGGCGACTGTACAAACTTTGCCTCTCAGTGTGTGTTCGCGGGGTGCGGCGTGATGAATTACACCAAAGACGCTGGCTGGTACTATCTTAGCCCGGACAACCGGGCCGCCGCCTGGAGCGGCGTTGAATTTCTGCATGATTTCCTGGTTGCCAACCGCGCCGCGGGACCCTTCGCTGTAGAAAGCAGCGTGGAAAAGGTTCAGCCGGGCGATTTGGTTCAGCTTGGCAACGGCGACCATTTTTACCACACGCCCGTCGTGATTGCGGTGGAAGCAGGCGGCATTTACGTTGCCGCGCATACCTACGATGTGTTTTTGAAGCCGCTGGACAGCTACTTTTTTTCCCAGGTCCGTTTCCTCCATATCGCAGGCGCTCGGAAATGAAACCGATTTTTAACGGATCAGCCCGGTCATGTCTGCCCGGAATACTCTTTTTCGGCGCGCCGCAGCCGCGCAAGGTCCTGCCGGAGCTGCTTTTCCCGCATAAGATATTCCCGGTCGGAAATCGCCCGGAACCGGCAGCTTTCGCCGGGAATCTGTTCAAAGACCGCCTCTCTGCGCAGATCAAAGGCTCCGGAAGGGCCGGGCGCATAGCTTTCGCCTGTAAAGCGGTATGGCTTTCTCCCCATAAAACATCCCTCCGCCCTATCTATACGGGGGATGCGGTTTGTCCTATCCCTCTTTCCGGCCGGGCCAAAGGAGAGAAAAGTCCATGGTGAAGACCGCGGCGGCCTACATCCGCGTTTCCACCAGCGATCAGATGGAATACAGCCCTGACAGCCAGCTTGCCTGCATTCTCGAGTATGCCCGGAAGAATGGATACCGTCTGCCGGAAGAATATATTTTCCGGGAGGAAGACGGCGTGAGCGGCCGGGGCGCGGAAAAGCGCACGGAGTTCCGGCGAATGATTGCGGTTGCGCAGCGCAGGCCGCGCCCGTTCGACTGCATCCTGCTGTGGAAGTTCAGCCGGTTCGCCCGCAGCCGGGCCGACAGCGTCCTCTACAAAACCATGCTGCGCCGGCGCGGGATCGATGTGATCTCGGTCAGCGAGCCGCTGGGCGGGGAAAAGACCTCTATCCTGGTGGAAGCGATGATCGAGGCGATGGATGAATATTACAGCGTCAATCTCGCCGAAGAAGTCCGGCGCGGCATGAAGGAGAAAGTATCGCGCGGGGAGCCGGTCACCGCGCCGCCGTTCGGCTACCGGCTGAGGGAAAAGCATTTTGTCCCGGAGCCACGGGAGGCTGCCGCAGTCCGGCTGGTATACGCCGGCTTTGCCCGCGGCGTTTCCCCTGCCGAACTTGCGGAAAAGCTCAACGCGGCGGGCCTGTGCACCCGCCGCGGCGGCCGATGGGAGGCGCGTGGGATACGCTATCTTCTGAAAAATCCAGTTTACCGGGGCGCGCTGCGGTGGAATCCAAACGGATCACTGGGACGTGGTCCCAAAAAGGAAGAGACTCTTCTGACGCAGAACTGCCACGGGCCGATTGTCTCGGAACCACTGTGGGATGCGGTTCAGAGCCGCTTTTGTCCGGAAATAACCCGCAGGCGGACGGCCCCGCCCTACATGCTCTGCGGGCTGGTTTACTGCTCCAACTGCGGTTCTCTTCTGGTCCCGTCCTCCTCCGGCAGTATGCAGTGCAGCGGATACAGCCATGGCCTTTGCAGGGTTTCACACTGCATCTCCACCGCAAAGCTTGAGGCAATGGTGACCGTCCTGCTGGAAAAAGATTTGCAAGCGACATCCCTGCGAATTCTCCCGCTTTCCACAGCGGAAAAGCAGGAAGAGTACACGCTTCTCCGCCGCCAAGGGGAACAGGAGCAAAGCCGTCTTTCCAGGCTGCGGGAAGCCTATTTGAGCGGTGCGGAACCGCTGAAGGAGTACCTGCGGGAGCGGAAAAAAATTGAGGACACCTGCCGCACCTTGCAGTTGGAGCTGAAACGGACTGCGGGCAGGCCGCAGGAAAAGGGCGTTGAGACGACCAACCTTATTCAGCTGCTGCGGGGGAATGAAATTCCGCCGGATCGGAAAAATATTCTGCTGAGAGCGCTGATTCAGAAAATTATATTTGACCGCAAGGCCAATTGCATCCGCCTGTATTATAAGTGATTTTTTTTGCCGCAGGGAGCCATTCGGCGGGCCTCATGGAGAGATGGGGGCTTCCCTGCGGTATCTCAGCCAGCGCTACACGATGCCGAACCCGGAGCTCAAGGCGATCCTGACGGATATCGGGACCGAAGAACTTGGTCACCTAGAAATGGTCGGCACCATCGTCTATCAACTCACGCGCAACCAGACTCCGGAACAGATCAAAAAGGCCGGCTTTGACGCTTACTTTATTGACCACACAACGGGCATCTACCCGTCCGACGCCTCAGGAAATCCCTTTAATGCCGCCACGCTTGCCTCCACCGGAGATTCCATCGCGGATATTCATGAAGATCTTGCGGCAGAGCAAAAAGCGCGCCTGACTTATGACAACATCCTGCGTTTTTGTGACGACGATGTCGATGTGCGCGACGCGATCCGCTTTCTGCGGGAGCGCGAAGTGGTGCATTATCAGCGTTTTGGGGAGGGCCTTCGGATCGTCACCGACAGTCTGGATCCCAAAAACTTTTATGCATTTAATCCACAGTATGACAAAAAAGCATAAGAATCCAGGTACGGAAACGCCGGCACCTTTCCTTTTTTGGGGGTGCCGGCGTTCCTATATCAACAGTTAATTTTTGCTTGTCAGATTAAAAAATTGATGAAAAAAATAAAAAGTATGTCGTTTTCTGTTATACTATAAAAATAAATAATTCTAACGGGGGATGGGAAAAACGAAAGTCAACAGGAAGAACATACCAAACGAAAAAGCAAAGGCAGGGAGGAAATAACGTGCAACCTTTCTATGCGGGGTGGCTTTCTCTGCTGCCGCCGATCATCGCAATCGTGCTGGCTCTTCTGACAAAAGAAGTTATTGCGTCTTTAATGATCGGAATTCTGTCCGGCACGCTTCTGTATTCGATTGGAATGGGGTTGAATCCGCTTGCCGGAACGATAGGAACGGCCTTTGAACTCATGGTCAAGAAGGCCGATTTATACATCGTCATTTTCTGCTGCCTGCTGGGGGCGCTGGTCGCCGTCATTTCCCAGGCCGGCGGAAGCAGGGCCTACGGAAGATGGGCAACCTCTAAAATACGCTCCCGGCGAGCCGCCATGCTGTCGACCAGCCTGCTGGGAATCCTGATTTTTATCGACGATTATTTCAATTGCCTGACGGTCGGCACGGTGATGAAGCCGGTCACAGACAAGTACAAAGTCTCAAGGGCAAAGCTGGCCTATATTATCGATGCGACAGCGGCACCGGTCTGCATTATTGCCCCCGTTTCTTCATGGGCTGCGGCAGTGGGAAGCAACCTGCACGCCACAGGGCATTTTGTAAGCGATTTTGCGGCGTTTATCGCAACGATTCCCTATAATTTGTACGCCATTCTGACTTTGGTGATGGTCATTACGGTCTGCCTGACGAACCTTGATTTCGGCCCGATGGCGGAGCGGGAGGCCAAGGCCGCGGGCGGAGATCTCGGCGCGGTTGCGGCCCCGGGCGAAGCGGACAGAAAAGAGTCGAAAAAAGGAACGGTGGCAGACATGCTTTTACCGATCGGGTTCCTGATTTTCTTTTCCGTCGTAGGAATGCTCTACAACGGCGGCTACTGGGGCGCCGATCCGAAATTCCGCCACAGCTTCGGGGCGGCATTTGGCAACTGCACGGCTGCTTCTGCGTTGACCTGGGGATGCTTTGGGGCGCTCTGTGTTTCGGCCCTTCTGTTTCTGCCCCGCCGCCTGATGACGTTTCAGGATTTTATGAAAGGCATTACGGAGGGGATCAAGTCCATGGTGCCGGCCTGCGTGATCCTGCTGCTGGCCTGGACGATCAGCGGCGTGTGCCGCGATCTGCTGCAAACCGCCGAATTTGTAAAAAATTCGTTGGGCAGCTCTCTTCCGGGCGGGCTTCTTCCCGCGATCATCTTCGTGGTTGCGGCATTTCTCAGCTTTTCAACAGGAACCGCATGGGGAACGTTTGGAATTCTGATCCCGATTGCCGTCCCGATCGCGGAAGCCGTTGCGCCGAACCTTCTGGTGGTGTCGCTTTCCGCCATTCTGGCGGGAAGCGTGTTCGGGGACCACTGCTCCCCGATCTCCGACACCACGATCCTTTCCTCCACGGGCGCGGGATGTCAGCATATCGAACATGTTTCGACTCAGTTGCCCTATGCGCTGCTGGTGGCGGCCTGCTGTGTGGTGGGATATCTGGTGGCCGGGTTTACGAACGCCAACCTTTGGCTGACCCTCGGTGCCTCTCTTCTCATGCTTTTTGCGGCCATTGCCATTCTGCACCGCAGGTCCCGGACCAAACAGGTTCCCGTCTCTGCGGGCGGTCAGCCGTAAGCTGCGACTGAAGAGGCGTTTTTTGCGCTTTCCGGCAGGCGAACGGGGGGAGCGGAGCCAATTTTGCCGATGGTCCCAGACACGGTGCATTTTGTAACATGAACGGAAACCTGGCTTCCGTCGATTTTCTGAAAGATCTGGTTGACCGCGCTGGTGAAATCGGCATCCATCCGGACAAGCTGCCCGGTGTCTTTGTCAATGTAGCAGTAACCGTACAAATCGGGCGCGCTGTCCAGCAAAGTCTGAACCACCGTGCCGGAATGGCTGGACATGCCGGTCGTGGATGCAATCTGCTCCACGGCGCTGCGCAGGACTTCACTGCTGAGTTTCATCTCGATTTTATGCACTTTGCGGGAGCTGATCGTCGTTTCCCTCACATAATTCTGGCTTTCCGCTTCGTTCAGCACGCGCAGCAGGTCTACCTGCGCGGACGGGGATGTGTCCAGATTGCCCGCATCGGTTTTCTGCCAGACGCCGTTGGGCTTACAGTAGAAGAAGAGCTTTCCTCCTTCGGTTACGGTATAAGTTTCGTTGGTGTCCGGGGTTCCGTCGGTCTGAAGTTTCTGAACCGATTTCAGGCCGAATGGTTTTGCCATGTAGGTGATTCCATTGGAAGAAGAGAAAGTATGCTGAGCGCCGTCCGCGGTAAACACCAGTTCCCGGTGGAAACCGGATTCGCAGTTCTGAAGGGAGTCCGCATTCGATTTTGCCTCGCGCAGGAGGACTCCGGCGTCGGGGGAATGAGAGCAGCCGCTGAGTGAAAACGCGGCCGCAAGGAAAAAAAACAGGGGGAACAGATGACAGATCCGTTTCATTTTGTACCTCTTTCCGATTCAATGACATTGGTTCCCATTATAATTGCTTTTGGGTCCGCCTGCAACAGGATTCCCCTCCTGCGGCTTGACAGTTTGCGGCAAAACAGCGTACAATAGGGGCAATAACAGCCGGCTGGCAGGGGCCCGGGTTCGGAACGGCCGTGTGTCGGGCTCAGCCGGAGCCGGGAAAAGGAGCTAAACATGGGGAAAAGATTATTTGCTATCCTGCTGGCGGCGGCGCTCTTGTTTTCCGCCCTTTCCGGATGCAGCCATGCGAGCGATGTCACTTCCGGCGAGGGAGGAAAGGACTATCCCACTAAGATCGGGGGCGTCGTTTTCAAGCAGGAACCCGCAGGCGCGGCGGTGCTTTCGCCGAATATTGCCTCCGTGCTCCTGTCGATTGGCTACGAAACCAGCCTGAAAGCGAGAAGTGCGGCCTGCACGCAGAAAGATCTGTCTGTTCTGCCGGTTGTGACGGCGGACGACGCTCAGAAAATTCGTGACCTTGGCGCGGATGTCGTCTTTGCGGACTCCCTGACCCAGGAGCAGAAATCCGCGATGGAGAAAGCCGGTTTGAAAGTCCTGACCCTGAAGCCGGCGGCAAGCCGGGAAGACTTGGAGCGGCTCTACATTGAAGTCGGCTCCGTGCTGAAAGGGGCCAAAACGGGCTATCAGAAAGGCAAGGACGCGGCGGACGGGCTCTTTGAGACGATCGACGACATTACCCGTGCAGTTCCTCAGAGCAACACGCCCGTCACGGCAGTTTATCTCTTTGATGCGAAGGGAAAAGGAGCCACTGACGACATGCTCGCCGGTAAGCTGGTGGAAGCTGCCGGCCTGACAAACTCCGCCTCGGGCGGCAAGAAAGGGATCGTCAAGGCGGCTGATCTTCTCATAGCCAATCCAAAATACATTTTCTGCGCCAAAGGGGTCAAAGAGCAGCTGAGTTCTTCCGCAGACTACAGTAAGCTCTCTGCCGTCAAGGCAAATCATGTTTATGAGATGGATCCTGGGTTGATGACCCGCCAGGGGGATGAGCTGATTCAGGCGGTCAGCTTTATGGCGGGAACCGTGCATCCGGAACTGCTGAGCTCTTCGTTTTCCGGATCTTCGCAGACGCAGGCATCGCAGGTCAGTACGGACCTGAACCTGAACCAAACGCTGCAGAGCGGAATGCAGAGCGACGACGTGATGAAAATGCAGAAGCGCTTGGAAGAACTGGGGTATATGTTTGTGTCCCCGACGGGCCTCTACGCGGAGGGAACCGTTCAAAGCGTAAAAGATTTTCAATACCTGAACGGAATGACAGTGACCGGAGTCGCCGACCCTGCGACGCTGAAGAAGATGTTTTCCTCCGATGCGAAAAAACGGCCCAAACAAAAATGAACCGGTTCCCGGCGGAGCAGTCCGCCGGGATTTTTTTCCTGAATCTCTTTTCTCAAAGGAGCTAAAGATATCTTGCATCCCTACCGCGGCCGAGAAAGGGAATTTTGATTTGGCTTGTATAATCGGGCGGGATGTTATAAAATATATAAGTTATAGTCAAAAAAAATCGTAAGCTTTGGAGTTGGAATATGGCGGGAAAAAAGAGAAAACTCGGGAAAAATTTTTTTACAGCGATCACTCTGATTCTTTCCGTCGGCATTCTGCTGGCTTTTCTGTTTACCACCGGCGGCGGCATTGAAATGCTGGCTAAAATTGCAAGGACGCTCCGCCGCCCTTGGCTGACCGCCGCAGTTCTGGCCGCAATCGCCTGCTGGCTGCTGGAAGGATTCGAGTTGAACCTGCTGTGTCGCCACCTGCAGCCCGGGTGGAAATATTTTAAATCTTTTTTAACAGGAATGGTCGGGTTCCTGTACAGTGCCGTCACCCCGTTTGCCACCGGCGGGCAGCCGATGCAGGTCTACTCGCTGAGCGGCATGGGGATGAACACGGGAATGGCCGTTTCCATCGTCACGATGAAAACTCTGATTTACCAGGTGGTAATGGTTTTATATGCGCTTTGCATGGTGGCGCTAAGGCTCCATTATTTTCAGACCAGCGTTACCAATTTTGCTTTTTTGACCGTAATCGGTCTGATTACCAACTGCCTTTTCATCATGGTGGTGGTGCTGTTTATGGTCAGCGAAAGGACGACGGACCGGATTTTGCGTTCTGTCCTCTCTCTGCTGCACCGAATGAAACTGTGTCGTTGCCCGGAAAAGCGTTATGAGAAAATTCACAATCAGCTGGAAGCTTTTCACGGTGCTTCCAAGATCATGGGGAATTCCGCTCCGCTTTATTTAAGCGTCACCGCGTCTTCCGCGTTGCAGATCACGCTCAACAGTCTGATTCCGTTTTTTATTTACCGCAGTTTCAACATGCGCGGGGCATCGGTTCTCACCATGGTTGCCGCGCAGGTCTTTGTGGCCATGGTTTCCGCATTTGTGCCGCTGCCGGGCAGTTCCGGCGGGGCAGAGGGAAGCTTTTATCTGTTTTTCGGCCTGTATTTTCGGTCCGCGATTTTCCCGGCTATTCTGCTCTGGCGCATGATTACTTATTACGCCAACATTGTGTTCGGCGGAGTTTTTGCTTATTTTGCCAACAGGCTGAAAAACAGAAAACAGGAGCATGGATGATCTTCCTTTTGTTGACAACGCAGAGAGAATGTGTTATATTGCTACTGTACTAATAAATATAATACAGTAGATACAGTGAGGTGAAGAGGATGTTCGTGCTGGATTATAAAAGCGGACTGCCGATTTATGAACAGCTCTGCCGCTCCATTACCCGGATGGCCGCGATGGGCGCGCTGGAGCCGGGTGAGGCGCTGCCCAGCGTCCGCGCGCTTGCCCAGAAGCTCGGCATCAATCCAAACACGGTTCAGAAAGCCTACCAGATGCTGGAACGGGATGGAATTATTTTTTCGGTGAAGGGGAAGGGTTCGTTTTTGGCAGGCGACGAGGCCGCCGTTGCGCGCAGAAAACAGCTTGTTCTGGAGAAAGTACATGACGCCGTGGCAGAGGCTGTTCTCTGCGGTGTGGCAAAAGAGGAGATTCTGGCGCTGATATCCGGGGCGTTTGACGAGAGGAGGAAGCAAGAATGATTGAAGTCAAGAATCTGACAAAGAAATTCGGTTCTAAAACCGCGCTGAACGGCATGTCTTTTCAAATCGGAGGCGGATCGGTTTTCGGGCTGGTCGGCTCCAATGGAGCGGGAAAATCCACCTTTCTGCGCACCTGCGCAGGCATTTATTTCCCGGACGGGGGACAGATCCTTGTGGATGGAAAGGAACCGTTTGAGAACGTGGAGGTCAAGTCGAGAGTCTGCTTTATCCCGGATTTTCCATACTTTCTCCCTCAGGCCACACTTTCCGATATGGAAAAGTTTTACGCGGGAATTTACCCTCAGTGGGATCAGAAACAGTTTGATCATCTGTGCGGCGTCTTTTCAGCTGATAAGAAAGAGCGCATTTCCCATTTTTCAAAAGGAATGCAGCGGCAGGCGGCGCTGAT
>DHDF01000115.1:0-462 GCA_002399225.1 bacterium UBA4883
TCGATGTCGAGCGCCTGCGCGATTTCCTTCTGCATGCAGGTGCCGCGGGCCGCCAGGTACCGCAGCACCTTCGGCTGCCCCGGCGAAAGACCCATCCGCGCCATGCCCGGCCGCAGGGTGTTCTGCTGCGCGTGGAACGCCTTGTAGAGCGCATGATGAAGCGTGACAGACATTTTTTTCACCTCAATAGTTGCCAAGCTAATAATTAGCAAGCTAATCTTTAACACGATCGTAACACTTCCCCCGGCGGCTGTCAAGGGCGAAGATTAAAAAAAGAAAGCCGGTCCGGAATCTTGGGGACGCAGGTATATTCTTCTTCCGACGGTTTACAATAATGCGCGGGGTGAAAACGGTGAAAAAAAGAAGGATCTGGGGGATCGCAGCGGTCGTGGTGGTGGTTCTGGCCCTGTGCGGAACGGCGGTCTACGCCTTCGCGCAGGCGAGGCAGTACAAGCGCGACGT
>DHDF01000115.1:709-4025 GCA_002399225.1 bacterium UBA4883
ATGCGGGAATCCAGCATGGCGAAGGCGTCTTTGTCCGCTCTGCCCGTGGGCGACAATTCCCTCGACAACGTGAGCCGCTTCATCACGCAGGTGGGCGATTTTTCCATGGCGCTCTCCCGGCGGATCTCGGCGGGCGGGAAGATCACGGACGACCAGTACAAGACCATCAAGAGCCTCGAGAGCTACTCGCAGAAGCTCTCGAAAGACATGACGGACGTGCAGCCGGAATTTACGGCCACGGCCTTCCGCGACGAGATGGCCACGACAGCCAAGGACTTCAGCGATTATCCGTCGCTGATCTACGACGGGCCGTTCTCAGACAGCGTGATGCAGCAGAAACCGGAGCTGACGAAGGGCAAGCCGGCGATCCCGCAGGGGAACGCCCGGAACATCGCCGCGGATTTTCTGCACGTCACGCAGGACAAGCTGACGCATGAGCAGGACACGGCGGGCAACCTGCCGACCTACAACTTCTCCGCAAACAGCGGGGCCATCCGCATCAGCGTGACGAAGGCGGGGGGATACATTTCCAGCCTTTCCAACAGCCGCGACATCGGCGAGGGGGCGCTCGGTTACAAGGACGCTTCGAAAAAAGCGGAGGCGTTCCTGGACACCCGCGGGATCAAGAATATGAAGGAAAGCTATTACGTCATCACCGACGGGATATGCCTGATCAACTTCGCCTATCTGCAGGGCGACGTGACCTGTTACCCGGACCTCGTGAAAGTCGGCGTCGCGCTCGACAACGGGGAGATCGTCCGCTTCGAGTCCGCCGGGTATATCATGAACCACAAAGACCGCAAGCTGACGGCGGGGATCTCCCGCGAGAAGGCGCAGCTCAGCGTCAGCCCGAAGCTGACGGTGCTGCAGAGCAAAAAAGCCCTGATCCCCACGCCCGGCCTGGGCGAGGCGCTCACGTACGAATTCCTGTGCACCGGCACGGGCAAGGACCGCGTTCTGGTCTATATCAACGCGCAGACCGGGTACGAGGAGGACATTCTGATCCTCCAGCAGAGCGACAACGGGGTGCTGACGAAGTAGGCGGCTTGTCGCCGCGGCGGCCGGACCCCGCCGTTCAGATTTGCAAAATAGCTCGGGAAGGGCGTACCCAGTGTGAAGGATATGCCCTTTTTTTCACCGCCCGTGCCGGGTCTCCGGAACCTTTCGGCCAAAAGTCCAGGATTTTTGAGGTACAGGGCAACGGCGAAGATCCAGCCCTGGATCCAGCCGGGACCGCCGGAAATCAAAACCGGCAGTGCGGCGATGAAGAACTGGGCCGCCAGAGAAACGACCAGTTTCAGGAAAGATACCTTTTTCATGCGCCCCGCCTTTCCGGTCGATTTTAAAGGACCTTTTGCCGGTACAGTTTCATGAGTTCGGCGGCGCAGTCCGCCTCGGCAAATAATAAATGTTGTAGTATTTATAATTGCTAGCACCAGTTTATTCTTCTACTGCATTTAACCTCTTCAGTACAACGGGCAGCCAGGAGAACAGTCAAAAGACCTTTTGAACCATCTGCATACCGCATAACCGGCAAAACGGGGCAAAGAGGGATTATCCGTGCGGATTCTTTGGTTTGGAAACAGGGATATACGGAGTGGCGTCCTCTTTCCAAATCGGGAATAATCAATGAAACCGTCGCGGTGCCGCCGCCCGTTTCCGGCAGCGCCGTTGATAACACCGCCGTATGGTGGCTTGCCTTTATGCCGATTTTAGGCTCTATCATCGAATATATTGTCGCCGTCTCAATCGGCGTAGGAAGTCAATCGCTCTGGGTTATCACATTTGGATTAAATGTATGGGCTTTCCTATATAGATGAAAAAAAGCTCAAGGCATCCGGCTACGATACGAAATCATTGGGCTCTATCTGGATTATCCCGGTATATCTGTTTAAAAGAGCGAAAATGCTTGGGCAAAGCTACGGANNAACACGCTTTAAGCCCCGTTTTTGTACGCAGAACCCGAAAAATGCCTTAAAAATGGGCGAATTTCCTCTTATTTGGCTCTTAGTTTCAGCGCGTGCCGGATGATTTCAAGGATTTCCTTCTTTTCATCGGCGGTACAGTCCTTCAATTCAAGAATGACCTGTTGCAAAATTTGGTCGTTTTCCAATGGTGCGACTGGTTGATCGCTAAAAAATTCAGCGAGGGAAATTCCAAAAGCGTTACAGATCCTTCCGACTGTTGCAACGGTCGGATTCTTTTGGCCCCGTTCGATCTGCCCGAAATAAGCGGTTGTAATCTCCGCTTGCAGGGCAATCCGCTCCTGCGACAAACCGTATTTGCCGCGAAGTTCTTTGAGCCGTTTCCCTATACTATAGTTGTCAACCATATCCATCACCATATACAGGGTAACGGATTCTTCAGCGGCAGGCAAACCGCTATAGTTAGTTATAAAAAGAATTACTATAGTATCGTTAAGATGCCAAAAAAGGAGATTTAATTGAACCATGAGAAATATTATTGAAGAAATCTACGACGGCAATATTTCTTCAATCGAAAACATCGTCGCCCATGACGACAAGTACCGCGAATTCCTCAAATCGCTGTGCGAAGCTCACGACAGACTGAATCAATCGCTCACGGAAGAGCAGCGGATTCTCCTTGAAAATTATTCGCTGCGACAGAACGAGTTGGAGGCATACGCTCAAAAAAGGATTTTCCGTCAAGGCTTTCAGACCGAAATTCTGCTGGCGATAAAATTATAGGATACCACAATTCAATGTCAAAAAAGCAATTATATTGCATAAAAAGGATTGTATCTTGACGAATCAAGTGATATAGTTTTATTGTGTTAAGTAACTATAGTTATCTGCTTGGGCTTTGGAGAAATCCTAAAGGATATACGAGAAAAGCTCTGACAGAAAATTGAACCAGGCAGCGCGTACTTGGAAAAGGAGTAAATTTTATAAATATGCGCGCATAAAGCATAAAGAAAGAAAGGGGTAAAACATGAATATTCACAAAAAAGCGCTGTCCTTTGTGTTGGCGGTTTCTATAGCCGTCGGCACATTCGGCGGCACAGCGGCGTATGCGGCCGATGGAAACCCGGTTGCTCCGTCTGACGAAATCGATGAAACATTCGACAGCGGAAACTTGAGGTATGAGGTGACGAAAGATTCCGATGAAGGAAAAGAAGTAGCGGTGACCGGGCTTTCAGATGCAGGCAGCGGCGCTACCGACATCGAAATCCCCGGCACTGTAACCAGCGGCGATTCCTCCTTCAGCGTCACGAGCATTGGAACTGGGGTGTTTGGGGACACCAACTTGCAAAGCGTCACCATCCCAAACAGCGTCACGAGCATTGGAGATAATG
>DHDF01000137.1 GCA_002399225.1 bacterium UBA4883
TTGTTTTTTTGAGTAAAAATTGAAATTTCTTTTATTTTATGGGATAGAATGGTATAATAGAAAAGATCAATTTTTACTCAAAAAAACAAAGACTTTCCCGGTTAAAACCGGGAAAGCCCCCATAATGAATCAGTCTGCTTCGCTTTCATCAGAACCGCTGTCCCCATAAAGAAATTCCCGCAGAATGGAGCAATTTTTTTCCAGGTCGAGAGAAACCACTTTTCCGATCCCCTTGACGGACTTCTGGTCGTTGAAGGTGTTCGGGGCGGGAATCTGTTTGGTTTCCGTTTTGTAATTTGAAAGGGAAGCGCCGATGGAGGCAAGGTACAGCAGTTCGCTGTCGGTCAGATTTGTTTTGACATAAGGGAGATAATCGTAAATGAGCTTGTTGGCGTCAATCAGGTTCATGGATTTCATCTTCTGGAGCATCAGCTGGACCACCTGCCGCTGCCTGGCGGTGCGGCCGTAGTCGTTGCGGCCAAACTTGTCGGAAGCGTAGCGGATGCGCGCGTAGTAAAGGCATTCTTTTCCGGCCAGATGGTTGACCCCCGCCTTTAGGTGCGTGCCGATGGCCGCGTTTTCCGCCCGGCAGGCGTCTTTGGACATCGGCACATCCAGACCGCCCATTTTGTCGATGACGGCGGCAAAATTGTTAAAGTCGACCGAAACGTACCGGTCGATGTTGATCCGGTAATTGTTTTCCAGCGTTTGCATGGTCAGAGCTACCCCGCCGTTCGCATAGGCGGCGTTCAGCTTGTTTTTACCGATGGTCGGGATCTCTAGGTAGGAATCCCTCAGGAACGAAACCAGCCGGATTACCTTTCCCTTTTTATCGATGGACATCAGCATATTGGTGTCCGAACGGCCGTCGGAGCCATCCTTGTTTTCATCCACGCCGAGCAGCAGGATGTTCATGACATTGCTGTCGGATTTTACATTCCACGCGGGCGCGCCGCTGGGCAGCTGCACATAGTTTGCACGCTGATCGCTGGTCACGTCGGAGCGGTTCAGGCGGGAGGCAAGGAGATGAAAATACAAAAATCCGCCGCCGGCTCCGACCAGCGCAATAACGAGAAGAAAAGTCAGCAGTCTTTTCAGGCAGCCGCCTTTTTTTTTGCGGGAATAGGCGCGAGGCTGCCTGGAAGAATCGCTGTAGATGTCTCTGTCCACCCGATTGTAGCAGTCGATTTCCTGGGTGTCCCAGGCGGAGCTGCGGTGCGCTGGCCGCCTAGCGCTGCCGCGCCGGCTTCCATAAGTCCCGCGGCCCGTGCTTTGTCTTTTCATACTGCACCTCGAATTTCTAAATCCAATTTCTTTATTGTATTGCAAAGCGGACAGGTTGTCAACGGAGGGTGAATCGGCTGCCGCCCAAATGAAAATCCGATGAATTGAGCCGAAATGCTGTATTTTCATTCCGGCGTTTGCTATAATAAAGAATCAGGAGGGGACTTTCCGTGAAAAAGAAACAGTCATGGGCCGCAAAATCCCATTCGCCGATGGTTCGGATCGTTGCCGGAGTCTGCGCGGTCTTAATCGCTCTTTCCGCGCTTTTTTTGGCTTTTTTTCCCTGAAAGGCATACAAAACCAAAACAGCTGGAACCTTGAGGTATTTTTTCTATGAATCAAATGGTCACATCGATGATTGATGCGTTCCGTGGAATTCCGCCGGAACTCATCATTTTTTTCATATCTCTTTTGCCGATGCTGGAGCTGCGGGGCGGAATTCTTGCGGCGGGTCTGCTGCACGTCGGAATGGTCCGGGCGTTTTTACTCTGTCTTGCCGGCACGCTGCTGCCGGTGCCGCTGATTCTGCTTTTTTTCCGGCAGATTCTGGACGGGCTCCGCAACACGCGGTTTGTCCGTCTGGTGCGGCGTCTGGAAGAAAAGATGGACCGCAAGAGCAGGCAGATCGAAAAATACAAGACGTTCGGCCTGCTGCTGTTCGTCGCGGTTCCGCTGCCGGGGACCGGCGCGTGGACCGGTTCTGTCGCCGCTGCCCTGATGGGGATGCGCTTTCGGGACGCTCTGCTCTCCGTCGTGCTGGGCAGCGTTGTTGCAGACGCGATCATGTGTCTGATTACTTACGGTATTCTGGGTTCGGTTTGGTGAGGGGGTGCTTTTCCAATGCAGAAAGTGGATCTTGCCGTGATCGGCGGCGGGGCTTCCGGCCTTGCGGCGGCGCTTGCCGCGGCTGAGGCAGCCCAAACGAAAAAAATCTCCATAGCGGTGCTGGAAAAAAATCCGCGCGTGGGGAAAAAGCTGCTTCTGACCGGAAACGGACATTGTAATCTGACCAACCGGGCCGCGGGCAGCCCTTCCCATTATCATGGGGACCCGGGCGCGCTGGCGGTGCTGAACCGTTTTCCGCCGGAACAGATCCTGAGCCTGTTTCAAAAGCTGGGGCTGCTTTGCCGGGAACTGGACGGCGGTCGGATTTATCCTTACAGCCTTCAGGCACCGTCGGCCCTGAACCTTCTGCGCAGGGGACTGGAGCAGAGAGGCGTGAAGACCCTGTGCGGATTTGATGTGAAATCCGTCCGGAAGGCGGACGGAGGTTTTCAGATTTCTTCTCCTGCCGGGGAGCTTTTGGCGCGCCGGACAATCCTGGCGGCGGGCGGGGCGGCCTGCCCCCGCTCCGGTTCGGACGGCTGCGGCTTTGCGCTCGCAGAAGCGCTCGGCCACTCGGTTACGCCGACCTATCCCGCGCTGGTGCCCGTGAAAACAGACCCTGTGCGGGTGCGTCCCTTAAAAGGCGTGAGGTGCCCCGCCCTGGCGTCTTTCCGCCTCGGCGGCAAGTCCGTTCGCACATCGGGAGGCGAAGTGCAGTTTACGGAAAGCGCACTTTCCGGTATCTGCATTTTTGAGCTTTCCCGCTGCTTTGGGGAACTGCGCGCGCCGCGGGACGCGGAGATCTCGCTCGACTTGTTTCCGGAGTATCCGGGAAAAAAGCTGGAGCAGATGCTGTGCGCCGCCGCAAACGGAAATCGGGCCCTTTCCGCGCCGGAGCTTTTGGAAGGCTTCCTGCCGAAGGCGCTGGGGATTGAGCTTGCCAGATACGCACTGGGCGGGGGATCCAAACAGGCCGGAGCGCTGAAGCCGGAAGACCTTGTGCGGCTGGCATCCGCAGCGAAACAGTTTTGTTTCCCGGTCAGGGGGACTTTTTCCTGGGATCGTGCGCAGGTTACGGCGGGAGGGGTCCCACTTTCGGAGCTGACAGGGCAGTTGGAATCAAAAAAGTGCCCGGGACTGTACCTGTGCGGCGAGCTGCTGGACGTCGACGGGGACTGCGGCGGCTTTAACCTGAACTGGGCCTGGGCCAGCGGCCTGACTGCCGGAAAAGCGGCGGTGCACAGACTGAAGTAAACATGCCGAAAAAAGGGGCCGGCCGTAATGCGTTTAGGAGAGCCGGATTTAAGACCTGACGGGGGAATTATATTTTGATTTATCGAATCTCCGAAATTCGCATGGAACTGGCGGGAACGGAAGAAGACCTGAGAAAACAAGCGGCAAAGCGCCTGCATGTCGCGCCGCGTGCGATCCGATCCCTGAAATTGGCTCGGAAGTCCGTGGATGCGAGGAAAAAGGATGACGTCCATTTTATCTGCACGGTGGAGACGGACTGCCCGGCAGCGCGGATGCCGCACGACCGCCGGGTGACAAGGGCAAAACCGTACCGGTATGAGCTGCCGGTCTGCCGCCCGCTGGAGCAGCGGCCCGTGGTGGTGGGCTTCGGACCGGCCGGCATGTTTGCGGCGCTGATCCTTGCGCAGGCGGGGCAGCGGCCGATTGTGCTGGAACGCGGCTCCCGCGTGGAAGAGCGGAAGATGCAGGTTTCCCGTTTTTGGCGGGACGGCGTTTTAAACCCGGAATGCAACGTGCAGTTCGGCGAAGGCGGCGCGGGGACCTTTTCGGATGGAAAGCTGAACACCGGCACCAAAGACCCGCGTATCCGCAAAGTGCTGGAAGAGTTTGCTGCGGCCGGCGCGCCCCGTGAAATTCTATTCGAGGCGAAGCCGCATATCGGAACGGACCGTCTGCCGCAGACGGTGCGGGGGATCCGGGAACAGATCCTTTCCCTCGGCGGAGAAATCCGGTTTGATACGAAACTGACCGCTCTGCTGCAAAAAGACGGCCGCGTTTCCGGCGTGGAGTTCCGGAAAAGGGAAGAAGCGCCGGAACGGCTGGAAACCGCGCATGTGGTTTTGGCGGTCGGGCACAGTGCGCGGGACACGTTTCAGAGCCTGCTGAACGTCGGCGTACCGATGGAGCCGAAGGCGTTTGCGGTCGGCGCGCGGATCGAACATCCGCAGAGCCTGATCGATGCCGCACAGTACGGAAGCTTTGCCGGCCATCCCGCTCTCGGCGCGGCGGACTACAAGCTTGCCGTCCATCTGGAAGACGGACGGGGCGTGTACACATTCTGCATGTGCCCGGGCGGGCAGGTCGTCGCGGCGGCGAGCGAGCCGGGCCGGCTGGCGACCAACGGAATGAGCCGCTTTGCCCGGGACGGGCAGAACGCGAACGCCGCCCTGTTGGTCGGCGTGGGGCCGAAGGACTTCGGGGGGGATGGCCCGCTGGCCGGCGTGGCGTTTCAGCGTCGGCTGGAGGAGGCCGCATTCCGTCTGGGCGGCGGGGGATACCGTGCACCCGTTCAGCGGGTGGAGGATTTCCTCAAGCGCCACGCCTCCGACCACTTGGGCGATGTGAAGCCGACCTACCGCCCCGGGATAACGCCCTGCTCGCTTGACGGCTGTCTGCCGGGCTTTGTCGCAGACTCCATGCGCGCGGGAATCCGGCGGATGGATGCCCGGCTGCACGGGTTTGCGTTTCCGGATGCGGTGTTGACGGCGGTGGAAAGCCGCTCTTCGTCACCGGTGCGCATCCTGCGCGGGGAGGACGGGCAGTCACCGGCTCTTTTTGGCCTGTATCCCTGCGGGGAAGGCGCGGGATACGCGGGCGGCATCGTCTCCGCCGCGGTGGACGGGATCAAATGTGCGGAGCGGATCCTGATGCAGTCCTGTTGAAGCCGGTGAATCTATTTTTCCGTGCGGAAAAAGGCTAACTTCGTAAAACAGCCGGGACAACCCGATAGGTGGGCTGCCCCGGCTGTTTTGCTTACAGCATTTTCAGTTAAGCGGCAGAGTCCGTTTGTGTTCATCCCCCGCCGGAAGCGGGGGATGAACACATCTTGTCTTGCACTTTGCCTTATCGTTTTTAGGCATTCATCAGGTTGGCCGACATCACGCTGAATGCCTTAACGCCGTTAACCAATCCCACTTCGTCAAAATCAAATTCGGGGTTGTGGAACGGTCCTGCACAGTGAACTATGTTCAAAAAGTAACAGGATTGCCCGCCCTGCTGCTGAACGCGCTCTGAAAAATAAGAGTAGTCCTCGCTGCCCGTGAGCCCGTCGGGGGAAGAAAGCGTGGGGATCCCCGCCTTTTCCAAAATGACTTTCCGGACCAATTCCGACAGCTCGGGAGAATTCAGGGAACATTTTGCCGACCCGACGAACTCGGTCTTTACTTTGCAGTCGTGCATTGCGGCGGCGGCGCAGACAATGCGATGCGCGTAATCTTCCATGTACTGGTTCGCCTCTGCAGTGTTGCCGCGCACTTCAAGTTCCAGTTTCGCATGGTCGCAAATCATGTTGCGCCCGCTGCCTGCCGTCAGCTTTCCGACGTTAACCCGGGTTGCGGCGTCGCCGAAGCGGGGGATGGCATGCAGATTTAAAACAGCGGTCACCGCCGCCAGCATGGCATTTTTTCCCTTTTCAGGGGACATCCCCGCATGTGCAGCCTTGCCCGAGAAGGTGACGTCCATCTTTGTGGTTGCCAGCGTGGTGCCGCGCCCCGCGCCGATGGAACCCGCGGTTTTATCCGTTCCGCCGTTGAGATGCGCTCCCAGAACGTAGTCCACACCATCGAGATGGCCTTTTTCCACGATGGATTTTGCGCCCCGGACCCCTTCTTCCGCGGGCTGGAAGATCAGCTTCAGTGTACCGTGGAGCTGATCGCGGATCGAGACCAGAATTTTCGCGGTTCCTAGGCCGATCGTGGTGTGGCCGTCGTGGCCGCAGGCGTGCATGACGCCGGGATTCCGGGAGGAGAACCCCAATGCGTTAGGCAGATGTGAGGGTTCGAGCGTCTCTGTCAGCGGAAGGGCGTCAATGTCGAACCGCAGCGCGACCGTCGGTCCCTCGCCGCAGTGAAGAATTCCGATCACGCCGGTAAAACCGCCCCGTGTGGCCGGCAGAAACTCCGGGTCGGCACCCTGTTTCTCGGCCCGCCTGTACTGGAGTTCCAATTCCTCTTGAGGCGGCAGGCCCATGCGGCTTGCCGCGTCGCAGACATCTTTGCCCACCAGGACTTCGTCGTATCCGAAATCTTTTAGTTTGCGCGCAATCAGGGAACTGGTGCGCATTTCACACCATCCAAGTTCCGGGTATTGGTGCAGACAGCGCCGCTGCTTGGATAAATCCGGCTTCATTTCTTCTGCCATTTGGATAATTTTATGATAAATTTCACTCATATGGCTTCTCCTTTTCTATCAGTTGAAGGGTTCTGTGACGGAAGGCACTCGGCCTTAGAAGGCAGGGAATACCGTCATTACCCAGAAGACGTTGACAACGCACATCAGCAGGGCGGGCAGCCAGCTCATTTTCAGCATGGTTTTCTGGTCATATCCGCCGAGGCCCATCACCATGGAGACGGTCGGCGTCGCCATCGGGGTTACAAAGGCCGTCAAGGCGGGCAATCCAGACCAGCATAATCAGGCCGAGCGGGTTGCATGCCAGGGACTTGCTGGTGACGATTGCAATCGGAATAAAGATATTGATAACGGCCACGTTCATCATAAACTGAGTCAAAAGGAACGGTGTGATGAAGAAGAGCAGTCCGATCACGTAGTTGTTGCGGGTGCTTCCCACAACACTTGCCAGAAGATTGCCGACAAGGTTGCCGGCCCCGGTTGCTGTCAGCGCGCTGCCGAGGGCAAGCATGCCGGCGTATAGAAGTACCATGCCGCCCAGGCCCATCGCCTGGTAAGCGTCTTTGGGCTTGAGAATGCCGGAGGCGACCATAATGACGGCGCCGATGGTCGTAATTTCCCAGGAAGGAATTCTATGCAGTTGCTGTGTCAGCAGCATCACGACGATTCCGAAAAAAGCAACATAGCCGAGAACTTCCTGCACGCGGGAAAGTTTTTGTTTTCGGTGGAAAAATTTCCTTCTACTTCACTGATCTCCATCACCGGCTTTTCCGGGGCCAGCTTGGGGGCGAGGAAGATAGCGTAGAGGATGATCAGAATCATGCCAGGCAGACGGGCAATCATGGGGTCCAGCATTTTGAAAAGATAGGTTGTGTAATGGTAGGATTCCAGGTAACCATTATTTGTTAAGTACATAATCGCACTGTTGCCGAATGGTAAAATCGAGACGGTGGAGATGGAGACAATGCCGATTGGGAAGATCATTTTTGACCGGCTGTATCCCATTTCATCGCACATGGCGCATGCCAGCGGGAAGACGATGCTGAAACATGCCATGGAACTTTGGATGAACTGCGTCAGAATGGCGTTGATCAGCACATATCCGGCCAGAATTTTTGTAAAGGAACCTTTGCTGACTTTTGCTACCAGATGAGACATCTTCGTGACCATCGAAGTGCGGCTGAAACCAGCCGATACCACGAACATGGTGGCCATGATGACCGTATTGGAATTGGCAAACCCCGCCAGGGCGCTTTTGGGATCGAGACACCTCGTCAGCACCAGCAGGATCATGCTCATAATGGCCGTAGTGGCCATGCTGAATTTGCCGGTGATAAAGCTTACAAGCGTAAGTGCAAAAATCACCAGGCATACAATGAGTTGTGTCGTCACAATATTTCTCCTCTTTGTCCTTTTGTCGTTTTTTGAGGCGCCTCGGCAAAACCTTGCCTAAATCGATAAAATTATAATATCATGTTTTGAGAATCTTGTATAATATGGAATTCTCATGTGGATATCGGCTTTTTTTATGACTCGATTGGAGGAGAGCGGTATGGATCTTCAGCAGCTGAAGCTCGTGATTGCCGTAAGTGAGACAGGCTCTATTTCACAAGCGGCAAATAAGATGTTCCTATCACAGCCGAATGCCAGCGAGACCATCAAGGCGCTGGAGAAGGAACTCGGATTTTCAATTTTCTGGCGAATGCATACAGGAGTTTGCCTAACGCGGAAGGGGGAACAGTTTTTAGAACATGCAAGGATTATAGTCCACCACGCGGATCAGATGTTCAAAATTGGGCGTGGCTGTCTGACACACCGCTTTTTTCTGGGCGTTTCCAGCTACACCCCGCTGATTGATGCTTTCCTGGCTTTATGCCGCAAATGCGGACGTGAGCCGAAAGCGGAGCTGTCCTGCCGGAAGGTGGATCTTTCAGACGGGCTTCACTTTCTCTATCAGTTAAATCTGGATTTACTGGCTATTGTGGTTTCGTCGCAAAATCTGGATATCATCAAAGAGACGGCTGTCAGTCATAACCTGTCGGCCGTGAAAATTTGTGACCTTCCGATGAATGTCAATCTGCGCTATGGGCACCCGCTGGCCGCGGCCGGGCCGCTGAACTTTGAGAAACTTCGGGATTACCCGTATGTCGATTATATATCACAGAGCGTACTAAATATGGTAAATCCACTAATTGTGGCGGGCAACCAGATTCGGTTTCAGTCCTGCATCAAAGTAGATGAGAGAAATCTCCGCTGCCAGATTGTCGGAACCACCGACGCATTCAGCATCGGGTGCAAACTCCCGCAAAAAATTCTAAAACAGTTTGGGCTGGTCAGCTTTCAGCTGCCGATTGAACCGATGAAACTGCTGGTTATTTTCCGCCGTGGCGAGCAGACAAATTCCGACATCCAGCAGTATATCAGGCTGCTGAAAAAAGAGATGGCCGACCAGATCTGAGGAATGGGCCGGCGCAGACCATTCGGCCGTGCGAAGAAGAAGGCGCCCCCCGCGTACTGCGGGGGACGCCTTCGCTGAGATGTGGATTGTACGGGAGCGCCGATCTTACTGAAATTTTATGCGGGACTATTCGTAACGCAGCGCTTCAATCGGGTCAAGCTGACTGGCTTTCTTTGCCGGGTAATAACCGAAGAAAATGCCGATCAGCATGGAAAAGCCGACGCTGATGAAAATAATCGGAACGGAGAGCACAAATTTCAGCTTCAGCAGCGAGACCCCGAGGGCTGCCAGCCCGATCCCCAAGAGAATCCCGATGATGCCCCCGATCACGCAGATGATAATAGACTCGACAATGAACTGCATCCGGATGTAGCTGCTTCGCGCGCCGAGTGCCTTGCGCGTGCCGATTTCCCGGGTGCGCTCGGTTACGGAAACCAGCATAATGTTCATGACGCCGATGCCGCCGACCAGCAGCGCAATGGCCGCGATGGCTGCAATGGCAAGCGAGATCGTGTTCAGCATGGAGGTGAAAGAAGACAGCTCGTTTTCCATATTGCGCACGACGCAGGTGTACTTGGTGTTATGGATATAGAACTGTTTCATATAGGCTTCGATTTTACTCGTGAGGGAACGTGTATCATTTACATTTTTCAGCTTAATTTCAAACTCATAATAATTCTGATTTTCCGCCGTTTCCTTTGCGACGGTGATGGGAATATACATGGTGGTGCGAATGTCCTTCTCCGCAACCCCTAGGTTGCCGCCGACCCCCTGCTGCTTGTACTGATAGACGCCGACAATCGTAAAGCTTTCCACGCCGTTGTCCGTATCCACATTGATTTTTTTCCCAAGCGGATCAGCGCTGTTTCCGAATATGCTTGAAACCAGCTTATCAGAAACCACTGCGACCCGCCGGTGGCCGTCGATGTCGCGGCCTTTCAGGAATCTTCCCGTTTTTAAATCAACGTCATCAAGGTCTCCGCACCCGGGGTTCGCTCCTTCAATGGAGATGTTTGCGTACAGATGACCGTTTTTCGCCTTGCCGGATCCGGCGGATTCGCTGACGGAAACATCACTGATTTCGTCGGCAAATTTCGTTTGCACCCGTTCAATCTGATCCATCGTAAGGAGGTCGTTGTCGTCAATCTTGTTGGAATTATTGGACTGGCCGTAATTATTGTCGGTCGGCGCAACATACACATAAATATTGTTGGCCCCCAGGCTTGACATGATGTCGGACACGTTTGCCGTGACGGCGTCTCCGATGGAGACGATCGCAATGACCGAACCGATGCCGATGATGATGCCGAG
>DHDF01000108.1:0-133 GCA_002399225.1 bacterium UBA4883
GGGAAAATCTTCTGGTCCACACGAAACTGCTGCGGCTGCCGGAGCGCCGAATCGAAGAGGTGCTGGAAACCGTCAATCTGAAAAATACCGGCAAAAAACGGGCGTCCCAGTTTTCTCTCGGCATGAAGCAGCG
>DHDF01000108.1:378-967 GCA_002399225.1 bacterium UBA4883
GGAAGGCATGACGGTGATCCTGTCGAGCCATATTCTCTCCGAAGTGGAGCAGACCGCCGATCACATCGGCATCATCAGCGCGGGAAAACTGAGCTATCAGGGCAAAATCGACCGGAGCGAAAACCTCGAAGAGCTTTTTATGAAAGTCGTTGCGGAGAACGGGAGGGACGACCGCCATGCTTAATCTGATCCAGTCGGAGAGTCTGAAATACCGCCGTTCCTTTTCAAAAAAGCTGGCGGCTGCCGCCCCGTTGTTCTTTATCCTGTTCGCGGGCGTGACCCGCACGCAGGTCACGTCGCAGATGAACCAATGGCGGCTCCAGCTCGACATGGTCTTCAACTGGTGGCCGATGCTGTTTATTCCTCTGGGTGTGGCTCTGCTCTGCGCGCTGGGAGAATCGCGTGAGAAGAAGGCAGGCGGTTACCGCAGCCTGCTTGCAAATAATATTTCCATCCCGCTGTTCTATTTGAGCAAAATCGCCGTGCTGGCCCTGTGGCTGCTGCTGACGTCGGCGATACTGGTTGCGGCGGTCCTTGTCACAGGCCTCATCCTCGGCCTCGGCACTCCGCCCGTCGGAACGATTATGGG
>DHDF01000108.1:1073-6282 GCA_002399225.1 bacterium UBA4883
GGCGAGCGCCCTTGTCTGGGTGACATCCCTTGGACTTATCCCGATCGAGCTGTTCTGCGCCGTATGGAAAGGAACCGCAGCCTCGGTTATCGTGGGAATCGCAGGCTCGGTGGTCGGCGTGTTGGCGGCGTCCAAAAGCTACTGGGCCTTCGTTCCCTGGAGCTGGCCGGTTCGGCTGATGTGCCCGGTTGTCGGCGTCCATCCAAACGGGGTGATGCTGGAAGCGAACGATCCTCTGTGGAACGCCAATGTGATTCCTGTTGGCATTGCCGCCTCCCTGGGGTTTCTCATTGTTACGGCGACCATTACCGCACTCTGGTTCTCTAAAAGGGAGGTACGCTGATGCTTCGGATTCTTTCTTCCGACTGGCTCAAAACCAAGCGGACAGCTTACCGGACGATTTCCTTTCTTTTGCCGCCCTCCGCCGCTGTTGTCGCCCTGTGGTATCTTTCCGTTCACCGCAGAACGTCGGCCTTTCAGGCAAATGCCTATGTGCTTTTTTTCGACTTATGGACAATTCTCATTCCAATCCTTGCAGGGTTGCTCGCGGGCATCCTCTGTTCCCAGGAGGAACAGGCCGGCCATTTCAACGGCCTGCTGGGCGTGTCCATTCCCCGCGTCTCTATTTTTACCGGCAAGCTGCTGCTTCTCATCCTGACGACGGCAGCCACTCTGTTCGTTTCCCTCATTCTCTTTGTCGGGGGACTGGCGTTTTTGCTCCACGTTTCCGGCTTGCGGATTGCCGTGTTTCTCGAAGGCGCGCTGCTCACCATCCTCGGTTCGCTTTTCCTCTGTGTGCTTCACCTCTGGCTGAGCTTTGCTTTCGGGATGGGGGCTTCGGTTTCGGTCGGCGGCGCTGGTTTTCTGATTGCTGCCATCTGTGGGCTTACCTCGGCGGGCAACCGCATCTGGCGCTTTTTACCATGGACATGGCCCGCCCGCCTGTCACAGATCCCGGTGCCGTTCTCACACTTTGAGTCATCATCCGGCGGAGATTGGGCAGGAATGCTGCCTGCCATTCTTTTATTCGTTCTTTCCCTCATCTGTGCTTTCGTCTGGTTTAACCGCTGGGAAGGCCGCAGAAGCTACGAATAAACATCCAAAAATTTGACGTGCAATTCAAACGGGGAGATACTATAAGGAGAATACAAGCGAAAAGGGACGGTGGCTTTCGTGAGCCGGATTTTGATTATCGATGATGAAAAAGAGCTGGTACAGCTTTTGCGGGACGAATTGACCGCGCGCGGCCACGAAGTGCTGGCGGCCTACGACGGGGACGACGGAGTGGCGCTCGCCAAACAACAGCCAGATTTGATTCTTCTGGACATCATGATGCCAGGCAAAGACGGGTTCGAGGTCTGCCGTGCCATCCGGGACGAAGTAACCTGCCCGATCCTTTTTCTGAGCGCAAAACAGTCGGAAGCCGACCGCGTGCGCGGCCTGAGCATCGGCGGGGACGATTACATCGTCAAGCCGTTCGGCCTGCGGGAGCTGCTCGCCCGTATCGGCGCCAACCTGCGGCGGGAGAAGCGAGCCCGAAATATCAATTCAGAAGACAGGCACACCCGGCTCTATTTTGGAAAACTGAGTCTTGATCGGAAGGGACGGGTTGTTCGTATCGGTGAAACAGTTATCGGCCTGACAAGGCGCGAATACGAGATTGTGGAATTGCTTGCCATGAGCAGCGGGCAGGTCTTTTCGCGGGAACAAATTTACGAAAAGATATGGGGCTATGACGCCGAGGGCGATTCCTCCACGGTGGTCGAGCATGTGAAAAAAATTCGGGCGAAGTTTTCCGAAGTCGATCCCAACACGGAATATGTCTCCACGGTATGGGGCATCGGTTACAAATGGAATAGGGATGCGAGGTGACGATATGTTTGAAAACAAGCCGTTGAAATCACAGGTTCAGATTACTTTTTGCCTCATTCTCCTGACAAGTCTGATTGCAACCATCGTCACTTATGTGGCGGCGGGCATTTTGTTTTTGATGCTCCAATCCAACGAGCTGCTCTATCCCGCCAACCATTATGAAAAGCAGCTGCCCGCAATCGAGAAGTATATCCGACAGCAAAGCACCGCTCTGCTGAGCACTTCCGCAAAAGCGGGATTGGAAAAGGTCGTCCCGTCGGAAGGCATCGTGTATCAGGTATTGGACGGCGACGGACGGATTCTCTACGGTACCTACCGCACGAAGGTCGTCGAGGATCGGGAGCGACTTTACAGCAGGTTTAACACGACAAGCGGATACCAGGGCAAATATGTCCGCACCATACCGATCATCGGAAATGACGCCAGAATCTCCGGTGCGGTGCTGTTGGCATACGAACTGAAGTTGACTTCGCCCGACAGCAGATATCGCCAATGGGTCACCGGCCTGTTCATCCCGGTGGTGGCGGCCCCTTTTTTCTACATCGTCCTATTCACAATCCTCTTTTCAAGGAAGCTGACCCGAAGCATCAATCGTCCACTCCAGGCGCTGATGACGGCGGCACGGAAAATCGGAGAACGGGATTTGAATTTTACAATCGACTACCACTCGAAAAATGAAATTGGGAAGCTTTGCGATGCCTTCGCCGAAATGCAGGATGCGCTGAAGGACTCTCTTTCTGCGCAGTGGAAAATTGAGCAGGATCGAACCGAAATGGTGGAAGCCCTGGCGCACGATCTGAAAACGCCGATGTCGGTGATCCAGGGTTATTCGGAAGCCCTGTTGGATTCCGAACCGGCGGATAGAGAAAAGCGGCAGCGTTATCTCTCCGTCATCCGTGAAAATGCGGAGAAGGCATCGTCTCTGGTGAAGCAGATGCAGACTTCTTCCGAGCTGGAACGCTCCGGGCTGGAACTTCATTTGCGGGAAGTCAATATCAAGGAATTTCTGATGTCAAAAATCCAGATGTATGACATATACGGCCGACAAAAGCGAATTTCCATCACCGGTGATTTTGACGATACGCCGGACGGCCTTTACCGAATTGATTCCGAAAAGCTTGGGCGGGTGCTCGACAACCTTCTTTCCAACAGCTTACAGTACACGCCCGAAGGCGGCAGAATTACGGTTTCAGCTCAGGCGGAGCAAGATCGTCTCCGTTTTACGGTGGCCGATTCTGGGCCGGGCTTCCGCCCGAAGGATATGCCTCACGTATTTGACAGATTCTACCGGGGCGACACGTCGCGTGGAAACAATAAAAGCCATTCCGGGCTGGGGCTTTCCATCGCACGCCGGCTTGTCGAAATCCAGGGCGGTTCCATTCAGCCGTCGAACGGCAGCCCGCATGGGGCGCAAGTGACATTTACGGTCAAGTCGCAGAAAGTATGAATGGGGAAAACGGCAATCATTCACGCCGATAACTTCCACAACGCCCGCCAGACACAGCGAAACATGATGAAATCCAGCGGGATTCGCATGGTTTCTATTCCGTGGATACAATGGAGGCTCTGATTATGAAAAAAGAGAAATATCTGTTTTTCTATTTGTTCCTGTTTTTGCTGATGACGGCAGGGGGCGTTCGTATGGCAGATGTTTTTTCCTGATGTTGCGGAAAAATTATCCGTATGGGGGCTCAGCCGGGGATGGCAAACCGAAATCGCTTTATGGAACGTTGGGATTGACGCAGGCATTGTCATCACCCTTGTGAAACGTAATATCGAATATGCAAAAATACTTACGATTATTTTGCTTTTACTTTGCATCCTTTTGGGAGGGCACCATCTGATTTATGCGCTCGCCGCAACTACCGGGAATACTAGTCTGCATTGGATGGGAGCGATTGAGGTGCTTTTCATAGGTGGAGGCGCCGGAATTGTCGCCCTTATCAAATCGCGCTGTTTTAAGAAGCAATAAGAAAGCTTTGTTTTTTTATAATGAATGACCTTACTGATTTTGAGGGACATCATAATGATAAAGGAAAAAATTGATATTGGAAATATCCCTGCTGTGATATAGGGCGAAAAATCCGATAAAGTATACCCTTTGTTCATGGAAAGATGTCAAGCAAAGAAAGCGCCGAAACTTTTGCAGAAATTGCTGCCGGTAGAAATTATCAGGTAATCAGTTTTGACCTGCCCGAACACGGTGAAAGAACAGATACAAAATATAAATGCAATATCCAAAATGGAATCGCAGACCTCACCCAGGTGGGAAATTATGAGAATAAAGATAGTTGATTTTGAGCTTCGTGTTGTTTATATTAAAAGGAGCCATGGTGTTGATAATAAAGCAGATAATAGAGAATAAAAAGCAATATATAAATCTTTTACTTCTCGCCGATGAGCAAGAAAGTATGATTGACAGATATTTAAGCCGTGGAAAAATGTTTGTGCTTTTTGATAATGATGTAAAGACGATTTGCGTTGTCACTGATGAGGGCAACAAAATGTGTGAGCTTAAAAATATAGCTACAGATCCCCAATATCAGGGCCAGGGATATGGGAAGCAGATGATTGAATATATCTGCAACTACTATAGCTCGAATTTTAATACCATATTGGTTGGTACAGGCGACAGCCCGCTGACTATCCCTTTTTATAAAAAATGCGGTTTTGAAGAATCACATAGGATAAAGCATTTCTTTATAGATAACTATGACCATCCTATCATTGAATGTGGCAAGCAACTTATTGATATGGTATATCTGAAAAGGGACTTATGCAAATTATGAGCATTATACGAAATTTCAGAGCGGACCGATTCTTTATTTAGAACCGGCCTGCTCTTTTATCGTATTTGAATCTTCCGGGTTTCGGTGTTCCGGCGTCGCAAAACACAAGCCGCGTCAGCCGCTTTTCCTTCGCCTGATCCCAAACGTCATAAGTGTCCTCGATACACCCGGATTTCTTCTTTTCCTAAATTCAAAGGGATCGCCCTTATTTTTTTCTCCGGGCACTTTTGCACGATTTCATCCAATCGTTCTTTTCTTCATGCAATCAGCCATATTTCATCCAATTCCGGGTATTCTTCGATGATTTCTCCCGCAAATTCTTTTCCAAGCCCGAAAGATACTCCGGGTTACGATCGCTGTTTTCATATCTAAAGCTCCTGTACCTTTACATTTGGATTGACGTACTGTCCGTGGTTCCGGGTCTTGCTTCCATACTGGATTGCAAACTTCGGGCAGCGGTGCAGGCATCCAAGACAGAGCGTACACTTTTCCTTGATCCATACCGGCTTGCCATTCTGCATCTCAATCGCCTCAACCGGGCATTTTCT
>DHDF01000102.1:0-303 GCA_002399225.1 bacterium UBA4883
GAAGCGCCTTTCCGCCATCCGGCAATACACGGAGTTCGGCTCCGGGTTTAAAATCGCGATGCGGGACCTTGAGATCCGCGGGGCGGGCAGCCTTCTCGGCGGCGAGCAGCACGGGCACATGGAGGCTGTCGGGTACGACATGTACCTGCACCTTCTGTCAGAGGCCGTCGGAAAGGCAAAAGGAGAACCTGTGCAGGAATACGGCGAGGAGTGTCTGGTTGACATGCAGGTGACCGCGCACATCCCGGAAAGCTATATTTCCGACCTGAACCAGCGGCTTGACATCTACCGCCGCATCGCGGA
>DHDF01000102.1:445-5168 GCA_002399225.1 bacterium UBA4883
GAGCTGATCGACCGGTTCGGCGAACCGCCCGCCAGTGTGAACGGCCTCATTGAAATTGCGCTGCTGCGCAACGTCGCTTCCCGCCTCGGCATCCGCGAGGTGCGCCAGCAGGAAAATACGCTGTTCCTCTACGCCGATCACATCGACATGAAAAAAGTCGGCGCCCTAGTTGCCGCCCTGCGTGGCCGCGTCCTGTTAAACGCCGGCGCCAAGCCTTATGTCAGCATAAAGATCACTCCGGACGAAACGCCGGTGCAGACGCTTTCGCAGGTGCTGACCCATCTGGAATTCCCCGCTCCGGCCGCAAAGCATGGCTGAGTGGGAAAAAGCGGAAAAGTCCATGGGGCCCATGGACAGGTTTCTGAAAAAAGAGTATAATGGCTATCATTGGGAAATACAGAAATTTGTTTTAAATATCGGAGTGTGCCATAATGAAAATAATAAAAAGAATCACCGCGCTGTTCCTCGCCGCGGCCATGCTGGTTTCGACGACCGCGTGTTCTTCCGACAAGAGCTGGTGCGCGAAAAGCGACCGTATGACGGTGCCAATCGGCAGCTACATCTATAATCTGTTCAGCGCCTACGAAAACGCCGCCTCCCAGGTGAGCGACACCAGCAAATCCGTGCTGGATCAGAAGGTTGAAAAGAAGGACGCCACTACCTGGATCCGCGAAAAAGCGTTGAATTCCACGAAATCGCTCTTTGTCATCGACCAGAAAATGAAAGACATGAAGCTTTCCCTTTCGGCTGCGGACAAATCCGCCATTAAATCCAACACGGACTCTTTCTGGGACCAATACCAGAGTACTCTGGAAGGCTACGGCATTGCAAAAAGCTCCTATGAACTGGCCGCCACCGAATACGAGCAGAAATACCAGAAAGTCTTCAACGCGACCTACGGCAAGGGCGGAACCAAAGCGGTATCCGACAGTGAGCTACAAAATTTCTTTGAAAAGCACTATACGGATTTTTCCTATATCTTGTGCAAGCTTTATAAAACGGATTCCAGCGGGAATTACTCCTCTTCCTTCTCCGCCGCCGAAAAGAAGAAAGCAGAAGCGGCGTTCAACGGGTACGCCTCCAAAATCAAGGCCGGCACCATGACGCTTCAGCAGGCGGCCGACGCTTATAAATCCACCGATCCAACCGTTTCGGTGCAGAATAAGACCATCAACCTCGACAATTATACGCAGACGGAAGACCTGAAAAAGCTGCTGGACGGTATGAAGGCCGGAGAAACCAAGGCGGCTGGACTTTCCGGCGGTTACCTGTATATTCTGGTGACGAAAGGTGACATCACGAAAAAGACCGCGGAAGAAATGAAAACCGACAGCGGACGCAGCAGCCTGCTCACAGATTACAAGGGGCAGGAATTTTCCGACGAAATTTCAAAGGAAGCGGATTCCATCAAAGGAGTCACCCTCAATGAAAAGGCCATCAACTCCTACAATCCGTCGATGTTTGTATCTGAGTCGGAGTCGGAGTAACCCACCCCTGGCGTATGAAATTAAAAATCAGAAAAGGCCGGCCCACTGGGGCCGGCCTTTTCTGTTGCATCAGTAGTATTATCATGTATTGGAGGAAAGTAAAAAGGGGGAATGGTCAGTTTTATCTAAGGCCGCCCGCTCTCCCCTGGCTTAGTACAGCACTACCGTTTCGCCCTTGACCGCGCAGCGGCTTTCATAGCTTTTCTGCCTCTTTGTCTGAATGTCGTAAACAGAGTTAAACTCAAACGAGTCCCGGTCATCGCTCAGAAGATAGCGGGCAACGATGAACCGGTCGTCCACACAGGTGATGAAGTTCCCTAGATCCGCCGGATAGGTCGTATTCACCTCGGAATTCAGGACCCCGGTCACCCGGTAGACACCATCGCCTTCGGTAACGCGGTAGGCGTGCCCGCCCTGCGGGTCGATGCTGAACTGAGCGTCTTCTTCCCCCTGCCCCAGACTGAGCGTTGCCGCGACCGATTTTTTGCCGCTGAACTTGTCATAGGCGCACAGGCGCTGATCCCCGGTTGGAAAATAGTGCGCACGAAAATAAAGGTTCCGGTCATCCATTCCCGCATAGCGCACCAGCCCGCTGGTCCCCGCGCTGAGAATCAGCTCCAGCGGAACGCGCTCCTCTCCCGCCTTGACTGAAACGATCAGATCCAGCAATGGGCAAAGCCAGACATTGTCATCGACATTGTCGCCCAGCCAGCGCATGCTGTGAAAGCATTTCAGCTTTTCTTCCTCGCTGCCATGCGGCTGCAGCAGAAGAACGCGGCGCTCCCCGTTCAGGTCGAACGGGACAAGGTTTCCCGCATCCCCGTTGCAGATGCGCGGATCCCTCACATAGTAGTACTTGCCATCCTCCAGATCATAAAGATAGGCAATCCGCGAAAAGCCGGTCAGCTTCTTGTATTCGCGAAACAGCTGCCGATGGCGCTCGTTGGCGGAAGTGAACAGAATCACATGGTTTTCATCCAGCGCGCGGCATTCGTCGAATGCGCCGATAAAATTCAGACGCGCCATATTTTTTTCCGCGCCCGTGTTCTTGTCCACGCGCAGAATCCAGACGGTGCTTTCTCCGGCTTCCATCACAATGACCAAATCCTCCGGGAAACTGAAAAAATGCTGCACATAGGCCGGGTCCTTCAAAAAATAATTTGCAAGGATCCGTTCCCTGTGCGTTTGTAGATTATATTCCAAAAGAAAAAGGCTGTTATGTCCTTCTTCCAATTTCTCTTCAGCGTAATAGATTTTATCCTCGTCAAATTCGATCAGCGAGACATTACTGCTGGTAAACAGATTCCGCAGATCGACCACTTTCACAGGTCTCACCCCCGATTTTTTTATTATATCAGAAATTGCGTTAAAATCCAATTCTGCAGCGGGTTCTTAAGGACTCTTTTTTTGCCGTTTCGTGCTATAATGAAACGAGAGGTGAAATACCTTGCGTGTATCGAAAACAGATGCGATTCTGGAAGTGGATCTCCACGGTCTGACAACAGAAGACGCAAAATGCCGGCTGGAGCATCTGCTCTCCTGCGCCGGACCTGAAATCAGGGAAGTGCGGGTCATTCACGGCTATAACTCCGGGCAGGCCCTGCGCAACATGGTCCGCGTGCGGCTTAAACATCCCCGCATCGCCTCCAAGCTCATCACCCTGAATCCGGGGGAAACCCGGCTTTTACTCACCCCGCCGGCAAAGGCAGCCAAAAAACGGAACCGCTGAAAACGGCTCCCGCAGGAGGAATTGCCTTGTCCCATCGAAACAGAGTTCTTTTTTTTGCCGTTTTGACGGTGCTGATCTGCGGAGCCGTCCTCGCCGCCCTCTGGCTGCGCCCGCAGCCCGGCGGAGAGCACGGTCAAAGCGCAGCGCAGAAGGAGCCGTTTTATACCGCAGCGCAGTTCGGGATTCAAACCGTACACAGCAGTGTGGATTATAATCAAAACGGCAAAGATGACTACGCCGATCTTCTTCTCGGCGCGCGGCGCGACGCAGAAGACAAGCCGCAATACGACAATTCCTATTATCAGGGCGGGTACCCGCCCGAGAACCGCGGCGCCTGTACGGATCTGGTCTGGCGCGCCTTCCGTAACGCCGGATACTGTCTGAAGGACATGGTGAACCGGGATGTGGCATCCCATCCCGACGATTACCCCGTGGGCGGCAAGCCCGATCCTAATATTGATTTCCGCCGGACGGCGGTTCTGAAAATCTACTTCGAGCGGCACGCCGTCTCGCTGACTGCGGACCCGAATCAGATCGCCGTCTGGCAGCCCGGCGATCTCGTCACGTTCGGCACCCATCACATCGGAGTCATTTCGGACCGACGCAACCGGGCGGGGATTCCTTATCTCATTCACAACGCGGGCCAGCCGGACCGTGAAGAAGATGCACTGACGCACTGGGGCAAAATCAGCGGACATTTTCGTTTTGACGCAAGCCGCCTGAAGGAAAGCGACCTGATTCCGTTCAATTCGAAAACGGCAAAACCGTCCCGCCTTCGCTCCTAGGGCACCGGATGCGGCGGCACGCCGCGCCATTCTTCAATCCGGTACCGCGGGCGTGCTTTGGTCTCCGCGTAGATTTTCCCGATGTAGGTGCCGGCGATGCCCAAGCAGAGCAGAAGGAGCCCGCCGAGCAGCCAGAGCGACCAGAATGCCGCAAGCCAGCCTGTCCATCCGGCGGCAAAATGCGCAATGCCAGACCACACGGTTCCGATTAGGCCAGCCAGGGCCGCCAGAACGCCAAGGTGGAAAATCAGCTTCAAAGGTTTGACGCTGAACGATGTGATGCCGTCCACCGCGAACGCAATCATCTTTTTCAGCGGATATTTCGATTTGCCCGCAAACCGCTCATGCCGGTCATAGGTCACCACCGCGCTGCGGTAGCCGATGAGCGGCACCAGCCCGCGCAGGAACAGATTCACCTCACGGTACTCTGAAAGCGCGTCGAGCGCCCTTCGGCTCATCAGCCGGTAATCCGCATGGTTGTAAACGACATCGACTCCAAGCATCGCCATGAACTTATAAAATCCGAGCGCCGTCGCGCGCTTAAACGGCGTGTCGGTGTCGCGCCTGTTCCGCACACCGTACACCACGTCGCAGCCCTCCCGGTATTTCTTCACAAACTCGTCGAGAACTTCGATATCATCCTGCAGATCCGCGTCCAGGCTGATTGCGCAGTCCGCAAACTTCCGGGCCGTCATCAGCCCCGCCAGCAGCGCGTTCTGGTG
>DHDF01000102.1:5355-5787 GCA_002399225.1 bacterium UBA4883
TCCCGGCTGCCGTCGTCCACAAACAGCATGCGGCTTTCCGGGGCCGCCAGGCTGCCGAAAATCATCTCGCGCAGCTTTTCTGTCAGCCGCTTCGCCGTTTCCGGCAGAACCTGTTCTTCATTGTAGCAGGGAATGACAAGATAAACGACCGGTGCAGACATAACCGGGACCTCCTTTGCTTTGCCTCTGCCGTTTTAAGTCTTCTCTTCCGGATTTCCCGTGTCAGGCACAGAAGGCTTCGGCGAAAGGCCCTCTTCCTCCCGGTCAGGCAGGTGAGGCAGACTCAGCCTGACCACCCGATAGATTTTTCTCTTCTTTTTCAGTCCTTTGTCCCGCCGGAAGGTCACCAAACAATAAAACGCAAAGAGGAGGACTCCCCCAGCCGACGCTGCGGCGCCGACCGCAAGACCAGGCGTTTTGTAATTGAATCGG
>DHDF01000019.1:0-1546 GCA_002399225.1 bacterium UBA4883
GGATCTGACGTTAATGTTCTTGGTATTAATCTTGCCTTCAAATATTCGTGTACCTTAAAGATCCGCGATTCCATCGGTCATGAAATGTTCAAAAATAGCGTTGAACTCTTCGGGCCGCCTGAAGGGAATATCGTGTGCGTGATTCTTCAGCACCAGTGCATGGCAATTTTTGTTTCTCTGCGCCAGGACATGTACCGATGCAATCATCAGTTTTTTGCTTTCATGGTCGCCGCAGAGCACGAGCATCGGTAGCTTCAACCGGGAAAATTGCGGGTAATCGTCGATATCCACTCCATCTTTCACGTAGCGCCGGATATTTTCCCGCCGCAGCCGTGCACCCTGACGGACAGAAGCCTCCGTTTGCTCCGCATTCAGGCCGGTCGACCGCGCCTGCATTCGTATGAACACTGGCCATTGATCTAGTGGAAATAATAGTTCCTGCAGAAATTCGATCCACCGCAGCGAATGCGTTTTCTTTAAAATCCATGGGCTGACCATCAGCGCACGGTCAAACAGCGCCGGTTCTCGGCACAGTAAGGGAATCACAAGCTGCGCGCCCAGCGAGAAGCCCACCGCAGCAACCGGTTCTCCCCCAAGGGTATGCAAAAGTTCGAGGATGCCATCCAGATTTTCCTCAAGCGAATATTCCTTTTCTGCCTCTTCCCCGTTCCCAAGCAGGTGCGGGACGATCAGATGGAACCGATCGGCATAGCCGTATTGCCGCGCAAAGCTATATACATTTCCCGCGCCGTGCAGAAAAAGGACGGTGGGATATTTTCGGCTACCATATTCCTCAAAAAACATCAGATTCTGTCCTTTCCGTTTAGAACAGAAACGGCGAGAAACCCGCTTTCCAATTGGATGGAAATCAGTTTTTTGATTGGCACCACCGTATAGTTCATCTCCCGTTCCAGCGCCACCGCCCGTTTTTTCAGTTCCTTTTCCGCCTGCACGAACACCCGGTTCAGTTGTTCCCGCGCCTCCGACCCGATCGTTTTAGATGCATGCGCCTGTTCGTACTCCGGTATCCGCACCAAAAGTGAAAGGAACAAGAGGCTATAAAAATACGAGACATTGAGATTGTCGAACACCTCGGACACCGTTGCAGGCACTACGAGCCCCTTGGCAGAGACAGCCCAATTGCGCTTGGCCGCCAACTCCGCTGCGCCGATGTGCAGAAAATCCGACAGCGCCTGCCGGAAGGGGTTGGTGGTGGAAACATCCGCTTCGATTTTGATGTAAAGTTCTCTGACAAAATGGATAGCAGAATCCCAGATGTCACAGCTTTTCAGCACGGCGTCTCTACGGAGCGTTTTGGTTTCCGACGTGTCATCGATTCGCGAATCGTAAAAATAGGGAAGCTCGCTGACCAGCGTTAACGTATTCCCCACACTGTTGGCATAATCGTTGCTAGACGTGCCACAGGGGATCAGTTTTTCCGGATGGTCAGTTTGCCGTTCATAAAAATCATACATGTCCCGTGTGCCAATCAGCCGATACACCGCGGGTCCGAGCAACTTGCAGTACGGAACTTCCGGCTCCCCCA
>DHDF01000019.1:1626-4424 GCA_002399225.1 bacterium UBA4883
CTTGCAGTATGGAACTTCCGGCTCCCCCATGCTGAGCGGGATCCCATATTTCCTTGCAATATCTGGAAGCTTCGTGTAAATGTCCGGATCCTCTTTGGAGATGTACCAGAACACGCCGCCAAAACCCGCATTATGTAGAGAATAAAGAAACTGCGGCTTGATCCGGTCGATAATACCCATAAGCGCCTGTGTCTCCGGAATCGGGTGCTGAAAATCGAGGTTCTTATACCGGATGGGAAAGGTCCATTCCACCTGATGGTCTGCGGCTGGACGATAGTAATTCCGAGCATAATTGTAAATGGTAAACGGACCTTTGAACCAGCCTTCGTTCAGTTTTGTTCCGTCCGGATCGCTGGTTTTGACAATGTACCACGTAAAGCCAAGGGCGTCGCGCAACTCTTTGCTTTCCGCAAGCAGGGAAGCAAAACTCTCCAGCATCATGGCACCAATCGGTTCGTTGGGGTGCGGGCATCCGAAAGCAAGTGCGTTTTTTGGCCCGTCTCCAATTTTCAGGCAGTAGATAGGATGCCCGTTTGTGGAGTGTCCCGCGGTGAATACCCGCACCGATTCAGGGTGGAGTCGCGCCAAGCGCTTTGTGCTTGCATCCAGTTCATCAACGGTCAGAAAAGCCTTGTAATCCGGAATGCAATCCAGATATCGGTCGAATTTCATGGCTGCACCTCCTGAAAAAGCCGAGTGGGTTCAATCTTTTTCGTAAATTAACCCGCCCGGCAAATTTCAAAAATGATTATTTGTTGATGGATACATAGGTAAATTCGGTCATGGCGGCTTTTCCAAGCGCGTCATCATACGGTAGACCGGAAAGGTAACTCTTGTAGACATTCACGGTTATATCTTCTACCAACGGGACGATAGGCAGGTCTGTCGCAAGGATCTGCTGTATTTGCTTGTATTTTGCGGCGCGAGCGGACTCTTTGACCAGTGCAACGCCTTGGGCAAAAAGTTGATCCACTGTCGGGTTGCTGTATCCCATGAAGTTCAATGGACCATTCGTCGCGACGCGGTTGGCCAGTGCTGACGGGTCGGGGCCGACGGATCCGCCCATAATTGTCACATCAAAATTTCGATCGGTCAAACAGCGCTGCATCCACGCAGCCTGTTCTAATACGGTTACCTTTGCGTTAATGCCGATAGCCTGCAGGTTTGATTTCACTATGGTGCTTGTATCCTGGAAAGGATCCATATTAAAAGTTACGATATCAGCGGAGAAATAATATCCTTGCGAATCCTTTTTGTATCCGGCCTGCTCCAGCAGTTTCTGCGCTTTCTGGATATCCTTCTTCGGGAGCACCGCCTGATCATTGTATGCCCAGCGGATGCTCGAGGCGTAAAAACCGTCTGCGACCTTTCCCACGCCTTTGAACGCTTTGTCGAGGATTTCAGAGCGATCAACCGCGAGCGCGATCGCCTGACGGACCTGCGGCTGATTCCACGGCTTTTTCGTCAGGTTGAAAGTCAGATAGTAACGGCCCAGCGTGCTGTTTTTCACCACCTTGGTTCCCACGGCTTTCTGAAGCCCGGCGACCTCGGCGTAAGGGGGTACAGTGCCCAATATGTCCAGCTCGCCGTTGTTAAACGCTTGCAGCGCGGTATTCCCATCAGGAATAATTTTGTAAATGAGTTTGTCGATATTCGGTGCGCCGCCAAAATAATCTTGATTAGCCTTGAGTGAAATGCTCACGGCCTTCTGATAATCGACGAATTTGAACGGGCCGGTGCCAATCGGCGACTGCGCAGCCTTATTGGTCGTCCAGTCGGATCCGTCAAATACATGTTTTGGCAGAATAAAAGCTCCGAGGAAAGAAAGCGAGGGAAGAAGGGATGAATCAGACTGTTTTAGATGAAAAACGACCGTGTTCGCATCCGGCGCGTCGATGCTGGCCACGTTACCGAGACTGGATACAAGATACCCTTTTTTGCTGATGATCTCATTCATCGTCCATACGACGTCGGCGGAACTAAACGCCTGCCCGTCGTGCCATTTTACATTGCTTTTGAGTTTAAACGTGTAGGTCTTACCATCTGGAGAGATTTCCCACGAATTCGCAAGGTCCGGAATGATCTTATTGTTCCAGTCGGTTTTTACCAGCCGACTGAAAATATTCTCCTCGACAAAATACGCGAAATCATCCGGGGATGCATCCGGGTTAAACGAAGTCGGATCTCCCTGCAGACCGACTAGCAGAGTACTTCCGGCTTTCGGCGTGGAGGAATCCGCAGCGGAACCAGATGGTCCGCTGAAGCATCCGGCCAAAGCGGTCAGCGCGACGATCCCTGTGGCCAGTAACGCGGTCATCTTCTTTTTCATTAGAATTTACCTCGTATAATAAGATTTGCAGACGATTTTGAGTGTGTCTGCTTGGTACACTTGGTTGGCGTCGGCAGGCTTTACGATGCCCTTGATATCATGCTGTTAGGTTGGCACGGACAAATTATTTACTCCTTGTTGAGCCGCAAGGCTGCTTTCTGGAAAGTCTGTCCCCTTGAACCGGAAGTTAGCTGCAAACTCATTGGTTGTTTGCCCAATGCCTTGAAAGCGGCTTTTTTATCTTTTCATCGGCCTTTTCCCCCTTAACTTCATACCATTGGACTTTTTATTATTGTCTTCATGGAGATCTCTATTGACGGAACACAGGCACTCAGCGCAAGTGATTGCAATTCCAGCAGGAAACGTAATGTCCGTTGCCCTCGTAGGTCTGGTCCGGGTATTGCTCCCGGCAACGGCCAGCCGCCGCAAAACACCGGGGGACGAAATAACGTAAGCGTCAATTCTACCG
>DHDF01000083.1:0-1091 GCA_002399225.1 bacterium UBA4883
TCGATGAAGGAATAGCGCATATCGGCCAACGCGGCCTCCCGGTCGGTGCTGAGCTCCCGTTCCATTTCAGTCACATCGTGCTCGACCATGTCCCTTTCATTTTCGGAAAGCCGCAGCGCCTTTTCCATCGGCTCGTCGCCCTCCACCAGTTTAGTTGCTGCAAACCTTGGGGGAACCTTGATCCGCTGGGCATGGTCCTCCACCAGATGCGCAATGGAATGGATGGTCCTGTGAACCGCCCCGGAGCAGAAATCCTGCCGTTTGGGCCGCCGCTTTGCCTCGGCAGTTTCAATTACGGTGTCAATCAGTTCTTCGATCCCCTGATTTTTGCTTGCGGAAATTGGAACGACCGGAACGCCGATCTGTTCCTGAAACTCATTAATTTTAATGGTGCCGCCATTCGCGCGCACCTCGTCCATCATGTTGAGAGCAATCACCATTGGAATATCCAGTTCAATGAGCTGCATACTCAAATAGAGATTCCGCTCAATATTGGTCGCATCCACAATGTTGATAATGGCGTCCGGGTGGCTGTTCAGAAGAAAATCGCGCGTCACGATCTCTTCGTTGGAATAGGGGGACAGAGAATAGATCCCCGGCAGGTCTACCACCGTCACATCCTTGTGGCCCCGGATCTGCCCGTCCTTCCTCGCAACGGTCACTCCCGGGAAATTCCCCACATGCTGATTGGAACCGGTGAGCTGATTGAAAAGCGTTGTCTTGCCGCAGTTCTGGTTACCCGCAAGCCCCAGAATCATAAAGTTATACCTCCTCGATTACAATGTTTTTGGCGTCATCCAGCCGGAGCGTTAGTTCATACCCTCTCAGGCGGATTTCAATCGGGTCGCCCATCGGCGCCATTTTTCTCACCAACACCTCCGTGTGCGGGGTCAGCCCCATATCCAGCAAACGGTGGCGCAGGGCACCTCTCCCCCGCACTTCCAAAATTCTGGAACTTTTCCCGATTTTCAGTTGGTCAAGCGTCATTTTTTTCCCTCCTTGCTGCCGGTAATGTACATGGCTCCGGCGCCTTTAAGTTAGTCTATGCTAACAAATATAGTGTATGCCTCTCCGCGCCTTTTGTCAATAGA
>DHDF01000083.1:1227-1677 GCA_002399225.1 bacterium UBA4883
AGATAAAACGTTTTTCCCGCTTTGAAAGGCAAATGTTTTCTGCACTATGCCATACGGTCGGACTGAGAAACGTTGGGACTCTCACACGGCTGTCCCGGTAAGATCCTTTTTCTTTCCGCCCTCCCTATTGACAAGGTGATTCATGCGCGATATAGTTTTAATAAGCATATAACGTGATGTTTAACAATAGAAAGAAAGGGGAGTTGGAAGCATGAATCTGTCTGTTTGTATTTTCGGCGATTCCGTTTCGAAAGGCGTAATTTTCGACAGTGCGCTGAAAAAATATACGCTTCTGCGGGATTGTTTTGTCAATCGCATTAAACGCAGTTTCCCGGTGATTATTAAAAATTATTCCCGGTTCGGCTACACGATCACCAAAGGGATGGAGTTAATGCGCCGGCACATGAGCGAGCTGGTCGGCTATGATTACACCGTGCTGGAGTTCGGCGG
>DHDF01000083.1:1824-2090 GCA_002399225.1 bacterium UBA4883
TTCGGCGGAAACGACTGCGACTTTAACTGGGCGGAGGTCTCTGCAAAGCCGGACGAGGAACATCAACCCAAAACCCCCGTTGGTCTGTTTGAGCGGAAATACAAGGAGCTGATTGCCCAGGTGAGAACATGCGGGAGCCGCCCGATTCTTCTCACTTTGCCTCCGATTGATGCAGATCGTTATTTCAAGTGGATCTCCAAAGGGCTGAATCCGGGTGCGATTTTAAAATGGCTGAGCGATGTCGAACATATCTATCGATGGCACGA
>DHDF01000083.1:2209-3784 GCA_002399225.1 bacterium UBA4883
TACCGCTGGCACGAGCGGTACAACTTGGCCGTCTGCCGGGTCGCAAGGGAATGCCGAGTCCCGCTGATCGACATCAGCAGCGCGTTTCTCGAAGAACACCATTATCAGTTATTTCTCTGTGAAGACGGCATTCATCCGAATGAAGACGGCCATCGTCTGATTTCCCGGGTCATCGGTGAAACACTCCAGCGGCTCCCTTTTCCGGTCTTGCCCGGTCCCGTCCATTCTCAGGCGGTTACAGCCGAAACCTAAAGCAAAAAAGGCAAGGGCCCGAAGAAGTCATTTCCCAAGCTTCTTCGGGCCCTGTTTCTGTTGTTTTTATGGAACGTGCTTTTGTTCCTGTTTTACTTTTCCCGCAATATCCCGCGCCACCACCACACCGGTGACAGAGGACTGCATCAGGCCGCGCGTGATGCCGGCACCGTCACCGATGGCATAGAGATTCTCTACCGCGGTTTCAAAATTTGTCTCAACGGAAACCTTGGAGGAGTAAAACTTGACTTCCACGCCGTAAAGCAGTGTATTTTTGGAATAAAGACCCGGCGCAAGCTTGTCGAACGCGCGCAGCGACTCGACGATGCTGGTCAGATGACGGTGCGGCAGAACAAAGGAAAGATCCCCAGGTACCGCGGTTTTCAGCGTTGGGACGGTCGTCGATTTGCCGAGCCTGGTCGCGTCGGTCCGGCGGCCCATCAGCAGATCGCCGAGCCGCTGCACCATGATTCCGCCGCCGGTCAGCATATTGCCGAGCTGGGCGATATAACGTCCATACTCGATTGGCTGATGAAACGGCTCCGTGAATTTTGTGGAAACCAAAAGCGCAAAATTAGTGTTGTCCGTATGGCGGCTTTCCTCCGCATAGGAATGGCCGTTGACCACGGCGATCCCGGAACCGACGTCATAATGCTCTTCGCTGACGATGCCGCCCGGATTCATACAGAACGTGCGCACACGGTTTTCGAACGTATCGGAATAATAAACCAGCTTGGCCTCGTAGAGATGTTTGGTCAGCGGATCCATCACCGCATTCGGCACTTCGACCCGCACGCCGATGTCCACTTCGTTGTTGGTAATGCCCAGCCCGGTTTCCTGCGCAACGCGGGCAAGCCATTCCGCGCCGCCGCGGCCCGGCGCGAGCACCACATGCCGCCCGCGGACCAGCCGGCCGCCGTCTGGCCCGGTCAGACGGACCCCGCCCGCTTTTCCGTTTTCAATCAGAACGGATTCGGCGGTCGTGCGTTCCCGGAATTCAAAGTTCGGGCGCGAGCTCAGGTAACGGTACATTCCCATCAGCACTTTATAGGAATATTCCGTTCCCATATGCCGCACGGGGCACGGGATCAGTCGGATATTTTCCCGGCGCGCCTCATAGGCGATTTTCTCCGCGGCCTTGCTGTTTTTGCCATAAACCTTTTCGGGAGCACCGTAATGAAGATAAATACCGTCCACATAATGGATCAGTTCCCGCGCTTTTTCCACCGGCATGTAATCGGTGATATTTCCGCCGACCTCTTCCGAAAGGGACAGCTTTCCGTCTGAAAACGCACCCGCCCCGGCCCAGCCGTTCATAATGCT
>DHDF01000083.1:3928-10996 GCA_002399225.1 bacterium UBA4883
GCCCAGCCGTTCATAATGCTGCAGGTTGCGCAGTGGGCGCACTGCCCGCCCGTGCGCGCGGGGCAGGAACGGTGTTCCAGCGTGCTGCCGGAGTCTACCAGCAGAATTTTTTGGTCCGGCGCCAGCCGATCAAGCTCCAGCGCGGTGAAAATTCCCGCTGGGCCGGCACCGACCACGATAACATCATAAATTTCATCCATGGTTCCCGATTCCCTCCGATTGTTTTGCCCGATCAATGAGCCTTACCAGTCCTCTTTCAAACGATGCATCATCGTCCGCGGTCCGCTTCCTGTTTTTTCCCATCCGACCGCCCGCGCGCCGGACCTTCTGACCTAGGGCGCGTTCAAACAGCAGCCGGCCCATATTATTGTCGCTGTAAACCATGCCGTTTTGATTCAGCGCAGAGGCGCCCCGGCTCAGCGACATCGCCGCCACGCCGAAGTCCTGCGTCACGACCAGATCCCCCGGCTCTATCAGGTTGACCAGGCGGAAATCTGCGCTGTCCCTGCCTTTGTCTACGGTGATAACTGTACTGTACCCGTCTTCCAGCACATGGCTGGTATCGATCAGCATCGTGACGGGAATCCCGTATTTCTTCGCCGTTTTTACAATGATCTTCTTGACCGGGCAGGCATCTGCATCCACCAGTATTTTCAAGTGCCGCCTTCCTTTCGTTCCTTTTGAAGCAGCGCGGGCACCTCGAACAGCGACGGCACGCAGTAATCATACCGTTTCCGGTCGTCTTGGTCCGGCGGCAGCAGATCCGGGATCATCACGGTGGTCATGCCCGCGGCATGGGCGGACTGAATCCCGCGCGGCGAATCTTCCAGCGCCATGCAGTCCTCAGGCGCGACTTCCAGCAGCGACGCGGCTTTCAGGTAAATATCCGGGGCGGGTTTGCCGTTTTCCAGCATATCCCCGAACATCATCTGGTCAAAATAAGGGGCGGCGCCGGTCCGCTCCAGATAGGCCAGCGCATGCCGGCGAGAAGTGGAAGTTGCAACCGCCATGGGAAAACCGCCCCGCTTTAGAAAATTGAGCAGCTCAAACAGGCCGGGTTTGACCGGGACGCCTTTTTCCCGGATATACCGGTCGATGATTTCCTGTCTGCGCCGGGAAAACTGCTCAAAGGGAAATTCTTCCCCAAACTGCATAAAGTATTTCCGCTTACATTCCGCTTCCCGCAGACCGATCACCTCTTTGGCAAATCCGGAGAGACCCTCACGCCCCATCTCTTTCCCCGTCTGTTCGGTAGCCCAGGTGCAAAGGCGCTCGGTGTCGAACATCAGTCCATCCATATCAAAGATCACTGCCAGGATCATGTATGACAACCTTTCCGATCCGCTGTAAGTCCCGCAGCGGTGTCTGAACATTTTTACAGCTTTATGCCCAAAACCGAGTGGTTTTCAGAAGGCAAAGGCCGTGGGCTATTCTTCCCCGGGCGAACTGCCGCTCTGCTGCGCAAGCGCCGCGTCATAAGCAGCTTTGGTTTTCGCGTCGAAGCAAACTATAAAAACCGTCTGCACGACCTTAGCCGTCTTTAAAAAAGCCAGAATTTCCCGCACGGCGATGCGGGCGGCCCGCCCCAGCGGGAACCGGTAGACCCCCGTGCTGATGGAGGGGAAAGCGACCGTCTTGCAGCCATGCTGGGACGCGAGCGCAAGGCTTTCGCGGTAACAGCTTGCCAGCAGCTCTTCTTCCCCGCTGTTTCCGCCCCTCCAGACCGGCCCGGGTGTGTGGATGACATAGTTTGCGGGCAGCCGGTACCCTCCGGTGATTTTCGCCCTGCCCGTTTCACAGCCGTGCAGAGTACGGCATTCTTCCAGCAGCCCCGGCCCGGCCGCGCGGTGAATGGCGCCGTCCACTCCGCCGCCGCCCAGCAGAGAGCAGTTGGCGGCATTGACGATTGCGTCGACGTTTTGTTTGGTAAGATCGCCCAGAATAATTTCAAGCACAGCGGCAAACCTCCCGTTTTTGTCTTTTCTTCTTACAGCATGAGTTGCAGCGTTCGTCTGTGTTCATCTTCCGCCCCCGGCGGGGATGAATTACTGTAATCTATTATGGCAGAAAATAAGAAGATCCGCAAGGGCCGGCACTGTACCGGCTCCTTTCGGATCTTCTTCAAAAAGCGGAAATTCTCAGCCCAGCATGGAGAGAATATCTTTCTTGCTGTGCACCCCGACCGAAGTCTTGGCCGGCGTACCGCCTTTAAACACAATCAGGGTTGGAATGCTCATGACATTATAGCGTGCCGCAAGATCCGGCTGCTCGTCCACATTAATTTTGCCAACCATGTAGCTTCCGTCGGATTCACCGCCTATTTCGTCGACAATCGGGGAAACCATGCGGCATGGACCGCACCAGGAGGCCCAAAAATCCACGAGAACCGGCTTATCCGATTTTAATACTTCCGTTTCAAAATTATCCTTTGTCACCGTTACCACTGCCATAAAACGATTCTTCCTTTCTATAATTTTCTTTATTTTTTTCTTTGCTGGTTTTATTATAACCGCTCCCAAACAAATTGTATGTGATAAAATCACACAAATTTAAAAATGTTTCGTATTTTAGCTTGACATTCCGCCCGCATTTTATTATGGTGGTCCTATAAAGAAACACTGAATGGGGGAGAGTCCGATATGGATGTAGTTGTACTGCTGACCCACTTCGGCCTGACCCAGCAGGAAGCGAAAATTTATCTGACCCTCTTTTCATACGGCGACCTGACCGGCTATGAGGCGGCAAAGGTTACGGGGATCTCCCGATCCAACACCTATTCGGCGCTGGCCGGGCTGGTGGAAAAGGGAGCAGCCAGGCTGGTAGAGGGTGCTGCGGCCCGTTACACGCCGGTCCCGATCGGGGAATTCTGCGGCAATTGCATTTACAGCCTTCAAAAGGACGTCGAAACACTGAAAAAAATGCAGCCGAAACGTCGCCGGGAAAACTCCAGCGGATATATCACCATCGCGGGAGAAAAACATATTCTGCTGAAAATGAGGAATCTGCTGCTTGGCGCCCGGGAGCGGGTCTACGCTTCGATGTCCGCCCAGTTGATGGAAAGGATTCTTCCCGAGTTGCGGGGAATGACGGAGCGCGGGCTGAAAGTCGTCATCATCACCGACCAGCCGCTTGACCTGCCCGGTGCGACCGTTTACTGCACCGAAAAGAAGCAAAAGCAGATCCGCCTGATCGTCGACTCCGGCAGCGTTCTGACGGGAGATCTGGACGATGGCGAAAGCTCGACCTGCCTTTATTCCAAAAAAGACAATCTGGTCAACCTGTTTAAGGAAGATCTGAAAAACGAGATCAAATTGATCGAACTAACAAAGGGAAGGGAAAAATCATGTCAAAAAAGCCTTTCGTAACATTGGATAAGCTTATGGAAATCGAAAAAGAAGTTCCGACCCCGTTTTATCTTTACGACGAAAAGGGGATCCGGGAAAATGCCCGGAAAATCAAGCAGGCGTTTGCCTGGAACCCGGGCTACAAAGAATATTTTGCGGTTAAAGCCACGCCGAACCCCTATCTGCTCCAACTGTTAAAAAAGGAGGGGTGCGGCACGGACTGCTCTTCTCTGACGGAATTGATGCTGTCGGACGCGGTGGGCTTTCATGGAAATGAAATCATGTTCTCTTCCAACGACACGCCGGACGCGGACTTCCTTCTGGCCCGCAAGCTCGGCGCGATCATCAATCTGGACGACTTCACTCATATCGATATTCTGAACCGCCTTTCGGGGATCCCCGAAACGATCTGCTGCCGCTACAACCCGGGCGGGGTCTTTAAAGCAAGCAACGCCATTATGGACAACCCCGGTGAAGCAAAATACGGCTTCACCCGCATGCAGATGACGGAAGGCTTTCGGAAACTGCAGCAGCTCGGTGCAAAAAACTTCGGGATCCACGCATTCCTCGCCAGCAACACCACCGGGAACGACTACTATCCCGCCCTGGCCGAGATCCTGTTCCGGCTGGCGGTTGATCTGCACCGGGAAACCGGCGCGCACATCTCCTTTATCAATTTGTCCGGCGGCGTAGGCGTCGCTTACCGCCCGAATCAGACCCCGCCCGATATCCTGAAAATCGGGCGCCAGGTTCAAAAATGCTATGAGGAAATTCTGGTTCCCGCGGGAATGGGAGACGTCGCCCTCTACACCGAGATGGGCCGTTTTCTGATGGGGCCTTACGGCGTTCTGGTGGCAAAAGCTATCCGGGAAAAACACATCTATAAAGAGTACATCGGGCTGGATGCCTGTGCGGCGAATCTAATGCGTCCCGCGCTGTACGGCGCCTATCACCACATTACCGTCATGGGCAAGGAAGACGCGCCCTGCGACCACAAATACGACATCACCGGCGGCCTGTGCGAAAACAACGACAAATTCGCCATTGACCGGATGCTGCCGAAAATTAATATGGGCGATCTGCTCATTCTTCACGACGCGGGTGCGCACGGCCACTCCATGGGCTACAATTACAACGGCAAGCTGCGCAGCGCGGAGGTCCTTTTGCATGAGGACGGCTCTTTCGACCAGATCCGCCGCGCCGAGACACCGGCTGATTATTTCGCCACGCTCGATTATCCGGGACTTCCGAAAAGGCCCTGACAAACCCAATTCTTCCTTCAAACCGAACCGTTCCGCCGGAGCTTTCCCCGGCGGTTTTTTTTATGACTTTTGTCAGCAATCCGTTCGGTCTATTGAAGTCCTTTTCATGGATGTAATCAATATTTGTGATCACAGGTTATCAATATTTGTGATAATAATCAAATATTTATTAAATAATCAGAATTTTGAGACGATATTAGAATTGGAAACTGTTGTAAAGCACAGCCAAGCATTGGGCCGCGGGTGTCATCAAAATTGAAAGGTAAAGGAAGTAACAGGTATGAATCGGTTTAAATCTTTAAAAAACAAACTGATCGTCTGCACCATCGCCATTATCTTTGTAACCGCAGTGCTAAACTTAATTGTCGGAATTTATTCCAGTTATACAAGTATCACCCAAAACGTGCGGAACGATCTGAAATCCATCAGCCAGACGGCGGAAGTCGCCATCAACACTTCTTTGACCAACATGAAAGAAAATATTCAATCCGTCGCGCAATCCAGCGATATCGGCAACGCTGATATTACACAGCCGGAGCTGATGAAATCTCTTGAAACTCAGAGGAAAGCGCTGGGATATCAATCGCTGAGCCTTGTGAAAAGCGACGGGACCATTCTCAGCGGCGACGCAAATCTGAACGGCAAGAACGTCGCCGGGCAGGAATATTTCAAACAGGCAATGGTGGGAAAGACTTCCTTATCCGGAACAACGTACGATATCAATAAAAACCTTTGCATCATCGCCTGCGCTCCGGTTTCCAACGGAGGCAGCTTTCACGGGGTGGTCCTGGCAACTCTTGATCCTCTCGTTTACAGCAACATCATCAAAAATATCGTCATCGGAAAAACCGGAAACGTTTTCATACTGGATAAACAGGGCCTCATGATTGCAAACATCCGCCCCCAGCTTGTGAAAACGCGGGCGAATTTTATTGAAAAAGCCAAAACCGATTCTTCCTACGTTACATCCGCCGTTGTGTACCGGCATATGACGGAAGGCAAAAGCGGGATTGAAGTCTATTCTTACGAAACGGGAGACCGGATCTGCTGTTACGCACCGCTGAAAGATACGGACGGCTGGTCTTTCGCCGCCGTGGCTCCGCTGGCCGAAATGACTTCGTCGATCTGGAACACCGTTTTCGGCCTTGGCCTTTCTTCCCTGCTGTGCATCGTGCTGGGCATTTTCCTTTCCATCGCCATTGCAAGGTCCATCGCGAACCCGATTTCGCTCGTCAGCCACCGGCTGGAGCTTTTGGCGGACGGCGACCTGCAGACCGACACCGTCGAGGTCCATGCAAAAGACGAAACGGGAACTCTTGCCTCCTCGCTGGCCAAAACCGCGATTTCGCTGCGCAATTATATTGCGGAGTTCAGAGAGGTTCTGCATGGAATTTCACAGGGAAACATGTGTGTGGAAATACCGGAAAATTTCAAAGGGGATTTTGCCCCGCTTCAGGGATCGCTTGCCTCCATTACGGAATCCCTGAACAAGATGCTGTCTGAAATCAATCGCTCTTCCGACCAGATTGCAAGCGGCTCCGAACAGGTTTCAAGCGGTGCGCAGACGCTGGCCCAGGGCGCTACGGAACAGGCCCAGTCGGTGGAAAAGCTCTCCGAAACCGTCACGGAAATTTCCAGCCATATCAGAGAAAACGCACAGAATGCCGTAGAAGCAAGCGACAATATGAACCATGTCAGGGCAGAGATTGAGGAAAGCGACAAGCAGATGAACGCCATGGTTTCCGCCATGGATAAAATCAGCCATTCTTCCAGCGAAATCGGAACAATCATCAAAACCATTCAAGACATCGCTTTTCAGACCAATATCCTTGCGCTGAATGCCGCTGTTGAAGCGGCGAGAGCGGGAGACGCGGGGAAAGGCTTCGCCGTTGTGGCGGATGAAGTGAGAAATCTGGCAAGCAAGAGTGCGGAGGCGGCGAAAAACACAGCCATTCTGATTGAAAACACGCTGAGTCAGGTAAAGGACGGTTCTAAGATTGTGGATCAAACCGCACAATCGCTTTCCACCGTCGTTGACAGCATCCAAATCGTTTCAGAAAAAGTCAACCGGATCTCCGAGGCGTCCAGCCAGCAATCCGACGCAGTCAGTCAGGTAACGGAAAACGTCTCCCAGATCTCCAGCGTGGTGCAGACTAATTCCGCTACTGCGGAAGAAAGCGCTGCGGCGAGCGAAGAACTTTCCGGGCAGGCGCAGATGCTGAAAACACTGACCGACAGATTCCAGTTAAAAGGCGAAGACGACTGAAAGCGAAGTGAAAGGGTAAAAAAATTGCAAATTCGGAAAAATGGAAAACGAATTACACTTTTTCAGGCTTTCGGGAATAGAATGAAGAGTACGATTGGAAAAAGGAGTGTGCGCGATGAATCAAAAATGCTACCCATGCTGCAATCCGCCCACGCCGTGCCAGCCGGCTCTAAAGGACTATGGGCCTGCGCCATTT
>DHDF01000083.1:11168-13635 GCA_002399225.1 bacterium UBA4883
AAATGGCGGCCAGACGGAATCGGAATTACCGCACCGCATTATGGACAGGCGAAAACCTGCAGGTCACCCTCATGTGCATCAGAGTCGGAGAAGACATCGGACTGGAAGTTCACCCGGATGTCGACCAATTCATCCGGATAGAAGACGGCTGGGGAATGACCAAGATGGGGCCGAGCAGGGACTGCCTGAATTTTGCGAGAAGAGTCTGCAGAGGCGACGCGGTCATGGTACCTGCCGGCACTTGGCACAACGTGATCAACACGGGAAACAGGCCGCTGAAACTGTACACAATCTATGCCCCGCCAGAGCATCCGCGCGGAACGATTCACAGAACGAGAGCAGAAGCGCAGGGCGCGGAAGATCCCGGCAAATCGGCAAAATAGTTTTTGTATCGGCGCTGGTTAAAAAACCGGCGCCGATTTTTTAACCGGAATTTTCTGTGCCCTGCACCCGAAGCTAAAGAAATCCCCACAGAATCTTAACCGCCAGAAGCCCCAGCACAATCAGCACGGTGGGGCGGACAATTTTGGAACCGCTCTTGATTGCAAGGCCTGCCCCGGCAAAATGGCCGGCGAAAGCAGCAGCAGCCGCAATCAGCCCGAGGAGCCAGAACACCTGGCCATGCAGGGCAGACATAATCAGCGAGCCTATCCCGGAAGACAAATTCACCACTTTGACATTTCCCGCCGCGGTGCGGACGTCCATCTTGGCCCAAAGAGTAAAAATCAACAGCAGGAAAGTGCCCGTTCCCGCACCGTAAAAACCATCGTAGGTTCCTACCACAAGCGACGCGGCAAAAACGATTGCAGCCTGCCGCCGCGCTTCGATTTGGCCCGGTACTTCCGGGAACTTCCGCTGCCGCAGAACCACAAAGGCCACGACCGGAAGCACAATCAAAAGCAAATACTGAAGATATTTGGCCGCTACCAGCAATTGCACCCTTGTGCCCACGGCAGAGCCGACGATGGCCAGGGCCACTGACGGCAAGGCCAAACGCCAGTTGACAAAGCCTTTTCTAACGAACCTTCCGGTTGATGCCATGGTCCCGATGGCGGAAGACAACTTATTGGTCCCCAACGCCATATGGATCGGCAGGCCTGCAAGCAGGTAGGTCGGAATTGTGACGATCCCTCCGCCGCCTGCAATCGCGTCCATCAGCGAGCCGAAAAAGACCCCCACCACAGCGATCAGCACCATCGGAAAGGTCAGCCTGAGCCCCGCAGTCTGCATTAGCCCTGTTATCATGATACCAGTCCCTTTCTTTTGAGTTCTTTTTGAGTGCTTTTTAGGGACGAGCCAAACCTTTCAGCCTTTGACGCCGTACCCGCAAAAACGAACCGCTGCCTTCGCAAGCTCCGCAGTGGGATCAAGAAACCGCTGAGGCAGGCAAAGCCCCGCCGCGGCGATGGGAAGCTCCGTGCAGCCGAGAATAAAATAGTCCGCTCCGGCGGCTTCCATGTCCTCTAGAACATGCTCCATAGGCGCCCGGATCTCTTCGAGCGGACGTCCGCGTTTGACTCCGTCGTAGATCACCGTCATCAGGCGATCCCGGTCCTCTTTTTCCGGGAGCAGAAACGGCACCTTTTCCGCGTTCAGAGCAGTTTCATAGACACCGGAAGCAAGCGTGCCCTTGGTAGCAAGAACGCCGGCTTTCTGGCCGGGGAGCCGCTCTGCGCACGCCTTTGCGGTGGCTTCCAGCATACTTAAAAACGGCAGTTCTGTCAGCGATTGCAGCCGGGGCAGGAAATAATGGGCCGTGTTGCACGGCATCAGGAGGCAGTCTGCGCCGCAGCGCTCCAGCTTTCGAACTGAATCTTCCAGGAAAGGAACAGGATCCGTTCCTCCGCTCAGGATAGCGGAAGTGCGATCCGGAATGGATGTATTGTTGTCAATATAAATGCGGATATGGCCGTTGTCGCAGTCCGCGTCCGTGTGCTCCACAATCTTGCGAAACAGATCGACCGTAGCCAAAGGCCCCATGCCGCCGATGATCCCTATACTTTTTTTCATTGATCATTTCCTCCTTTTAAAATGTCCCGCCGGAGCCGCCCGCTCAACGGCAGTCCGTCAGCAAAGCGACTGCCTCCACGTGAGATGTGCGCGGGAACAGGTCGACCGGAGTGACCTTCGTGGTTTTATATCCGAGAAGCGCAAAGCATTTCAGGTCGCGCGCCAGGGTTTCAGGATTGCAGGAAATATAGACCACGCGCCGCGGGGCCATTTGAGAAACACAGCTGATCAGCGCTTCCTCACATCCCTTGCGCGGCGGGTCAAGGAGGACGACGTCCGGTTTTTCCCCCCGGTTTTTGAGCATATCCGCAGCCTTCGCGGCATCCATGCAGAGAAACTCAGCATTTGCAATCCCGTTTTCCTCCGCGTTCCGCCTGGCGTCCTCCACCGCCTGCGGCACGATCTCCACCCCGATTACTTTGCCAGCTCTGCCGGCCATGGAAAGGCCGATGGTCCC
>DHDF01000083.1:13777-15044 GCA_002399225.1 bacterium UBA4883
ATGGAAAGGCCGATGGTCCCCGTTCCGCAGTAAAGGTCCAGAACGGTTTCTCCGCCGCTCAGGTCCGCATACTGCGCCGCCAGACCATAAAGCCGCTCTGCCTGCCTGCGGTTCACCTGGTAAAAGGACAGCGGCGAAATGCGNNGCCCCCAGACCGTGCGGCATTTCGGGCCAAGGATCACATTGGTGCGCTCGCGGTTGCTGTTGACAACAACGCTTTTCAGACCGGGGACGTTCTTTTTCAGCAGTTCTACCAGTTCCGGCTCGTTGTGCACCCCGTTTCCGTTGACCACGACGCACGCCATCACCTCTCCGGTGGCCTCCGCCAGCCGCAGAAAAAAATGCCTGAGATGGCCCCGGCCCGTCTTTTCCTCATAAATGTCTTCCCGGGTATGCCGTTCCCAGATGCGGAACGCTTCCTCCGCTGCCGAAAAGACTTCCGGCTGAAGCAGGCACGCGCCGCAGTCCACAATCCGGTGACTGTGGGATGCGTAAAAACCAAGGGTAATCTCTCCGCCGGGCCCGCCTCCGATCGGCAGTTGGGCTTTGTTGCGGTAATGGTCTGGATTTTCCGCCCCTAGAATCGGCTGCAGCACGGTAAAATGGAACCCGGCGATCCGTTCGATCGCATCCTGTACGCGCTGCTGCTTGGCCTGGCACTCCGCCTCATAGCGGATATGCCGGTAGACACAGCCGCCGCATCTGGAAAACTGCGGGCAGTCTGGAAGGACCCTGTCCACAGAGGGGACAAGGATTTTTTCCACTTTGCCAAACGCATAGCTTTTTGCCGTCTTTAAAATTTTAACGGACAGCCGATCCCCTGCGGCGGCCTGTGGGACAAAGATTGCAATTCCATGCCAGTGCCCAACGCCGCTGCCCTCCGAAGTATATCCTGTAATGTCAAGCTCGATCGTCTGATTTTTTTTCAGCTCCATTTTTCCTCTTTCCCCTTCCCAAACATCCTTTTCAGTGTACCATTCTACACCTCTCAATACAAGAATTCCTGGAAAAAGGTCAGGTCGGTCCCGTGAAGATGATAAAAGCCATAGTGAATAATAACTAAAAGTATTTTATTTATTCCATCATTTTATCCAAAAAGTAGATTCTTCTTCTGATCCGATAAAACCCGTTGACAGAAAGCGCCTTTCGGCGTTATACTGGAGCCACAGAAATGAAAGATCATAATTTTTTGTATGCATTTCTAATTTTTTAAATCAGTATGATTACAAGTCCCGTGGCAAGAAGATGCCACACCTTTTCAATACAA
>DHDF01000083.1:15173-16565 GCA_002399225.1 bacterium UBA4883
AATACAACTCCTCCCCAAAAAAGGCAAAACCGGCAAATGTCGGTTTTTGCCTTTTTTTATGCTTTTTTCGCTTTGCAAGGCCATAGGAATCTTCTAAATTATAGACCAGGCCTGCTTTTTTATTTTTTCCATCCTGTGGTGCAGAAACGGAAAAGCCAAAAAAAATTGAAAGAGGCGCAGAGGCTTTTCCCCCGTACAGCGCTGTTCGGTTGAACCGGCGGCTGCCTGGGCTCCACACTGGTTTCATCCCAATCTTTTTGATTCGTTTTGCATAATTTTATTATTTTAAATTCATCTTTTGTTTGACATTGTGAATTGATTTCACGAATTATTATGCTTGAAATGAAAAAGTGGTAGAATTTAGTCAGAAAGGTTGGTAGAATATGGAGAAAATAGTCAAAAAGCGATTTCCTCTGTCGATTTTGCTAATCCTCCTGTTTCTGGCCGCGATTCCAACCACTGCATTTTACGCGCAACAGGCTGCAAATCAGCCCTCCAAGCCTGAATACACGGAACATTGGTTTGGCCCCGGCGCCACGGTGGAATCTGTTACCGAAGATTTTTCGGACCCCGACGACGGAATTACCGTCGCTGTGACGGACAAGGACGGCAATCCCAAAACGAGCGGGCTTCTGGTCGACGGAGATCTTGTCACCATTACCGATCACCAGCGGAATCTGTCGCAGACCCTGATCGCCATTTTCCCCGACAGTTCGTCAGGACCGCCCTCTTCCTCCTCCCCGGAATCAAAAGGCAGTTCCGCGGAAAGCTCTTCCCAAATTTCTTCTCCCGCAGAAGAAAGCAGTACGCCTTCCGTGCCGGCATCATCGGAAAGCCGGCCGGAAACCGGTTCCTCTTCTGCGCCGGGCACGGGGATTCTTTCCAATGAGGACGGTTACTGTAAGTTTCAAGGACCCGTCAAGGTGGAAAGCCTGGAAAATCAGCTACAGGAAGAAGGCGTGGCCGGCTCTGTGCTGACTGTCCGTGACAGCAGCGGCGGGCTTCGCCGAAGCGGGGCCGTCTGCACGGGGGACACCCTGACCGTCACAAATCCGGACGGCACCCTGCAAAATCAGGTCAAAGCCGTGATTCCCGGCGACCTGACCCGTTGCGGCTCCCCAAACCAGGCATCATGCCGGGCGCTTTACAGCTATTTGACAGAAAGTGGAACCCTGCGGGCCGATCTGCGATGCGCCGCAGACCTGAACGAAGACGGAAGCATTACCACCAGCGACCTTCTTGAACTGAAAAAAATGGTTGCCGGCGACGGTGAGGATTGACCGAACCCGGAAAAAGAAGATATAATAGAGGGATGGATCTTATGAGAAAAGGGAGATTTTAAAAATATGTTTGAACCTGCTGAAATCCACAGCCTGTTTGATCTGTCCCATA
>DHDF01000083.1:16683-17180 GCA_002399225.1 bacterium UBA4883
CTGTTTGATCTGTCCCATACCGCAGCAGCGGCGCTGCTGCAAACTCTCCGCTATCCCTGGGAAGCGCTGCCGAAAATCGGGGCACTGATTTTAGAGTTGGGGCGAAGCCTGCCCGCCGGGGAATATGAGCTGCGGGGAGAAAACGTCTGGGTACACCGCACCGCAACGGTGTTTGAGTCCGCTTATCTGCACGGGCCGGCAATTATCGGCCCGGGAACCGAAGTTCGCCAGTGCGCGTTTGTCCGAGGAAACGCATTGGTTGGCGCTGACTGCGTCGTCGGGAATTCCACCGAGTTGAAAAACGTAATTTTGTTCGACGGAGTTCAGGTTCCTCACTACAACTATGTAGGGGATTCGATTCTAGGATATAAAGCCCATATGGGTGCCGGCTCTATCACCTCCAACATCAAATCAGACAAGACCAACGTGTGTTTTCATGCCGGCGGGGAACAGATTGAGACCGGCCTGCGCAAAATCGGCGCCATGCTGGGCGACCA
>DHDF01000083.1:17315-17676 GCA_002399225.1 bacterium UBA4883
CCATGCTGGGCGACCACGTGGAAATCGGCTGCAATTCGGTTTTAAACCCCGGAACGGTAGTCGGCCGGGAAACCACCATCTATCCTCTTTCCATGGTGCGGGGATTTGTACCGCCGCACAGCATTTATAAGCACGCAGGTGAAATTGCAGAAAGAAAATAAGCGGAATTCTGCGCGGCAGCTAAACCCACGCAGGACCGGCGCAAAATGACCTGCAAGACAATTAACACTTCACAAACAGAATGCGCTCTGAAACGGCCTAAAAGGCTGAATGAGAACGCATTTTTTTATATCCTATTTTTTTAAGCAAGGCTATACAATTAGCCTTTTCCTTTCAGTCAGACATCTTCCGGGTCAACGTG
>DHDF01000083.1:17798-19852 GCA_002399225.1 bacterium UBA4883
CAGACATCTTCCGGGTCAACGTGTGTGGCATCCGGTCTGGAGGCGTAATGAAAACTGCCCGCGATTTCCTTCGTGTCCCGCGCAATCAAAAGCTCTTCGTTTGTACGGATAATATAGACGCTGACGCGGGAATCCTCCGTTGAGATTCTGCCTTCCTTTCCCTCGACCATCGAACGGTTCAAATCGGGGTCCAGCTCTACGCCGAGATGATGGAGATACTCGCACACGCCGCTGCGGAGGATCGGCTGGTTCTCTCCCAGTCCCGCGGTAAAGACGATACTGTCGACTCCATCCATCGCAACGGTGTAGGCGCCAATGTATTTTGCAATCTGATAATACATCATCTCATGGGCCAGAATTGCTTGCGGCTGACCCTGAATTTCGGCTTTCGTCACGTCCCTGTCGTCGCTGTATCCGCTGATACCGAGCATCCCGGAGTCCCGGTTCAGCAGATCGCTGACTTGCTGCGGATTCAGGTTTTCTTTCTCCATCAGATAAAGGACCGCGGAAGGATCGACCGAACCGGAGCGTGTCCCCATCATGACGCCGTCCAGCGGCGTCAGCCCCATGCTGGTATCCACAACACGACCGCCCTGAATCGCCGCGAGCGAAGCCCCGTTGCCGATATGACAGGTGATCATCTTCATGCTCTCCAGCGGCCTGCCCATCAGCTTCGCGCAGTGACCGCTCACATAACGATGGGAGGTCCCATGAAATCCATACCGGCGAATTCCGTACTTCTGATAGTACCGGTACGGAAGGGCATAGAGATAGGCCTTGGGCGGAATAGTGGAGTGAAACGAAGTGTCGAAAACCGCGACCTCCGGCTTTTGTTTTCCAAACAGTTCCCGGCAGGCAAGGATTGCCTTGAGCTCCGGAGCGTTATGGAGCGGAGCCAGCTGAATCAGGCTTTGGATCCCGTTCACTACGCTTTCGTCAATCAGGACCGACTGAGGGAACAGGGAACCGCCTTGAGCGATGCGGTGCCCGATTGCGTCGATTTCATCCAGACTGGAAAGTACTTTCCCTTCTCCCTGCGTCAGTGCCGACGTGACAAGTTTCAACGCCTCCGTATGGTTGGGAAGATCAACCTTCCGTTGAAAAACGCCGCCGTTAGCGGTCTTGTGCTCAAAGGCTCCTCCGGCGGCGCCGATTCTCTCGCAGACGCCGCGCGCCAGAACCGTTTCCCCGTCCATCTCAAGCAACTGATATTTGAGCGAGGAGCTCCCCGCATTAATGACCAGTATTTTCATTGAAAATCCCCCATTTATATTTTCATCAAAACATGAAAAAGCCGCCCGCCCCAAAGCGAACGGCTCTCATTTCAAAATTAATACAGAGTCTCCATCAGCTTCGGCGAAGGCCGCGGAATTACCGACGTGCTCAGCAGCAGATCCGCATTTTTCGAAGCCGCAGCTTTCACGGCGGTCCGCACCGCACCGACATCTCCTGTCAGAGTGACGATTCCCTTGCCTCCGATGGCATAGCCGATCCTCACTTCCAGCAATGTAATATTTGCCGCCTTTGCCGCGACATCCGCCGCCGTAATCGCGGATGCGATAGAATAAAATTCCAGCACTCCGATCGCTCCGGCCTTCGGAATCGGGTTGGTCTGGCAAATCGCCGGAATCAGCTGAGGATGAATATTAGGAATCTCCAGGCGGTTGATGAAATATTCTCCCGCCCGCTTTTCGCCTTCTGCCAGAGACGATTTGACATCTCCGGTCGTTCCGGCGATCAGGACAATGTATTTTCCGGAGCAGACAGTAGAAGCCTTCAGCAAACTCACATTGGCTGCCTTCACCATAAAATCGGTCGTTTCAATTCCTCTGGCAATACTGGTAAACTCAATCATTCCAATTGCTTTCTGCACGGTTCCTTCACTCCTTTCCGCGCCGGATCACGGCTCGCGTCTCGTCTACGCTTTCAATCACGCCGCTGATGCTCGCGTGGATATTCGCGGACAGCGCCCCTTCCGCAGCCGCGGCAAGAAGATCTCCTCTTTGAACCGTGTCTCCCGCCTGCTTAACGGGTACGGCAGGTTTGCCGATATG
>DHDF01000152.1:0-2963 GCA_002399225.1 bacterium UBA4883
AGCCCATTAATCGAGACATATTCCTGCAGATCAATGGGTCTCTTTGGCGTTTTACTCATTTTGGTCAGACTTTTCCGTCAAAGTGAAAAGTTTTATTTTACGCCCATTTTAATATTGATTTTGAAGATGATCTTCGATCTAGTTGAAGATACAGCCGTTTGCGTATATTTCAGCTCCCTGTTCACCGGTATCGTCGGTCATACGAAAGATACGCGCGTCATTCGGCAGCCTGTACATTGTATCCTTCATTTTTTACACCACCTCTGCTCAAAAAATCGTTTGCTGCATGAAAGAATGTCTTCACATAACGGTCGGCGACGTTGCCCCACCGCATCGTTTTGCCAAGCAGGAGTGTCTTCTGCTCCATCGCCGCTTTTTCTTCCGGATGCTCGATCAAAAAATTAATGCGCTCGGCGAGAGAATTGGCGTCTTCAAAATCTGCCAGCAGCCCGCGCCCATCCGCGAGCATTTCCCGCGCGTAAAAGTACGGCGTGGAGACGATCACCCGCCCATACCCCGCCGCATAGGCAAGGGTCCCGCTGACCGCCTGGTCCTTGTCAAGGTAAGGCGTCATATAGATATCGGAGAGCGTTAAATACCAGACGATTTCCTCTTTCGTGAGGTATCGGTTCACAAAGCGAACGTTGTCCGTAAGCTTCAGTTCCTTCACCATTTTTTCAAGGCTGGACCGATAGATTTCCCCGCGCTGTTTCCGAACGACGGGGTGCGTCTGGCCTAAAATCAGGTACAGCACACCGGGATGCTTCTTCACAACCTGCCCGATGGCTTCAATACCGTATTCCAAACCTTTTCCAGGGCTGATCAGGCCAAAGGTGCTGACGATAGTGCGGTCAGCAAGGCCAAATTTTCCCTTGAGAGCATCCCTGTCGGGAAGTTTGAAATCAGGGACGCCGTGGTGGATCATCTCGATTTTTGCCGGGTCGGCCCCATAAACCTCCTGAAGCACTTTTCGGGAACTTGAAGTCATTGTCACGATCTTCGTGCTTTTTTGGCAGAGTTCCTTTAAAATCGTCCGCTGCTTTTCCGTCGGGGACGGCAGCACCGTATGCAATGTGGTGACAATCGGTTTTTTGACCCTGTCGATCAGATCCAGCAGATATTCTCCGCTGTCGCCTCCGTAGATTCCATATTCATGCTCTATAATAAGGATCTGAATATCGGAACGGTTGATCCGCTCCGCAGCCGCCGTATAACTTTTCCGGTCCTGCTGCGGAAAATCGAAGAGCACGTCGCTGCCATAATGTTGATCCCCGTCGCTGACCGCGATGACGCAGGTTTTCAAATATCTTTTCTTTTTCATTTCCAGGACAAGGTCCTGCGTAAAGGTAGCGATTCCGCACTCACGCGGAGGATAGGTACTTAAAAATGCAATATTCAAAAATGGTTTGGGTAATTTCAAAATTTGCTCCTTTTCCTTTGTATCAGACGGCTTATACTGCAAGATTCGCGACTGCTTTCAAGTTTTCCGGCGTGCAGATAACATGCTTATACCTCGACGCGCTTTTGATGACGCTGCCGTCGGTCACCACGCATTCTGCCATTTTCACACCGTCCTCAATGACCACGTCGTTCCACAGGATGCTGTTAGTGATCTCGCTTTTCTTTCCGACCACGCCGTTGTCACCGACGACCACCCGTGGTCCCACGACCGCGCCGGCCTCAATTCGCACATTCCTTCCAAGATAGACCGGGCCGCGCAGCGTTGCCTTACCGCTGATTCCGGCGTTCAGCCTGCTGAAAACCGCGCGCTGGCGGAAATTGATTTCGGAAAGTCGCAACCTTCCCTCGAAGCCGTCCCGGTGGGCCTGTATGTATTTTTCAGGCGTCCCGATGTCCAGCCAGTAATTACAACCTTTATATACGGCGATCTTCCGCCCCCGCTCCAGCAGTTTCGGAAAGACCTCCCGCTCTACCGACACTGCCCTTCCGGATGGGATGAGCCGGAGCATCTCCGGCTCAATGATATAGACGCCCGCGTTGATGAAATGCGAAACGACTCCGTTCGGCGCCGGCTTTTCCCTAAAAGAAGAGGCGTAACCGTTTCCGTCGTATTCGATCACGCCGTAGGCGGACGGGTTGCTCACCTGTGTCACCGCAATCGTGACGTCTGCTTTTTTTCGCTTATGATAGCGAAGCATCTCGCTTAAATTGATATTGCTCAGAATGTCGGCATTGAAGATAAAAAATGTGCCGTCAAAGTAGTTCTCACAGTTTTTAATCGCGCCCCCAGTTCCGAGCGGAATATCTTCGCTGACATAATGGATTTTCAGGCTGAAATCCGTTCCGTCGCCGAAATACCGTTCGATGGCCTCCGGTTTGTAACAGGTACTCAGGACGATGTCGTCCACGCCGTGCATTTTAAGGATTTCAAGTGTGCGCTCCAGCAACGGCTTCCCCATTACCGGCACCATCGGTTTTGGAAGCCTGTCTGTCAGCGGTCTGAGCCTGGTGCCCATGCCGCCTGCCAAAAATAAAGCCTTCATAATAATCCCTCTCGTTTCACGTCAGTATTGAAATAATATAGGGTCATGTCGGAGGCGCTATGGGGCCTCGGGCGATGGGCAACTCAGGATGTAATCCAGCACTTCTTTCAGAGAAGCTGTGGCAAACGCAATGCAGGTGTCAGCAGCACCATAATACATTCTGATTTTTTCGGCTTTCTCATCCAGCACCCAGCCGCAGGAAAATACGATGTCACGGACGTCGCCTTCTTTTTCGTAGCTTTCCTGCGGGCCAAAGACCCACTCGTCGCTGCGGCGGAGGACTTTCAGAGGATTTTCGCGATCCAGAAGCGCAAGTCCCAGCCGGTAGATGGCGCCGGACGCTGTTTGCCTCACGCCGTGATACATGATCAGCCAGCCTTCGGATGTTTCCAACGGTTGTGCGCAGATGCCCACCTTGCTGCCGTCCCACCAAGTTCCGCCGCGCGAATTGATCAGGAT
>DHDF01000152.1:3047-15562 GCA_002399225.1 bacterium UBA4883
CCCACCTTGCTGCCGTCCCACCAAGTTCCGCCGCGCGAATTGATCAGGATTTTACTTTCGCCCCAATATTTCAGGTTGTCGGAGCAGGATATCCAGATATCGGCCCCATGCTCAATCGGACGGTGGATCAGCATCCATTTATCCCCGAATCTGCAAGGAAAGATCGTCGCGTCCTTGTCTTCCGGCGGCATAATCGGGCCGATCCGTTCGAAATTCATAAAGTCTTCGGTCATCGCCATGCCGACCACCGGACCGGATTCCGAATAGGCCGTGTAGGTCACCGCATACTTTTTTAATTCCTTCATGTAGGTAATCCGGGGATCTTCGATGCCCCAAGCTTCCTCCGGATGCGCCGGATCGGGTTCCATCGTCGGGGAACGATCAATAATCCAGTTGCTGATGCCGTCGTCGCTGACCGCCTTTGTCAGATGGGAAAAACCGCGCCGGTCTTCCACGCGGGCGAGCAGCAGTACCTTTCCGTCAAAGATGGTGGCGGCCGGGTTCAACACCGCGTTCACCGGATAAGGCCAGTCCTTGGCCGTCAGAATCGGGTTGTACGGGTAGCGCCGGAAAAGCTCCTTAAACGTGTTGTCACCGGCTTTCAGCCGTGTTTCAAAATGATTCACTGTGCATCCTTCCTTTCTGATCTGACAGTAAAAATTGATCGATATGTGTATGCAGTAAAAGCATCTTCCCAAGCAAACGGGATCGGTCCAAATCCGCAGGGATGAGAACCGTGCTGCCTTTGTACAGTTCCATACAGCCGGTATCCGGTTTTAGTTTCAGCGGATATAGCATCGACTTACCTCCTGAATTGACATTAAAAAAGAATATAAAAAAACTCCCTTTGATATCTAACAAGATCATTAAATATCAAAAAGAGTGAACTGGCTCAATATTAAAATTTGAGTGGATAAGCTCTTTCAGTTTATAATGTTTAGCATTCTAATATCGCGAGTGCTAATATATATTACGCTAACCTTCTTTCCTGAAAGTAGCAACACTGGAAACTGAACAAATTATCTGATATACGGTGATTAACTCAATTTGTGGCATTGATTCGCCAAGAATCGCGTTATTTCATTATTTTCCAAAAATGGATTTTTTATATAGTAAAACTATTTTGATGATAATGATAAGAATAAAAATTAGAATAATTATTTGAATTATCTATTTAAATATTGTCATAACAGGCGTATTATATATTTATACAAAGAAGAGTGGGGGATCAACAAGTTGAATATTTCTGCAGAAGCAATCGTATCCAATTCCGAAATGATTAAGAATTATAAGGCCTGCCGGGAAAAAGCAGAGAATTTCGGGAAAGTTTTCGTTTTAAAGAACAATCAGCCGGATGCCGTACTTTTTTCGGTATCTGAATATGAACGGATTTCTGTATTTATTGAATATATGGAAAGCCTTGAAGACGAAGATATTGCAAAGGTCTTGGCAACCTTGCCGGGGATCGGAAAGCGGAGGGAATACTCCATTGAGCGGTTGAAAAGTGATTTAAAATAGATTGTATTTGCACGCTGTTTCCAATACGAATACTAAACCATATCTTTAAGGTGGGACGCTCATTTTAGAGAGTTTCCACCCCTTTATCGTATAGAGGATCCGTGTATTGGCCTACAGGTTTTACTTGAAAGGAGGCTATTATTATGGTGTAAAAGATTTGAAGAAGCTTACGAACAAAGCCGAAGAGGAAGAACCGGCGCAGGCGACTGTCGCCGAAATCTGCATCGTGGTGTTTGCCGGAGCAGCGGCGGGATTTTTCCTTGCCGTTCAGCTGGGAAAATACAAATATTCAGTACGAAAAATCAACTTTAGCTGAACATAAGGAGCAATGGAACAGTATGGGAATAACGGTAGCAATCGTAATCATCCTTGTTGTCGCGGTCAATATCTTTTTAGCCGGTATCCGGGTTGTAAGGCCTACGGAACGTGGATTGGTGGAAACGCTGGGCAAATACTCAAAGTTCGCGCTTCCGGGATACCATTGGGTTATCCCGGGCATCATAAAACTCAATCAAATCAATATAACCGAGCAGATGATCAACGCCGAACCGCAGGTAATCATCACGAATGACAATCTGAACACAACGGTGGATGCACAGGTCTATTTTAAGGTCAGAGACGATGAACAAGGTCGTGAAAGCTGAAAACGAAAAAATCGTCGTTCCCGCCGGCACGGAGCTGATCAACGTGATCGGGGGCATGTCGGGCGTCCTGCCAATAGAAAGGTACCCTGCCAAGCCTCAGCATTACAAGATTGTGAAAGACTAAATTATAGATTTTCAGAAATACAGTAATTTACGAGTGCATCGGAAGGACTATTCTCCGGCACTGGCATTGAAGATATCCAAATGAGCCGAAAAAATGCGCTTGAAAAGGCTGCTTAAGCCAAATCAAAGCGATTTTTTGGATAGCATATAAATAGCAGTTGAACCTTGGTTTGATATAAATAAAATGTTTGACATAAATAATAGAATGTTTACAAAGGAATTAATAATGGAACTCGCAATAATCGGTACGTCAAAAAAGGAAAATGAAAAAAGAGTGGCTATTTATCCGGATCATATCAGTAAAATACCTATAGAAATCAGAAAGCACTTATTCTTCGAAAAAGGCTATGGCAAGCCTTTTGACATCGAAGATGGAACAATATCTTCTTTAACGGGCAACGGCCTGATAGAACGTGAAAAGCTTCTCAGCGGCTTTCAAGCAATTTTAATTACAAAACCTGTGGCAGAAGACTTTCAGGATGTACAGGAAGGGGCTCTCGTGTGGGGCTGGCTGCACAGCGTGCAGCAAAGCATCATTACCCAGATCGCCATCGATAAAAAACTGACATTGATCGCATGGGAAAACATGTACTACCATGGAAAACGCGACCTAACACATATTTTTAACAAGAATAACGAATTGGCTGGGTACTGCGGAGTACAGCATGCCTTGCAGCTGATGGGAATCGACGGCAATTTCGGGCCGCCCCGTAAGGTTGCTGTAATCAGCCTGGGTTCGGTAAGTCGTGGAGCTATCTACGCATTACATGGGCATGGATTCAACGATATAACGGCGTATACCCAGCGCCCGTCGTTCTTGGTTTCCAATAAATTACCGGGAATTAAATACAGGCAGGTTATAAAAAATGATATGGGCGTGTTAGAAACCACAAATTCAAATGGTGCGAAAACAGCCTTTGTTAATGAGCTGACAACTGCGGATATCATTGTCAATGGCATACTGCAGGACCCCAATGACCCGGTCGTTTATATTGGCGACGATGATATTCTTAAATTTAATAAAGCATGTCTGGTGATCGACATCAGTTGCGCTTTGGGCATGGGCTTCAGCTTTGCCCGCCCGACTGATTTCAACGACCCCATTATTAAAGTTGGAAATATCAGATATTATGCAGTTGATCATGCGCCTTCACTGCTCTGGAACAGCGCTTCATGGGAAATATCAAACTGTATTCTGCCATATCTGCCGTATATCGTTGAGGAATCGGAGAACAAGGTTTTAACAGATGCGATTGATATAAAAAATGGCAGAATATTAAACAAAGATATCCTGTCTTTCCAAAACCGTTCCGCGGTTTATCCCTATAGGCAACTGCCTTTGAGGCCATCATCTGACGACGGCAAATAATCCGGCTATAAAGCTATCGTTTGTTACGTAAAAGGGGGCTGTTGCAAAATAGTCTTGACGAAAAATAATGCACAAAGAATGCGTCTTGATTGGACTTTGGCAGCCGTTTCAAGGCGCACTTTTTTGATTTTGGGCTATTCCTTTGTGCAATTTGCTATCGCAAATTCATTTTGCAACAACCTGTTTTACTGCAATATCACTTCGCTATACGGGAACATGTCCAGCACCAAGAAACTCGCCCAACTGCTTGAGAAGATGGCCTTTTAATGATACATGCTAAAAAGAAGCCCCCAACTTTGTGGGCTTCTTTTTAGCATGCGGCGTAATCTTTGTTCGAAGCAGTATGAAACAATACCGACGCTAAACATGAAACCGCCTGACAAGCTCCCGAAGCATCTCTTTGCCTTCAAATACAATCAGCGCGGACAGCGACAGAAAGCTCAGGGAAATACAGATGACGGATGGAGCGGCGATGCGGATGAGTCCGGTCAGATAAAAAACAAACGGAACGACGCCGAACAGGATATCCACTATAAAATAGACGATATAGTCCTCGGGCGGCAGCTTCATCACCTTTGCGATGATGAAAAGCGACAGCATAGCCGCGCCGCAGGCAATGGGGATCACAAAATTCAGCGACCAGCCGTGCCACCCCGTCACCAGATCCCAGCCGAAACTCAGAACGGATACGAAAAAAACCTGTACGGTGATGTTCTTCGGAATATTGTCCTTTTTTTTCACCGCATAGGCAAGGCTTATCCAGAAACACAGGATGCCGAGCACTACAAAAACGGACCAGAAGCCACCCGCCGGAAGCAGAAGATTGACGGCCACGCAGACTACGCCCGCCGCTATACTGGATAGAATCAGGCATTTGAAAAACAGCTCGTGCTGTCTGTAGATGGTGGGAATTTGCGGATAAACGGCTTTCTCCGGCTCGCCCGAAAGCTTGTGCTGACACAAAGGACATACAGTCTCCGTGCCACGGACCTTGACGCCGCATTTTTTACAAGTCCTCATCTTTTTCCGCCGTCCTCCTCATCGTCGGCCGGGCTGGCCGTGATCTCGATTTCCGCTCCCAAGTCCGCGAGAGCGCGGAAAAAGCGTCTCTGGATCTCCGCGCTGACGAAAGGCGAGGAAAAGCTGATGCTCAGTCGGTTCTGGAAGGAGCACACACATGCCTGCAGATTGTTGGTGCCCGAACAGATATCAAAAGATCGGATATAGGGTGCGAGCTCCTGCGGCATGGAAACGAGCCCGATATTGGATACACCCGCCGTCTCCAGGCGCATGGCGAAATGGTAGGCGGCTTTCAGCCCGAGATCCTTCAGATACAGCGGTACCGCCCTTGCAAAAACGTTGTGCTCCACGGCGGAGTAAGCGTCGATTCCGCGGGAAAGGTTTTCCCGCACAAGGCCGCCTTTTAAATCGGTTCCGACCTTTTTCAGAACGTCCTCAAACGAACCGCCGCATTTTCCATAATCATATCCGATCAGCAGAACACTGAAAAAATTTCGCGCAGACTCGGATGGAAAATGGCCGCGCAGATTGACCGGCACGGACAGTACTACGGGCCGTTTTTTCATTCGCACCGGTACGGTTTCGCTTATGGCATTCATCAGGCAGGCGCAAAGGTACGCGGTCAAGGTTGCGTGGAAACTGTGCGCCGCTTCGAGAACCGGCCGGATATCGGTCAGCCCCGTGATGACCCGCATCCCATTCTCTGGATACCGGCGCCCGCTCAGGCGGCAGGCAGGGCCGTATCCGCTACCTTTTAAACGGCGGGTACCGGTATAGTATTTCCGGAAACTGTCGTCTCTCATCTGCATAGCCGACGCATCGTAGCCGATGGCGGGTTCCGGTAACTGGTGGGTAAGCGAGAGATACTTGGCCATCAGCGTCTGAAGAAAATACAGCGCCCCGGTCCCGTCCGACAGGACGTGGTAAACTTCCAGATTCACGCGGTTATGGAACCAGCTCACGTCGAACAGCAGATTCTTTCCGCTTTGTCTGTAAATTGCCGCGCAAGGACGCTTGTCCTCTTTGTGGACGCGGGGCATTCTGTCCGTGCTCTCGAGATAATACCAGAACAGTCCCCGTTTCAGCACCGAGCGATAGAGTGGAAAAGCTTCGACCGTCTGCTCGAGCGCGGTCTGCAGAACGGCAGGGTCGACCGGCTCGTAAAGCTCACATGAGATCCGGAACACCTGCGTATCCGAGCCACCCACGGCTGCGGGGAAAATCAGCGCCACATTATCCAACCCGCTCCAGCCTTTATCTTTCGTTGCCTTTCACCCCTTCAAGAAATTGATTTATGAGCCGATAACACGACCGGACCTGCGCAAGCCGCGACGAAAAGGTAAAAAAGCCATGCAATGCGTTGCGGATGCGAACAATCTGAACTTCGTTGCCATACTGCCTGAGCTTTTTCCCATACGCTTCTCCCTCGTCCCGGAGAGGATCGTATTCGGCCGTGATCAGCAGGGTTTTCGGCTGCCCTTCCAGATGATCTGAAAGAAGCGGTGCGAAATAAGGACTGTAAAGATCGGTTTTGTTTCGGATATACAGTTCCTGATAATTCTGAATTTTTTTTGCCGTCAGCAGAAAATCCCGGCCGTTTTCGCTGACGGAGTGGAATGGCGAGTTGTCCGTGTGGTCGTTATAGGTTAACGGATAGAGCAGGATCTGACGGGCAACCCGAAATTCCCCACGGTCAGCTGCCAGCAGACTGACCGCGGCGGCGAGATTGCCGCCGGCGCTGTCGCCCATCAGGATAATCCGGCCCTCGGCCGTTTCCGAAGCTGCGCCGTGCAAAAACAGTTCGCGGGCGGCGCTATAACAGTCTTCCAGCCCACAGGGGAACGGATATTCCGGCGCCAGACGGTAATCCACCGACAGCACACGCCGGCCCGTGTTCCTTGCAAGGTCGGCGCACACGCCGGTATAACTCTCGATATCTCCCGACACCCAGCCTCCGCCGTGAAAAAACAGGATGATTTCCCTCGATCGCTGCTGTCTGGGTGAAAAGATCCGGACAGGCAGGCTGAAACCGTCCGCGACGATTTTCCGGTCCCACATGTCATATCGAAGCTTTAATGAAGGGTGCGCGGCTCTGGTGAGAATTCTTTCCATGCGGTAATGCTTTTTCACATTGATACTCACATCGGAAAGAGCTTTCAAAACCGCCCGGACCAGCGGGTTCATCACCATTCAAACGCCCCTTCCGTATCGCCGCGCGACAGATATGCAAAAGCTTACGCCACCTTCAATCCGGCGGTTGGCTATACAGCCGTTTCACTTTTTAGGATAATCCAGAGAGTCCTTTCCGACAGACCTATTTCCCACAAAGCATTTGCTCAAATTGCACTTTGAATTCTCGCATCCGGATTCTTCGCAGGAACGGACGATTATTTCATTTCTCTCATACTTCATATGAATCGCAACATATGAGTTTAAGAAGCCGCAATGCCGGCTGATTTTTTTATCTGTCAATATTTCTGCCTCCCCATCGCAATTTTATTCAAAAGATTTGGATCGCACGTATGAAACAGCCCCATATTTTATGGCTGAGCACTTGGGCCAATTTGCCGAATCAGCCTATTAATCCGACGAAAAAAGATCAGATATAAAAATACGCCCCGAATGGCGCACTCAGCCTGTCGAAAAATTTTAATCAGAGAATCAATCGTTTTCAAGAATTATATTGCGAGAAAAAATCGTCATAGGAAATATCCAGGACGGCTTTTATCGCGTTGAGTTCTTCAACGGAAATATGACGGATACCCGCTTCGATTTTCGCCAGCGTCCCGCGCGAAATATCGCAACCGCGCACCTGTAACTGTGCTGAAAGCTGCTCTTGCGTCATTCCTCTTGTGTTTCGGCATTTCCGTATATTTTCGCCAATAATTTTATCTGATTTAATACCTTGACCCATAGATATTAACCACTTCTTTTTGTTCTGAATTTGGAGCACTTTATTCTTGATTATAAAAGACATTTGCGGTATAATTGCTCTGATATTAGAGCAAAGAAGTGGTATGTTATGCCCGACTACAAGAAAATGTATTTTTCCCTTTTCAACGCGATCACAACCGCCATAGATCAACTGCAAAGTGCCCAAAGGAAAAGTATAACCTTGTTGCCGCATCCGCGCAAGCAGCTACACCGCATTCATGGCGCTTTATTTTACCGGAATACGTGTCGGCGAATTGACCGCTCTGACGCCAGCCGATGTGGATTTGGAGAAGGAGACGATTAACATTAACAAATCCTATCAGCGCATTAAAGGCAGGGACATCATTACGCCGCCGAAGACACCAAAAAGCAACCGCGTGATCACTTTCGGACACTCTTTGCGACTGCCTGAAAGAGTATATGGGCAAGTGCTACGGCCTCCAGAAATCAGACCGTTTGTTCTCGTTCGCGAAGTACTTTCTAAAACATGAGATGGATCGCGGGTGCCGGAAACCGGGCGCCAAGCGGATTCGGGTTCACGACCTGAGACACAGCCATGCCAGCCTGCTGATTGAAAAGGGGTTCACGCCTCTGTTGATTGCGGAACGGCTCGGCCATGAGAAAATCGAAACCACACTGGAAACATACAGCCACCTCTTTCCGAACAAGCAGAATGAGGTGGCCTCAAAATCGGATTTATTGGCCGCAAAGGGAGCCAAGAATCCCGATGTAGCCAACAGGATATAAAAATCCCCGCGAAGCCTCATGAATACTGGCTCCGTGGGGAAAGTGGTCTTATTCCCACTCGATTGTAGCGGGTGGCTTTGACGTTATGTCATAGACTACGCGGTTCACATTTTTAACCTCATTGATCACACGATCGGATACCTTTTCAAGCACCTCATAGGGAATTCGCGCCCAGTCCGCCGTCATAAAATCAGAGGTTGTCACCGCACGGAGCGCGACGGTGTTATCATAAGTGCGCCCATCCCCCATAACTCCTACGCTTTTGATCCCAGTTAAGACTGCAAAATATTGATTGATTTTGCGGTCGAGTCCAGCTTTGGCAATTTCATCGCGGAAAATTGCGTCTGCGTCTTTTAAAAGGGAAAGTTTTTCTTCGGTCACTTCGCCCAAAATGCGGATCGCTAATCCCGGCCCGGGAAAGGGCTGACGCCAGACAAGCGTGTCCGGCAGCCCCAGTTCCGTGCCGACCGTCCGGACTTCATCTTTAAATAAATAGCGCAGAGGCTCCACAAGCCCGGTAAAACCGATGTCTTTCGGAAGCCCACCCACATTATGATGGCTTTTGATTACCGCCGCATTCCCCGTGCCGCTTTCCACCACATCGGGATAAATGGTTCCCTGACACAGAAAATCGACATGCCCAATTTTTTTAGCTTCTTCTTCAAAGACGCGGATAAATTCTTCCCCGATGATCTTACGTTTCTTCTCTGGCTCCGTGACACCTTTCAGCCGATTTAAAAAGCGGGACTTTGCATCCACGCGGATTAAATTCATGTCAAACTGCCGGCGAAATACCCGCTCGACTTCATCTCCCTCGCCCTTTCGCAAAAGGCCGTGATCGACAAAAATACAGGTGAGCTGTTTTCCCACTGCCTGATGTACCAGCGTAGCTGCAACCGAGGAATCCACTCCGCCAGAAAGTGCGCAGATTACGTTTTTATTTCCAATCGTCCATTTTAGCTGCTCCACTGTGGACTGGATAAAGGATTCCATTTTCCAGTCGCCGGAACAGCCGCAGATGGAATAAAGGAAATTGCGCAGGATTTCCTTGCCATGAACGGTATGCTCCACTTCCGGATGAAACTGCGTGGCATAGATCTTCCGTTCCGGATTCTCCATGGCGGCCACAGGGCAGGTTGCACTGACGGCGGTGATATGGAAACCGGCAGGAGGAGTTTTGATGTAAACCGTATGGCTCATCCAGCAAACCGATTCCTTTTCAATTCCCCGGAATAGCAAAGAATCTGCAGTAATCTGAAATTCCGTTTTTCCATATTCCCGGACTGCGGAACTGTCGGTTTCCCCGCCCAAAGAGAACGCAATCAGTTGGGCACCATAACAGATTCCCAGAATCGGGATTCCAAGGCTGAAGATCTTCGGGTCACATTTGGGAGCACTCTGATCATAGACCGTATCCGGTCCGCCGGAGAAAATAATTCCCTTGTAACCGGAAGAGGCAATCTCTTCCGCAGAAGTGCGGAAAGATTTAATTTCACAGTAAACGCTCACTTCACGGACCCTGCGTGCGATCAGCTGACTGTACTGCCCGCCAAAATCCATGATTAAGATGGCTTCTTTTTGTTCCATGCGGTGATTCTCCTTATCCAACGATAACTGATTTCCGCGCATCCCTGCAAGTATCGCATCTGCGCCTGACTCTCCCGCCTAAAAGGCTGGGGCTGTAAAAACCAAAACGCCGGCGGGCGGCCACTTTTCTGCAAACCGCCGAGCCGAACGTTTTTCAATCACGATTTCTATACCCATAAAAAGGATTGCTAATCTTAGCGGTACAGGATATCTTCGCGGGAAGGGCCATTGGAAACCATATGGATCGGCACTCCGATCTGCTGTTCGGCAAACTCTACATAGCGGCGGGCATTTTCCGGCAGATCCTCATATTTTCTGATTCCACGGATATCGCATTTCCAGCCCGGCATTTTTTTCCAGACCGGTTTGCAGCGCTTGAGTTCCGATGTGGTCGGGAAGGAATCAATCTGCTTTCCATCCAGTTCATAGGCAACACAGACCGGAATTTCGTCCAGATATCCCAGAGCATCCAAAACGGTAAGCGCAGCGGAAGTAGCTCCCTGCACGCGGCAGCCATAGCGGGAGGCGACCAGATCCAGCCAACCCATTCTGCGCGGGCGGCCCGTGGTCGCGCCAAACTCTCCGCCGTCCCCGCCTTTGTGGCGCAGTTCATCCGCTTCTTTCCCGAAAATCTCGCTGACAAATTCGCCCGCGCCAACCGCGCTGGAATAAGCCTTTACAACCGCAATGATATTTTTGATCTCATACGGCGGCAGTCCGGCGCCGATCGCCCCGTAAGCGGCGAGCGTGTGCGAAGACGTAACCATCGGATAAATACCGAAATCCGGATCTTTCAGCGCGCCGAGCTGACCCTCGAGCAAAATGTTTTTCCCCGCGTGGACGGCATCATAGAGATAGTGGAACGTATCCCCAACATAAGGCTTCAGCATTTCTTTGTACTTCATTAACTGTTTGAAGACGTCATCCGCAGAAAGCTTCGGCTGATGATACAGATATTCATAATAAACATTCTTGAGCGTTACAACCCTGTCTATTTTTTCTTTTAGCTCCGTTTCGTCCCCGAAGAGCTCGCTGATCTGAAATCCGATTTTTGCAAATTTATCCGAGTAAAATGGGGCAATACCGGAACGGGTGGAACCGAAAGAACGGGCGGAAAGCCTTGCCTCTTCAAAAGAATCAAGCTGAATATGATAAGGCATTACTAACTGCGTGCGGTTGGAGACCATGATCTTCGGCTTCGGCACACCGCGTTCCTCCAGAGATTTTAGTTCCGCTACAAATTTATCTGCACTTAGGGCAACGCCGTTCCCGATAATATTCATCGTATGGTCATAGAATACGCCCGACGGCAGCTGATGCAAGGCAAACTTCCCATAATGGTTTATAATTGTATGACCCGCATTGCTGCCTCCCTGAAAGCGTATGACAATATCAGATTTTGCAGCCTTCACATCTGTAATTTTCCCTTTTCCTTCATCGCCCCAGTTTGCACCAACAATCGCTGTAATCATTTTTCATCACTCCGCCGCACCGCTACGGCAAGGTTTTACTGCCCTGCGGCCGAATTTAAGGCAGTAACTTAATACAACTGTACAATCATAGCATAAATGGCTGTCAAATACAAATAATCAGACGGTAATTTCCGCTTTCTGATTGCCGACAGTTTTGTACCGATCCAGTACCGGCTGAACGGTTGTGCGTAGAAAATCTTCCGTCTGCCGGGGTGCCATTCCCACAAACCGTTCCGGGCTGACCGTTTTGTCCAGTTCCTTCCGGGTCACCCCAAACGCCGGGTCGGCGGCGATCCGATCCAGAAGGTCATTTTCCCCGCCGTCCTCTTTGATAATGCGTGCAGCCGCCATCGAATGAACACGGATACGCTCATGGAGCTGCTGCCTGTCGCCACCGCGCTTGACTGCATCCATCAGGATATTTTCCGTCGCCATAAACGGCAGCTCCCGGTTCAGGTGCTGCAAAATCACCTTTGGGTAAACGACCAGGCCGTCGGCCACATTCTCATAGAGATTCAGGATCCCATCCACCGCCAGAAACGCCTCCGGGACGCTGAGCCGTTTATTGGCCGAATCGTCCAACGTGCGCTCAAACCACTGAGTTGCCTCGGTGATGCAGGGATTCAGACTGTCGATGATCACATAGCGGGCCAGCGAAGCAATCCGCTCGCTCCGCATCGGGTTTCTCTTGTATGCCATGGCGGAGGAACCGATCTGATGCTTTTCAAACGGCTCTTCCACTTCCTTCAAATGCTGCAGCAAGCGGATATCGTTTGAAAACTTTGCGGCGCTTTGGGCAATCCCGCTCAGTACGGCAAGAACGCGGCTGTCGACTTTTCTCGTATAAGTTTGGCCGGAAACGGCAAAGCAAGCCTGGTACCCCATCTTTTCCGCAATCAGGCCGTCCAGGCGCTTCACCTTTTCCTCATCACCGTCAAAAAGCTCAAGAAAGCTCGCCTGCGTGCCCGTGGTACCCTTGGAGCCGAGAAGCTTAGACTGGGAAAGCAGATATTCCACATCCCCCAGATCCATCAGAAGGTCCTGAATCCACAGGGTGGCGCGCTTTCCGACCGTGGTTGGCTGTGCCGGCTGAAAATGAGT
>DHDF01000042.1 GCA_002399225.1 bacterium UBA4883
ATTATTTCGCTGGTTACAACACTGTATGTCGTCGTAGTTGCCACTTTGGCGGCCTACGCGATTTCCAGATTTCACTTTCGATTTAAAAATCTTCTGATGGGGCTGATCCTTGTCATTTCAATGTTCCCGCAGATGATCGTTGTCGGCCCGATTTTCAATCTGTTCACCACCCTTCACTGGACGAATTCCTATTTCATCGTTTTCCCCTATTCCACCATCACGATCCCCATGGCAGTCTGGATCATGGTGGCCCACTTCGGCCGAATTCCCTTGTCCATTGAGGAATCGGCAAAAATGGACGGCGCCACTTCTTTCCAGATCCTCTGGAAGATTGTTTTTCCTCTTGCGTCGCCGGGCGTATTCACAACGGCGATCGTCACCTTCATCGCGGCCTGGAACGAATATTTGGTGAGCGCGACGCTAAACACGGAAATCCCCATGCAGACGGTCCCGGTTGCAATCTCTTTCCTGCGCACGCAGTTTTCGATTCTGTGGGGCGAGGTTTCGGCCGCCACCGTAGTGGTCACCATTCCAACCATCATCATCGTGCTTCTCTTCCAAAAAAGGATTGTTTCCGGCCTTGTTTCAGGTGCGGTAAAGGAGTAATCATGGAGCAAAAAGACCGCAAAATTTATGAGATTAAAAATTTTGATTTAGATAACAAACATCTGCTGCTTTACGAAACGCTGTTTCACAACGCAAACGGATATCTGGGAGTCCGCTCCAATTTTGAAGAAGGGTATCCGGATTCTTTTCGGACGATTCGCGGAGAATACATCAATGGTTTCTATGATTTTGCAGAAATGAAGCAGGCCGAAAACCTCTATGGGCTGAGAAATGAAAAGCAGATCATGCTGAATGTCGCGGACACGCAGGGAATCCGTCTGACCGTCGGCGGAGAACTGTTCAGCATGTTTTATGGGACAGTCCTGGAAAGTGCGCGGCAGCTTGACATGAAAAACGGAGTGTCGGTCCGCCGCGTGGTATGGCGTTCCCCCGGGCAAAAGGAGATGGAAATCCGGATCATTCGAATGGCGTCTTTTAAGATGCTCCCCCTATTCACCATCGAATACCGCATCAGACCTTTAAATTTCAGCGGACCCATGGAACTGTGCTCCACTCACCGCGGGGATGTACGCAACTCATTCTCTTCCGGCGATCCCCGCGTTGCCAGCAAGGCGATACGGCATCTGTGCGTGGAAACCACGGAATTTCTGCCCAACGGGGTATCCGTCATCACCTCGAAAGCCAGAAAGTCCGGCCTGACGGTCGTTTCGGCGGTGACCAACCGGCTGTCGAAGCCGGCGGCAAAATTTCAGGAAACTCAGGGCGGCACGGCGGCGCAGACATTTCGCTTCTCTTTGACGCAAGGGGAAGAAACGGTGCTGACCAAATACACCATTCTGTGCGATTCCGCCCATTTTTCGGACTGCCGCAGCCGCGCGGAGACCCTGATGAAACAGGCTGTGTCCGTACCGCTTTCCCACTGGTACAACGCTCAGCGGCATTACCTGAAAAGGTTCTGGGAAACCGGCGACGTGCGTCTGATGGGCAATCCCCCTCTGCAGAATGCCATCACCTTCGACTTATATCAGCTGATCCAGTCCGTCGGAAAAGACCCCCACAGCAACGTTGCGGCAAAAGGACTTTCCGGGGAAGGATACGAAGGGCATTATTTCTGGGATACGGAAATGTACATTGAACCGTATTTTCTGCTGACCCGGCCCGAGCTTGCCAAAAGCCTGATCTCTTACCGCTATGCAACGCTGGACATTGCACGGGAAAACGCCAAAACTCTCGGGCACAAAAAGGGTGCTCTGTTCCCATGGAGAACCATTATGGGAAAGGAATGTTCCGGCTACTTTCCTTCCGGAACCGCGCAGTACCACATCGACGGCGACATCGCTTACTCGGTCGTCAACTATTACCTTGTGACAAAGGATTTTAATTTTATCGTCCGCTGCGGTGCGGAGATCCTTTTCGAGACGGCCCGGCTCTGGCTGGACGTGGGCAATTACCATAATGGACAGTTTTATATCAACTGCGTCACCGGCCCGGATGAATACACCTGTCTGGTTAACAACAATTACTATACCAATGCCATCGCAAAACACAACCTGAAATGGGCCGTGCGCTGCTACCGGATTTTAAAAAAGCGGAACAAGCTCGCCCCGCTGGCACAGCGCCTGAACCTGACGGAAGAGGAAATTGAATCGTTCCAGAAAGCGGCGAATCATATGTATCTCCCCTATGATCCGGAACTGGACATCAACCCGCAGGACGATTCCTTTCTGAATAAGAAACGGTGGGATGTTCAGAATACACCGCCGGAAAATTTTCCGCTGCTGCTGCACTATCACCCGCTCTGTCTGTACCGTTACCAGGTCTGCAAGCAGGCCGACACCGTCCTGGCCCACTTTGTTCTGGAGGATGAGCAAAAACTTTCCACCATGCGCCATTCCTATGATTATTACGAGAAAATCACCACACACGATTCTTCTCTCTCCACTTGTATTTTCTGCATCATGGCGGCGCGGCTCGGCATGACGGAAAAAGCCTATGATTATTTTGGGGAATCGGCGCACATTGACTTAAACGACACCTATGGAAACACCAGAGACGGGATTCACGTTGCCAATATGGGCGGTATGTACATGGCCATTGTTTACGGATTCGGCGGGCTGCGCATCAAGGAAGACGGGCTTCATCTTGCCCCCGTTCTGCCGAAGGAGTGGGACGGGTACGAATTTAATCTGCGCCAGGAAGACACCCTGATGGAGGTCTGTGTCAACCGCGGCTTCTACCGAATCACTCTGCTGCGGGGGACGGCAAAGCCGCTGTTTCTGTACGGAAAAAAATATCTTCTGAAAGACCAGCTGAAACATCCGCTGGAGAAATGGGGAACGGAACCATGAAATATGACGGCGCAATTTTTGACCTTGACGGCGTTTTAGTCGATACGGCGCGCTACCACTACCTGGCCTGGAAAGAGCTTGCTCACAAACTTGGATTTGAATTTACGCCGGAACAAAACGAAAAGCTCAAGGGGGTTTCCAGAATGGATTCTTTAAACCTTCTTCTGGAAACCGGCGGAATGAAAGACCGCTTTTCACAGGAAGAAAAGGAAAAGATGGCGGCATGGAAAAACTGCCGGTATGTAGCTTCTATCTCCTCCATGGATTCTTCGGAGCTTCTGGAAGGGACGTTGGAGCTTTTAAACAAGCTGAAAGCGCGCGGAATTAAGCTGGCGCTTGGTTCTTCCAGTAAAAACGCTCCCTTAATTCTTAAAAGCACGGGGATCTCTCCGCTGTTCGACGCAGTGATTGACGGCAACTGTGTCACCCGTGCAAAGCCGGACCCGCAAATTTTTTTGCTGGCTGCAAAGGGGCTGGGACTTCCCGGGAACCGATGCGTCGTGTTTGAGGACGCGGAAGCCGGTCTCCAGGCGGCTAAACGCGGAGGCATGTGCGCCGTCGGCATCGGCAGCCGAAAGGATCTGCCTAGCGCTGATGCCGTTTACCGGAATTTGCCGCAATTTCCCCTCGGCGATTACTTTCCGAGGAAAAGCAGAAGCTAAACCATGGAATTTTTTTCCCCGGGGCCGGCGTCCGAGGGCTTTCCCTCCTGCTTCAAGTCCACAACGTTTACTCACGCTCCGCCCTTGGGCCGCTGCCAGTTTTTTTATCAAGATAAGTATTCAGGCCTTCCAGAAACGCCTCCGGATTTTTCACTTTTTTAATGGCAAGCAATTCCCCAAAGTTCCGGGGGTAAGCCCCCGAGCAGGTGAAAATTGTGACTCGATTTTGCAGACAGTACTCCATTACGCCGGGAATTTGGTAAACGTCTTCCACCATTGTGTCCTTTGTAATTTTCATGAGAACTCCTCCTGATCTTAAAAGTTATGGGTTGCTATTTTTTCGAATCCCCAATTACCGATTCTCGCTTTCTAAAGACTCTCCGCTTTATAATACGCCAGACTGTGCTTTACAAATTACTTTTATTATACTTCTTTCATACCAATTATCCAACTCATCCGCTTGACAATTTCAAGCTTTCTCCTCCCCTTCTCAAGCAAAGGCGGCTTTTCCTATTGCGTATAACCTCCCCCTTTAGGCATGTGCCGCACGCACATCCTCAGTCTTTCTATTTCGATCGCAATATTTTTAAAAAAGTATTGACATGGCATACCTCATGTGTTATTATAATGAAGCGCTCTAAAACGAGGCCATATAGTAAGGTTTAGCGAGGATGCACAAATAAAGATCGCGGAGTGGAGCAGTCCG
>DHDF01000020.1:0-1785 GCA_002399225.1 bacterium UBA4883
TGCGAAAGGTGCCACAGGTTCTTGTCTTTGGAATAGTTGGTTTTCCTCGTGATATTCAGCGGAATATCATGCGCCTCGGCATAGTCGATCTCGTCGTCGCGGGATTTGAGATTCCAGATCCTCCACGGAGCGATGATCTCCATCTCCGGCGCAAACGCCTTGATAGCAAGCTCAAACCGGACCTGATCGTTGCCCTTGCCGGTCGCACCGTGCGCGATGGCGTCCGCGCCTTCCGCCTTCGCGATCTCCACCAGCCGCTTTGCGATCAGCGGCCTTGCAAAGGATGTGCCGAGCAGATATTTCCCCTCATATTTCGCGTCTGCCTTGAGAGTCGGCCAAATGTAATTTTCTACCAGCTGTTTCTTTAGATCTGCGATGTAAAGCTTGGAAGCGCCCGTCTTCTTCGCCTTTTCTTCCAGCCCGTTCAGCTCCGCGCCCTGCCCGACATCTGCAGCCACGGCGATGACTTCGCAGCCTTTATAATTTTCTTTCAGCCACGGAATAATGACCGATGTATCCAGTCCTCCCGAGTAGGCAAGCACAATTTTTTTTATGGTATTTTCCATAGCACACAGCCGCCCTTTCCATTAATCATGATTCGTTTTTCTTTTCTACGTCTCATTATACGCTGTTTATGCAATAAATCAAGTGCTTTTTGCATATTTATTCATTTCAACGATTTGTATAAAAATACATCTTTTATTCAGAATGATTTTTGGTAGTTTTTCGGATGCCGTGAACAGGCCAAAATTGGCCGAAAAAAAACCTTTGAAAAATGCCGTGGCATTTTCCAAAGGCAACATCCCGCAACGGGAAAAAAGACCTAAAGGACGATCCGCTTGGAACCGAAGAAAAAGAGGCCCAGTCCCCCCGGACCGGTGTGGGTTCCGATGACGGGCCCCATGTTGCTGATCACAAAATCTTTGGTCCCCATGCGGCGCTTGATTTCACCCGCGAGATAATCCACGTCCTCCCGGCAGTCGGCATGGCCGATAAAAGCCGGCTGATTAACGGGGTCAACCGCGGTTTGCTCCATATGGTCCACCAGCGCATCCAGCGAGGCGCGGCGGCCGCGGGCCTTCCCGGCCGGGAGCAGATGACCGTCGTCGTCGACACAGAGAATCGGTTTAATACTCATCATGGACCCCAGCAGCGCTGTTGCACCGGAAATCCTTCCGCCGCGCTTGAGGTACTTTAAATCGTCTACGGTGAACCAGTGGCAGGCGTGTAGCCGGTTCTGCTCCACCCAATCGCGGACCTCCTCAATGCTTTCGCCTGCTTGTTTCCGCTTTGCAGCCATGTAAACCATGAGGCCTTCTCCGAGCGAGCCGGCGAGCGTATCCGCGGCAAAGAGCTTGCGCTGCGGATATTTTTCGGCCAGCTCCCGGCAGGCGATCTTCGCGGAGTTGTAGGTTGCGGAAAGGCCGGAGGAAAATGCGATGTCCAGGATGTCTTTCCCCTGCCGCAGCAGAGGCTCCATCGCCCTTTTGTAGCCGTCGACATTCACGGCGGCGGTGGTGCAGGACTCCCCGGCGCGGATGAGATGGTAAAATTTAGAAATCGGCATTTCGCGCTCATCCAGATAATCGTGATAATCTTTCCCGCCGATATGAAAGGAAAGAGGAAGAGCAACGATTTCAAGCTCTTTTGCAAGATCTCCCGGCAAATCGCAGGAAGAATCCGTAAGGATCACATAATCCGCCATTCTTTTCTCCTTCTATTTTTCAAACTGAAATGATACTGATTTTTCTATTATTTTACCACCGCCCGCCGGAAGATGCAATC
>DHDF01000020.1:1869-4139 GCA_002399225.1 bacterium UBA4883
ACCGCCCGCCGGAAGATGCAATCGTCATCCTTTGTTTTGCTAAAATAATATAATATTCCATAGCATGACAGATCATTTTAAAGATGAACTGATCTCTTCCATCACACCTTAAAATTGACGCTGGATTTTTCGTTCCGGTAGCAAAAATACGGCGCGAGGAGCAAAGCGGCGGCGGAATCTTCAAAAGACGGCAAAAAGCCCCCAAAGCCTCACGGACGTGGGTTTCTGGGGGCGCCGTGCAGAAATATCACCGTCTGGTGCCAAAAAAGAAGAGCGCCATGGTACCGGGGCCGGAATGTGTGCCGATGACAGGGCCGACATTCCCGATTACAAAATTTTTAACCCCGATTCGGCGCTTAATTTCGCTTGCAAGATAGTTTGCATCCTCCGGACAGTCGCCGTGGCTGATGAAAACGATCTGGGAAGCAGGATCGATTGCGGTATCCTCCATATGATCGGCGAGCGCATCCAGCGAGGCGCGGCGGCCGCGGGTTTTTCCTACCGGGATCAGGTGACCTTCGTCGTCGACGTGCATCACGGGCTTGATGTTTAACATGGTGCCAAATAGAGCCGTTGCACTCGAGATCCTTCCGCCGCGCTTGAGGTGATTCAGGTCGTCCACAGTGAACCAGTGGCAAAGGTGCAGTTTGTTTTGCTCCACCCAGTCGCGGACTTCCTCAATGCTTTCGCCCGCCTGTCTCCGTTTTGCGGCATGGTAAACCAGAAGCCCCTGGCCGAGGGAAGCGGCGAGCGTATCCACCACGAAAATCTTCCGCTCCGGATATTCCTCGGCGAGTTCCCGGCAGGCGATCTTCGCGGAGTTGCAGGTTGCGGAAAGGCCGGAGGAAAACGCGATGTCCAGGATATCTTTCCCCTGCCGCAGCAGAGGCTCCATCGCCCTTTTGTAGCTGTCGACATTCACGGCGGCGGTGGTACAGGATTCTCCGGCGCGGATAAGACGATAAAATTCCTGAATCGGCATTTCACGCTCATCCAGATAATTGCGATAATCTTTCCCGCCGATATGAAAGGAAAGAGGAAGAACAACGATTTCAAGTTCTTTTGCAAGATCCCCCGGCAAATCGCAGGACGAGTCCGTAATAATCACATAATCCGCCATTCTTTTCTCCTTCTGTTTTTTAAACTAAAAACGACAAACGACATTTTTTTATTTTACCACCGCCCGCCGGAAGATGCAATCATCATTCCCTATTTTGCTAAGATAATATAATATTAAAAATTATATTATCTTATTTTAAAGATGAAATAATCTCACCTGTCATGTTTTGGAACCGATGCCGGATTTTCTCGTTCCGGTAGCAAAAATGCGGCAGGAGATCCCATAAGAGGCCCCATAGGCCGCAGCAGCCAGAAGCGGAAGCAGACGGAAAATAAGCGTCAAGGCAGAGCCGCCGGGCATGGGCAGGTTTGCCTTTGAGAGCAGGAGCAGAAACAGGACCGGCAGCATGACAAAAACAATTAGCACCAGCCGGGCCTTCTGCGAGCCGTATTTGTACATGGCCGGAAACAAGACGGCGCAGAACAGCAGGGAAATGCTCCAGGAAGCCAGCACAGCGGCGGCGCTTTCCCACAAGACCCCGCGGTAGGCAATCCATTCCCCCAGCAGGGAACACAGCGACAGAGCCGTAGAAAAGGCCAGCGTGAGCAAATAACGTGCCAGAACGATGCGGTGTCTCGGAACGGGAAGGCTAAGTTCATAGGTTTTCCATTTTGCGGTTTCATCGTAGGCAAATGCATTGGCGGAAAGGATGAGAGTCAGCATCACGATGATGCCGGAGAGAGCCCCGGAGGCGGCGCTTTCCGAGCCGGCCGTCATAAAAAGGACCAGATAAAAAGCGAGAAGAAGGAGCAGTACTTTGGTCGTTCGTTTCAGGTACAGCAGATCTTTGAGCATGAGTCCTGTCATGATTTTTCCCCCTTTGCATACAGCAGCATAATCTCGTCGAGCGGCGCGGGATCAATGACAAAGTCCGCATATTTTTTCTTCGCGCCGGCCCGGTCGGCCACAAGCGCCTCACACTCGGCCTCGCCGCGGCGCACGCGCAGGAAGTCGGCCGGATTCAGCTTGCCGAACTGCGAGGCGCCGCATTTTAAGATCCCCATTTGATCTTCCAGCTCGTCTTTCTCGCGGCTGAATACGACCTTTCCCCCGTGAAGAAACGTGACGGAGTCTGCGACGCGCTCGAGGTCGGAAGTGATGTGGGACGAAAACAGGACGGCGCGGCTTTCGTCCTGGATGAAGTCGAGCA
>DHDF01000127.1:0-183 GCA_002399225.1 bacterium UBA4883
TGCTGCATAGTAACACGTAATAGCTGAGATGTCAATCGGGGAAAACAAAAATCGCCGTCTGATGGGCCCGGATTTTCCGCCTCAGCCGCCGTTTTCCGCCGGGACGACGGGGCGGACCTGCCATCATTCATAAAAAAAGTGGAAAAATTACCCTTAAAATCTACTAAATTAGGGTTGATTTAG
>DHDF01000127.1:346-628 GCA_002399225.1 bacterium UBA4883
TATACTGGTGTCGGAAGATAAAAAGAAACCGGTTGACCGGTCCGCGGAAGTTCCGCCGGCCGGCGGGACCGGGAAGAATAAGGGAGCGAAATCGCTCCGCAACGTCAGGAGGTTTTGGTATGAAAAAAGTGGAACTGAAGAATACGAAGACAAGGACGAAGGTCGCGGCCGAGAAAGAGCCGAAGAAGGATAATTTTTATACCATTCCGAATGAGGCCTGCTGCTCCGCGGAATTCCCGGACGGCTGCATTTTCAGTGACGAGATGTAACACAAAAGGTACC
>DHDF01000127.1:786-968 GCA_002399225.1 bacterium UBA4883
ACCGCATTCCTTTCAAAGGCCGCTGCTCAAGCGGCCTTTTTTATGTCTCCCGGCTTCCCCGAACGGGTCGTTACCGGTTTCCCGTCAGGATCGGCGCGCCACGGAGAATTCGATCTGGACCGGGCCGACCGTTCACCTCATCCGATTGACGCGGTACCAGTTCTCCGTCGGCTCCGAAAGAT
>DHDF01000127.1:1142-2932 GCA_002399225.1 bacterium UBA4883
CAATGCAGTCCCCCGCTTTGAAAACGCTGCGGGCATCCGGCCAGACCGGCCTATTTTTTGAAGCCTGAAGCGCCTCCCCGACCTGACGGGAAGAGGGTCGGATCAACGGGATCCCCTCCGCGCCGAAAAAGTTGTGGAGCCTGGAATCGTTGCCGTCGTCCCAGTCGAAGAAAGAACCTCCGCAGGAACCGGAAATCACCAGATTTTCATCCGTATGATCGTGATACATCCCGACAAAAACGACGGGTTCCCGCCGGAACGGCAGATCCTTCTTTTCCATTGCGCCGGCGATCGATTCCGCTGTGGAAACGTCCCGCAGATAGACCCGGTAGCTGTCGTAAAACAGCCGGTTCATGGCGAACACGTCGTAAGCCAGCACCACGGCCGCGGCACCGGCGGCGATCCTCCTGACGGACGCCGCCGGAAGCCACCGGACGAAATCGGTCAGCAGCCAGACCCACTGGAACGCCCCAAGCAGAACCAGCGCCAGAAGCGCGCGTCCGGGCATCCGGTAGGTCCCCAGCGCGAGGAACAGGGCGAACGGCGAAACGATCAGGCACAGCGCCGCAAGAAACAAGGGCAGCCCCCTCCTTCCCCCGCCGCGCCGCCTCCGGATCAGGAAAAGCACCGCAAGGCAGAAAGCCGCCGTCGTCACGCAGACGGCAAATCCGCTGTAGATGTAAACGCCGAAAACCGTGATCCCGAACGACACCTGCACCACCTTGGCGAGCGCGAAGGCGAGAGCTTTTACGGGGTTCGTCCCCGCCCATCCCACATAACTTTCAGCGAAGTCCTGCATCCCGGTCAAGCGAAAAGAGCGGTAGAGCAGGGAATCGACCGCGAGATAGGCGGCGAAAGAGACGGCCAGGACCGCGCCGTAAGGCAGCAGGCGGAAAAGCGCCGCGCGGAGATTCCTTCCGCCGCGCACCGTGCGGAGAAAAAAGAAGACGGCGATCCAGGTCAGATAAACGCACAGAAAGGCCTGATAGACGGAGACGGCAAAAAACAGAGCGGCCGCGGCGCCGGCCAGCGGCAGCTTCTTCCCCCGCCGCGCGTAAAAATCGGACAGGCAGCAGGCCAGGGCCGTGAGAAGCATGGCGATGGAAATCTGCAGGTTGAACATGGAATACGACAGGATCTCTCCGGCGCAGAGCGGCAAGGCGGAAAAATACGAGCAGAACACAAAAGCTGAGAACCGGCTGTATTTCCGGCAGAACTGCGGCAGGCTGTAGAGAAAAAGCGGCGCGCTGCAAGCCCAGAGGATCACGGAGAGCCAGTCCCAGACCCCGGGCACGTAGCTTCCCTGCGGCGACAGCACGAAATTCAGCAGCCAGATGCCGAACCTCCCCTGCGGGATCCAGGCAAGCGAGCCGGAAGAGTGATGGATCCATGTTTCTTCGTCGATGGTCAGGGAGCTGTGCGTCAGCATAAAGCCGAACGCCAGAAGGCAAAGGCAGAGGGAGGCCAAAAACGCCCACCGGTATTTTCGATAGAAAACGGAAAGCCGTCTGATCTCGTCGCGCATGTTTTTCTCCCAGCAGTTTATTGTCAAATCAAGTATATAACACACCCGAAGCCAAATCAAGGCGCAATCCGTTCGCCGCGGGCCGGCGGATCTATGATATAATAATGAAAACAGAGGGCAAAGATCCGGGTCCTGTCCTTTAAAAAAGCCGACGGAGTTTATAAAGATGATCACGATTTTAATGGCCGCCTGCAACGGCGAAAAATATCTTGCGGAGCAGATCGAATCCATTCTGCACCAGACGGAGCGGGGCTGGAAGCTGGTC
>DHDF01000070.1:0-238 GCA_002399225.1 bacterium UBA4883
GAACATGGGGTGATTGCAATTTGAAATTTCTCAATCGGGTAAAGACCTTTTTCAAGAATCTTTCGACGCTGGCCAGACCAAGTCCGGAGTTGCGGTCGGCACTGGGAGCAATCCTCTCCAAAGTCGGCATCCATATCAATGCTAAAAATGCTCTGCAGACAACGGCTGTGTTCGCGTGCGTCCGGCTTTTATCGGAAAGTATCGCGTCCCTGCCGCTGTTTTTGTACCGGAAAACGGA
>DHDF01000070.1:389-6967 GCA_002399225.1 bacterium UBA4883
GGAAAACGGAGACCGGAAAAGAAAAGGCGACGGATCTGCCGCTTTACGGCGTGCTTCACGATGTACCGAACCCGGAGACAGACAGCTTTCAGTTTTGGCAGGCTTTTATCGCAAACATGCTGATTTATGGCCGCGGGTATGCCGAAGCGGTGCGGAATAATGCCGGGCAGATCGTCCAGATGTGGAATATTACGACACCTTACGTCCGGGTGCGGCGGAATTCAGAGACGCAGGAGCTGGAATACGTTGTCACGCCGTCCGGAAAAGAGCAGTTTATTCTTCGAAAAGATCAGATTTTCCGGGTAGACTGGTTCTCAATGGACGCATTAAACGCTTTCCGGCCGTTGGAACTGGCGCAGAATGCAATCGGATTGGGTGAAGCCGCAGAGGAATTTGCATCGGATTATTTCAAAAATGGTGCGAATGTCGGCGGAATTATCGAATATCCAGACGTCATGGAAGGTGACCAGCTCGAGCAATATAAAAAAGATACCAAAAAAGAATATTCCGGCCTTTCGAATGCGGCACGCCTACTGTTTTTAGAGCAAGGGTCAAAATTTCAGAAAGTTACTGACAGCCCGCAGGAAAGCCAAATGCTTGAAACCCGAAAATTTCAGGTTGAGGAAATTGCCCGGTTTTACAACGTGCCGCTGCACATGATCGGCGACCTCGACCATGCAACGTTTTCAAACATCGAGCAGATGAGCTTGAACTATGTGATCTATACGCTGCGTCCATATCTCGTGCGCATTGAGCGTGCTATTACAGCACAGCTTTTGATGCCGCAGGAGCAGACATTGTATTTTCCAAAGTTTTCAGTTGAAGGCCTGCTGCGTGGCGATTATAAGTCACGCATGGATGGCTACGCTGTCGCCCGTCAAAATGGCTGGATGTCGGCAAACGATATCCGTGAGCTTGAAGATATGGACCGCATCCCACCGGAGCAGGGCGGCGACGCTTATCTCGCAAACGGTAATCTGCGAAGTCTCGAGAAGCTGATGACTGCTTCGGCGGAATCCACGAAGAGTGGAGGTGATAAAAATGGCAGTTGAAATTAAAGGCTATATCGTACCGGATGATGACCAGCAGATTTATAGTTGGTTTGGTATCGGCACGACGGCGCCACAGAATATTCGGCAGGCAATCGCAGAGGCAAATGGGGCACCGCTGGATGTGGAAATCTCCACCTGCTACGGTGGTGACGTGTTTTCCGGGTCAACGATTTATTCGGCGCTCCGCAGTTATGCTGGGGGCGTGCGCATCCACATTACGGGTCTTGCGGCATCTGCCGCGTCGGTTATTGCGATGGCCGGGCCGTCCGATATGTCGCCGACCGCCCAATTAATGGTGCATCGGGTATCGTCGATGGCGCAGGGCAATTACCATGCAATGGACACCAGTTCGGCCAGTCTGCAAGAAGCAGATAAATCAATAGCCGCAGCTTATGTGGCAAAGTCCGGCATGTCCGAAAAAGATGCCTTGAAACTGATGGACAACGAGACGTGGATTACCGCGGCCCATGCGGTCGAGCTCGGACTTGTAGACCAAATCTCGGATGCCGCTCCGCAGCTTGTCAATGTGGCCTATGGCCTGCCTCTTCCCCGCGCGGTGATTGAGAAAACCCGTGCGATGCTGGCAGAAAAGAAAGCGGGCGCCGGAGAGAAGCCGAAACCGGTAGAGCCACAGCCCGCTGCACCACCTGAACCCAATACACAGGCGCTTGCGATTGCCCATGCAAAGCTGGACCTAATTGAAAAATCCCTAAACTTTTAGAAAGAAGGAATTTATATGACCCTGATTGAGAAAAAACAAAAGCTGGCCGCCCTCGTCAAAGATGCCCGTGTAAAGCTCGACGCCGGAGACCTGGATGCCTACAACAAGATCGACGCTGATATCGATAAACTGGACGCAGAGATTAAGGCTGGGGAAAAGCAACAGGCCCGCGAGGACGCGCTGAAACAGATCCCGGAACCGGCAAAAGCAAAGGCGGAGCCGAAAGACGGCGGCAAACCGCAGAAAATCACTGCGACCGCCGAATACAAGGACGCGTTCTATGGCGCAGTGCGCCACGGAAAAAATTTTCTGACCGGAGAGCAGCAAAAGCTCCTGACCAACGTTATGTCTACCAGCGCTGATAGTGGCGGAATGCTTGTCATGCCGGCGGAACTTGAAACTTCCATTCGGGAACTGCTCGACAAGACCGTTGTTATGCGCCGGTTAGCAACCATAATTACCTTGACCGCCGACCGCAAAATTACCCTTGCAAATTCTTACGGCGCGGCGGGCTGGATCGACGAAAATGGTGAATATCCCGAATCTGACGATACATTCGGAAATGTGACAATCGGCTCTCATAAGCTTGGCCGGATTATCCGCGTATCCGAAGAACTGCTCAATGATGCTGAATTTGATCTTCAGGCTCACATTGCCCGGAGCTTTTCTCAGGCGTTTATTGCGGCAGAGGAACCGGCTTATCTGTCCGGTGCGACAGCCGATGCCACCAAGAAGCCTACGGGCGTCCTCACTGATGCGCAGATTGGCGTTACCACGGCCACAGCAGGCGTAATTATTGCCGACGAGCTGCTTGACCTCTATTTCTCTCTTAAGGCCGCTTATCGTGCAAATTCCACTTTTTTGATGGGACTTGACACAGAAAAGGCGATTCGAAAGCTCAAGAACGCGACGACAGGAGATTACATGTGGCAGCCGGGCCTCACCGCTGGTCAATCCAACACACTTCTCGGACGCCCCGTGGAGATTTCGGACTATATGCCGACTTTCACCGCCGGGAACAAGATCATCGCGTTCGGCGATTTCAAACAGTACACGATTAAGGACACCATGGGAATGCAGATGCAGGTTTTGAATGAGCTTTATGCCAAAAACGGTCAAGTCGGATTCCAAGGAAACGAACGGACTGACGGCAAGTTGGTTCTCCCCGAAGCTATCCAGACGATGGTCCTTAAGGCCGGAGCCTGATGGTGACGACGGATGAAAATTAAAATTTTGATGAGTTGCGCAAGCCCAAAATTTTCCTTTGCCGTGGGCGAGGTCGTTGAAACGGACGATGCGACCGCGAAAGACCTGATTCGGGCCGGCTACGCAAAAGCAGTCGACGGGAAGCAAAATTCGCAGCCTGCGGACCCGGTGAAGGAGGTAAAGCCGAGTGGTAAAGGTGATAACGCCGCCGGCGGCGGAACCGGTAAACCTGGATGATTTCAAAGGCTGGATGCAAGGCTTGCCGATCAGCACAGATCAAGAGCCTATGGTGAATTCCCTACTGAAAGCGGGACGTGAGGAAGCGGAAGCGCATCAAAATGTTGCATACTGCGAACAAACTTTGCAGCTTACTGTTGAGCCGGAGTCCCCGCAGCCTGATGCTCCGCTTGCTATCACACTTCCCCGGCCGCCGTTCCGCGAGCTGCAAAGCATTGTGGTTGAACTGCCGGACGGCACACAGCAAGATGTGACGGCACAGTTTGACGTCCACGATGACGGCGGCCCGGCGGAGCTTGTATTGAAACCAGACGGCAATGTTCCGGTTTCCAGCCGGTTGCAAATTATCTATACCGCCGGATATGATACGGTGCCGGAAAAGGTCAAGCAGGCAATTTTGCTATATGCAACCTGGGCATGGATGCACCGGGGCGGAGATATATCCGTTCCGGCAGCGTTTTATGCTCTGCTCTCAAAAGGCCGGGTGATCCCCGTATGATTAAGGACCCGGGTGAAATGACAGCGCGAATCCGCATCCAGCGGAATATCCCAACGGGCTCCGGCATCCATAAGCAAGATCACTGGGTGGATATCGGAAATAAGTCTGAATCGGATCCGCCGATCTGGACATGGGCAAAATGGGAAAACGTCCACGGCAGTGAAGCATGGGTGGCAAGCAGTACACAGGCCACGGCCCCGGCGACGGTCAGCGTGTGGTACGATGCCCGGATTACCCGGATGTGCCGCATTGTGGACGATGCTGGGGTTATCTATCGGATCACCAGCTTTGACGATATCCGCCGGGAACACCGGCAAATTGAAATGAAAGTGCGGGCGAGCATGAATGGGTAGGCCCTACGGAAAATCGGCACTGTCCGTGTCGGTTACTCTGCCGAAGTTGGACAAATACCTTGAGAAGATTGAAGCGGCCGGAAATAACATTGACGACGCCTGCAAGGATGCCGTGAACGCCGCCCTGCCGATTGTGGAGAAGTCTATGAAAGCAGGCGCACACAGACATCGTAAAACCGGCGCGGTGGAAGATGCAATAGAAGTTACTCCGGCAAAGCAGAACGGCAATTACATCTACGGAACCGTCGGCATTGATATGGAAAAGCACCCGGAAGCAAAACATGGCGTTTACCAGGAATATGGAGACGGGCACTCGCCTGAATTTCCAGACCCGTTTGTGCGTCCCGCAGTAGACGATAATAAAAAAGAAATCCGTGCCGCTGAGCGCGCTGTGCTGAAAAAGAAAGGGGTGCCGGGCAATTGAGCAAGTGGATGGACACCGCCGAATCGGTGCTGACACAGTTTCAAGCAGATACCGGGATCCCCTATGATTTTGAGCGGTGGCAGACGGATCCAAATCAGCCGGCCGCGCCGCAGCTTCCCAACCAATTTATCGTCTATTTTCTGGTGAATGATGAGGGCAAGACGTGGGCCGACGGGCAGGAAACAAGTCACGAGCCGCGGGTGCAGATTAGTTTTTATACTCGGAAAAAATCAAATATGCTGACCGCCCCCGATGAAATCGAGCAGGCATTTGTAAATGCCGGGTTTACTCGCGGTCCGGTCGGCCATATCCCCTATCAGCCCGACACCGGTCATTATGGCTGGCGGCGGGATTTCTATTTCTATGAAAGAAGGTAAAGCGGAATGAGCCAAGACGAAAATGTTGTTGGTGAAATTTGTGGCTGCGATAACTTCTATGCCGCAAAGATTTTGGAGGATACAAAGAACGCTTTCAGAACGGAAGCGCCCTTCTACCTTGCCGCATTAGGCGAAGCTAAGTACGATCCAAAAGTATCGTCCGACAGCAATTATTACGACAACAAAAAGATGTTTACTTATTACTCCGGCGCTCCTGAAGTTACGTTGACAGTGTCAGGTGTGGCGGAGCGAAAAAAGGCAGAACTTTCCGGGCAGCCTTTTGACCCGACGACAGGGCGGGCCTATGATACCGGGGAATACGACCAGACGCCGTATTATGCGGTCGGCTTCCGGGTGTCGCTTGGAAATGGTGATTACCTTTACCGCTGGTTTTATAAAGGCACTTTCAGCCTTGGGCCGGTTGACGCAAAATCCAAAACGGACAAAGTCAGCGCGAATGGATATGAGTTGTCTTTTTCGCCGCTGGTTACCGTGCATCAATGGAATGTGCCGAATCCGCAGGATGCGTCAAAAACAATGTTGAAATCGCTGTCCGGCACAAGTGCGGACACGACGGAAGCAGCGTTCACCGGGGCGGCAGATTGGTTTAATCAGGTGCAGACACCGAAGGCAAGTGCAATCGAAGCCCTCACGGTTGCAGCTGTACCGGCGGACAATGCGACCGGAGTAGCGGCGGACATAAAACCGGTTTTGACGTTTAACAATGCAATCGCGGACTATTCAGGCGTGATGCTTTTAGGTAATTCAGGGATTGCAGCGGCAACGGTAACGGCCGATGCGTCCGGGAAAGTGCTGACGGTGACACCGGCCGCCGCTCTGACGGCAGGCGCTACATACAGCATCGTGCTGTCTGGGGCAACCGACATTTACGGCCAGAAACTCGCGAATCAGACGGTCACGTTTACTGTGGCCGCGGCATAAGGAGGACATGACTATGGATATTGCGGAAGCAGCGCGTAAAGGGAAGTACATCAAGCGCAAGGGATGGCCAGACGATTGGGCTATCCAGCCGACCAACAGCGAACTTTGCTGCACATCAATGTCGAATGGAAAGCTTCTGCCTCGGTGGGAGCCGCAGCGGAAAGACCTTGTTGCGGACGACTGGGAGCCGGTCAGGGAGCGTTGAAAAATTTGCGAAAGAGCAGCAAAACAGGGCCGGTTTTCCCGGCCCTTATATGCGTAATCCGGGTGCATGAACCCGGAGAACGGAAATTTAATTTTGGAGGAATTATAAATGAATGCACATATCACCGGGAGCAATCTGAAAGATGCTCAGGGTAAGGCAATCACTCTGGCAGACGGAAAAACCTATCATCTTGTTTTTGACATGAACGCCATGTGTGCGATGGAGGACCGCTACGGCAGCCTGGAAAGCGCGATGGACGCCATCACGGGAACCGGAACGGAAGAAAAGGGCCCGGATGAAAAGCCAAAGCCAGAAAAGGACCTGAACGGAAAACCAAAGCCAGAAAAAGTCATGAAAGATATCCGGTTTATGCTCTGGGCAGCCTTGCAGCATGACAATGAAAAATTAACAGAATATGAAGCAGGACGGCTGATTACCCTTTCCAATATGAATCAGGTTATGGATGCACTGAACGCTGCTATGCAGGTATCGGTTCCGGAGGCGGACGAAAAAAACGTGAAAAACCCACAGGAGACGTGACTCTCCCGTGGGCATCTTATTA
>DHDF01000050.1 GCA_002399225.1 bacterium UBA4883
ATAGTGGTAGCGGTTCTGGTTTTCAAGGAACATGTGAAGGACGACGGTGCCGATAAAGAGCAAAATCATTCCCTGCGCGGGCTGCGCATTCTTTTGCCGGAACAGGGAAAACCCGAACACGGCGGAAAAGAAAACCGCGAATAAGTAGAAAGCATCGTTCAGCCGCGTGAATCGGTCGATGACGGCTTGCCGTTCCGGAGTGAGACCGCCCTGCTGCCCGAGAAAAAGGGCCGTCCATGTCGCGGCGTAATCGTCGTTTCCCCAAAGCATCGTAAATTTCTCCACGGACAGGTTGAGCACGCCCAGCGGGTCGCCGCCGATCCGCTCAAAGGCGACGTCGCGGCTCGCCTGCTGGGCCGCCTGCGCCGAATTGGTTGACGAGAAAACATGGGCGAAATAATCCGCGTCCTGCTGGTTCCAGGCGCCTTTGGCCTTGACGTTGACGCCGTCCATCAGATTATAGCCAAAGGACACGGAGCCGCTGGGCAATTTGTAGGCAACGGCATTGGAAATGGATACGGAGATCAACTGACTGCACAGAACAAAGCTGAGGGAAATCACCAGCGCGAGGAACCAGCCCTGGCAGGATGCGCGGCTGAGTCTCCCGTTGAGCATTTTTTCGTTCTGATTGAATTGAACGGTATAGGGAACGATGCAGAGGACCGCCGCGATCAGCAGGATGGTCGCAAAAGGACGGACGGCGTTGGTCAGCGCAAGAGAGACGCCCAGCGCGACGCACAAAAACATGGAGCTTTCCCTGTTGCCGAGCGTGACCGGATAACGGTAGAGATAGAGGAAAAGCCATATACATATCAGCAGCATGCAGGTAAAAACGGATTCGGAGCCAAGGATCGTCCCATATAGAATCTGGGAAGGCCAAAACGCCTCCAGAAACAGCGCTGTCATGCCCGCAAGGCGTCCGAATAAGGACCGGGCGATGCGGTAGGTCACGAATACGCCCAGCAGGCTTGCCGCCAGATTCAGATACAGTCCTGCCCGGACCGACGTCCCCGTGATACGGAAAAGAAGCGACAGAACAAACGGATAGCCGATGACGTGCGGAAACTCCGCAATGTACCCGCTGTAGCCGGAACCGCTCAGACCGCCCTTCACCAGCAGTTCGGCAACCTGATAATAGGTTTGAAAATCGGACGAAGGGGTAATCGGCAGCTTCGCGATCGTCCAGATCCGCAAAGCGGCGCTCAGGAGCATCACAGCGGCGACGACCGCCCGCTCGGCGGCCGGCCCGTGCCTTCGCTTTCGCCTCAACGCGTGCCGGCGGGACGAAGACGCGCCGAAAATGCCGGCGCCGGCGCAGACAAGGCCCAACGCGAGCGCAAGGGCGCACAGCAGCCCGCCGCACCACAGATACGGATGCGCCCTCGCGGCGGACATCCGCTGGATGTCGCTTGCCAGGGCGTACACGGCGCAGATTTCAAACGCCGCCAGCGAAAAATATACGAACCAGTTCTTTCGGATCGTCATCGAGATCACCCTTCATCAGAGAAAGTCATCAGAGGACTGAAGCGCCGCGGCCGGAATGCCGGCGTCCTGCGAAAGCCCGCGGGGTTTCTTCGCGCGGCCGCCGGGCTCCTCCAATCCCATGTAGGAAAGGATGTCCGCCGTATACCCGTAATGGTCGATTGCGAGGACGGCCTGCTCCCAGGTGATTGCGCCGGCATCAAGGCGCCGGGTGACGGACCGGTATCCGATCGACGCAGGGGTGTCCGGACTGTGAATGGCTTCGAGGATGCTGGCCCGCGTTGTGTATACAAAGCCGCATTGCCGCATGGAAGCGCCGGGCGGCCTCGGCGGATCTTCGAGATCGGAGAGTTCGTTCACGGCGAAAACGGTCACGGCTTCCGTTTCCAAAACAGGATACAGCAGCCGCTTTGCAAGCATATCCTTGTCAAACTCGCCCGAAAGGTTATGGGTAAAGGCGCGAAGGCTGCCCACAAAAATATTATGCCGGACGCTTGCGACAGCCTCCGCAAGCTGTTCCTCTGTGATAAGACCCCGCCTGAGCAGTACTTCGCCAACGTGGGAGCCTTTCTCCCTGCTCTGCCGGAGCGCGGCGCTCAGCGAGCTCACGTCTATGTATTGCTTTTCCAGCAGGACGTCTCCGATGTTCCGGTAGTAGCGGCGCAGAACCGGCTGCTGCAGAAACGTATGGTCCGTTTTGCTCCATGCGACTTTCCTGGGCTTTTTCTTTGTCCCCGTTCCGAAGAAATAGAGCTTCCAGGCCTTCAGGGTAGCCGTCAGATTGATGATGTTGCCCCAGACGAGGCGGACCGGCATGAGCGGAGGCAACAGGCACGCCACGGCCATACTTTTAAATCCGTAAAAGTTTGCGATCGCCACCGCCCGCATGGTCTGGCGAAACACCATCATCAGCGTTAAAAATACGCAAAGCCCGTACGCCAGGGTCCCCCGGGGATACATGTAGGGAAGCGGAAAAACCAACGACGCAAGGTAATAGAGGAATACGAGGTAGCCGGGCAGCACCATGATGTTGCCCAGCTTGGCCTTCAGGTCCTTGTAAATCGAATACCTGCCCGCAAACCCCATGCTGCTGGGTTTGAAGATTTCGGAGACCCTGGCCGACTGCATCGTGATCCCGTAGATCCAGCGCGTTTTCTGCCGGACCGCGGTCTTGAACGTATCCGGGAAAAAGCTCCGCGTCGCGACGAAATCCCACCGGACGGTGTGATTGTCCATCAGCCGGGGGACCTTCTCCAGAACAAAATGCGTTTTAAAGCCCCTTTCGGCCAGGATCAGCGACAATTTATAGTCCTCGGTCAGGCTGTCCTCCGGCAAAAGCGGCCGGTCCCCCCAACGGTCGAGGATCCTGTGCGACACGACAAAGCCCGTCCCCGCGGACGGGACCATCGCGGACATCGCCTCGCGGGCCCCCATGGTCCTGTAGTGGTTCTCAGCGAACTCGTCGGCATAGGTGCCGATCGTCATGCCCTGCCATATGTTCCTCAGGGTGGGCATCTTTTGCAGGGGGATCACGGGAAATTGCAGCACGTCGTATGAATCGAGCAGATAGCTCGTCAGTTTGAGTTCATAGGGGTGGACGACGTCCTCGGAGTCGTGTATGGTGACCGAGCAGAACCGCCAGCCGCGTTCGCTTTCGTACCGCTTGATGGCGCGGATGACGTTGTTGACATTGTCCGCCTTGGTGGTCGGGCCGGGGCGGGCGTTCACGATGGGGTGCACGTTGCCGTGCCTGCGGGCCAGCGCGTCAGCGACGCGGACGGTCGCCTCGTCGTTGGGGTATACGCCGATAAAAACATGGTACATCGATGGTGGGTATTGCAGAGAGGAAAGCAGATTGCCAACGACGGCTTCCAGAACATTGTCCTCATGCCACGCCGCGATCACCACCGCCAGCAATTTCGGGGGCGCCGCGTCGAGGGATTCAAACGGCAGGCGTTTCAGCTCTCCGTGCCTGATGTTCCGAACAATATTCAGAATGTCCCAGACCAGATCATCGATGCTGAAAACAATAAAACCGAGCGCGACAAACAATCCCATATTTTGAACGATTCGGTCCATTCTGCACTCCGTCTCCCATTCACCGGTCCTGTTTCATGAGCAACTCTTCCAAAATATCCGCGATTCTTCCGCTGGCAAAGCCGTCCCCATAGGGATTGGAAGCATGGCTCATTTTATCGTAGACCTCTTGATCCTCAAGCAATTCCTTGAAACTGCGGTAGATTTTTTCTTCATCCGCGCCCACCAGCTTTAACGTCCCCGCGGCGATCCCTTCCGGGCGTTCCGTCGTATCCCGCATGACAAGGACGGGTTTCCCAAGCGAAGACGCCTCTTCCTGAATTCCGCCGCTGTCTGTAAGGACCAAATAACTGCGCGCCAAAAAATTATGAAAATCCAAAACATCGAGCGGATCGATCAGATGAATCCGTTCGCATCCGCTCAGTTCCCGTTCCGCCGCTTTTCTGACCGCAGGATTCCGGTGGACGGGATAAATCGCCTTCACATCCGGATATTCCTCCATCGTCCTGCGAATGGCCCGGAACATGTGAATCATGGGTTCGCCAAGATTTTCCCGGCGGTGAGCCGTGATGAGGATCAGCCGGCCATGAGAGGCCCACGTCAATTCCGGGTGGGAGTAATTCTGCCGGACCGTGGTCCGTAAGGCGTCGATCCCCGTGTTTCCCGTAACAAAAACCGTCTCCGGATTTTTCCCTTCCCGCAGCAGATTGTCTCTGGCCGCAGGCGTGGGGGCAAAATGATACTGCGCGATGGAGCCCACCGCCTGACGGTTGAATTCTTCGGGAAAGGGAGCGCGGTTGTTATAGGTGCGCAGCCCCGCTTCGACATGACCGACCGGGATGCCCAGATAAAAGCAGGCCAAAGCCGCCGCAAAGGTCGTACTGGTGTCCCCGTGGACAAGCACCACATCCGGCTTTGCTTTCACCAGCACAGGCTTAATCCGGGTCAAAATGCTTACCGTAATATCAAAAAGCGTCTGCCCTTCCTTCATGACGGACAGGTCATAATCCGGGCAAATTTCAAATACCCTTAATACCTGATCCAGCATCTGCCTGTGCTGGCCCGTAACGCAGACTTCCGTGCGAAACCGAGGCCGCGATTCGAGCTCTTTCACAAGGGGGCACATTTTAATCGCTTCCGGTCTCGTTCCAAAAACGGCAAGAATTTTTTTCTCCATTTCCAGTCCTTTTTCAAATAACAGAATTTTAGGGATATTCACTAAGTTTTTATACAATTGTTATTTCATTTTTTACACGTTTTTTACAATAAAGAAGGATTAAATACATTATAAATCCGGAAAATTGTAAATACAAGCGAACCGAAAAACCAATTGTTGTTAAATATAAGGCCTTGCACGAAAATGTGCAGGGCTCGGCGCGGGCATGCAATGCCTGCAACAGGCAAAAAATAGAGGCCCACCGCATGGTGGGCCCATTTTTCTGGTGGACGCAACAGGGCTCGAACCTGTGACC
>DHDF01000153.1:0-1708 GCA_002399225.1 bacterium UBA4883
GGCGGGTGGCGTTCGCTACGAGGAAGAAGATGGTGATCCCCGCCAGCGTCGGAATGGCGAAGGCGAGTGCCGTCCACTTCGCGCTCTGCGTCTCCCTGCGGATGGTGAGGCACGTCGTTCCGCACGGCCAGTGCATGAGGGAAAAGAGCATGACGCAGACGGCGGTCAGCGGGGTCCACCCATGGCCGACAAAAAGGGTGTGAAGCTGCGTGAGGCTCTGGTAATCGGTCAGGGTCCCGGCCGCCATATAACTCATGATGATGATCGGCACGACGATCTCGTTCGCCGGGAATGCGCCACCAGCCGAAAGGCAATTTCGCCTTACATGGCGAATCGGCTGCCGGCGGATTTTTATTCGCCATAAATAAAAATACGGAGATTTTCTCCGTCCCACTCGATTTTCTGTATCAGGAGCTGTACTAATGTCCTTTTTTCCTGAATGGTCAGATCTTTGAAATGGTCTTTCAGGCTCGACAGTGCGGAAACCATCATATCCAACTGAATTTCTTTTTCACTGCCAACCCGCGCGGTTTTTTCCATCCGTTTTTTCTCGGCGGTCAACTGCTGCAATTCTCCGTCCAGTTCCGTAACCCGTTGATTGACACGCTGAACGAATGCACTGCCCGCTTGATTCTTGGCAAGTGTCTGAATCAGGTTGTCCATCTCAAGATTACATTTTGCAATCCGTGCGTCGATTTCATCAATTGGGTCCTGCCGGTTTTCTTTCTGCAAATCGTTTTTCAATTGTTCCAGTAATCGAAAAATATCGGAACTTTCTTCGGTGTACTGCATCAGGTAGTCACAGACGGTATCATCCGTCTGTTGACCGTTCAGATTCGGACAGTCGCACAGTTTCATCCCGCCGCGCAGCTTACTCTGACAGATATAGTCATAAAGATTATGATTACTGTTGCGGGCCTTTGCAAACATCCGGCTCCCGCATTTTGTACAGCGGATCATGCCGGAAAGCAGGGAATAATCGTTATGCTCCTTGACAGCCCCGCTGCTTGTTTTATTCCGCTCCAAAAGGTTCTGCACGATGATCCACTGCTTTCCATGCACAATGCCCCTGTGCCTGCCCACGGCGATAATCCAGTGCTCCACCGGCTGACGCGGGGCATTCTTTTTTTTATAATCCCGTTTGTTGTAAGAAAGTAAGCCGTATTTCTCGGAGCACTCCGTTTCCTCAAAGCAGACTTCCGAGCCAAGGGACACAAAATAATCCCGCACATCCTTATCTGCCACACAATAAACGGGATTCTGCAAAATTTCCTTGATGCCGAGCAAAGAGTAATATTTCCCCATACGGCCTCGAATCCCTTGCTTGATCAGATATTTGCTGACTCCGGAAAGAGAACGCAACTCCAGAAATTTTTCAAACATCAGCCGGACGACCCTGATTTCTTCCGGATTCCATTTCAGCTTGCAGGAAGTTTTGACTTTGCCGTCGATGATCACTTCCGACACCTTTTCGGACGTGAATCCCGTCGGCGTGGTCCCACCCAGCCAGCGACCGGTTCGCGCCAGCATCAGCATGTTGTCCCGGACACGTTCCGCGAGGGTTTCCCGTTCTAACTGTGCGAATACCGATGCAATATACATCATCGCTTTGCCCATCGGCGTCGATGTGTCGAATTCCTCTTTGATACAGATAAAGGAAATTCCGCGGGCATTCAGTTCTTCAATCAGCGCGGAAAAGTCGCTGACG
>DHDF01000153.1:1883-3591 GCA_002399225.1 bacterium UBA4883
CCTGATGTCTTTCAGCATTTGCTGAAAATGGGGCCGGTCGGTATTTTTGCCGGAGAAACCTTCGTCTTCGTAAATCGTAATATCCGCGTCGGTTGCTCCATCGAACTTTGAAAAGATGTACTCCCGGCACATTTCAACCTGATTTTCAATGGATTCTCCTTTGCCGGTGAAGACCGATTTTCGGGAATAAATCGCAAAACGCAAAATTACTCACCTCCTTGTTTTGTTACATAATCATAAATGATTTTGGGACAAAGATTGGAAACCGAACGCCGCTCTTTTTTCGCCGTCTCGTCCGGCAGCTTTTTGTCCGCACCCCCCACCCTTAACTGATTATATTATAGGGATAACCCTGCTCAACAAGAAACAGCTGCCGGTGTGCCGCAAATCCCTCTTCCACCGTATCAGAGGTTACCAGCGTGTAGAACCAGGCGCGGTTTTCACCGAGCTTCGGACGGAGAATTCGTCCAAGCCGCTGGGCCTCCTCCTGCCGCGAACCGAATGTGCCGCTGATTTCTATCGCCACGTTTGCGTCCGGCAGATCTATGGCATAGTTGGCAACTTTTGATACGATAATGACCGGAATTTCGCCGTCTCTGAATCGCTGATACAGTTCGTCGCGCTTACTGTTTTTTGTTTTGCCCGTGATCAGCGGCGCGTTGAGCAGCTCCGCGATCTTCGCCAGTTGACTGATGTACAGACCGATAACCAGAATATGCCGCCCGGCGTGTTTTTTCAGCAGTTGCTGTAAAACTTCTAATTTGTTTGGATTCTCGGATGCAATGCGAAACTTCTGACGCCTATCAGCAACGGCATAATCCATGCGGGAACTCTCTGAAAGCGGTATGCGCACCTCGAAGCATTCGACTTTCGCAATATAACCGCTCTTTTCAAGAACTTTCCAGGGAACCTCATACCGCTTCGGGCCGATCAGCGTGAATACGTCGCTCTGCAAGCCGTCCTCGCGAACCAGCGTCGCCGTAAGTCCAAGCCGCCGCTTGGACTGAAGCTCGGCCGTCATGCGGAACACCGGCGCGGGCAGAGTGTGCACTTCGTCGTAAATAATGAGGCCCCATTTACGGCTGTCGATCAGTTCCCGGTGCTTTTCAGACGCTCCGAGGATTTGGTACGTTGTAATTGTGACGGGTTTAATTTCTTTTTTTTCGCCGCTGTACTCTCCGATTTGGCTGTCGGTGAGCGTGGTTTTATCGAGTAATTCGGCAATCCACTGACGTACTGCGGTAATCGCCGTGGTGAGTATCAGGGTTTCAGTCTGCAGCTTTTCCATCGCCGCCATACCCACAATCGTTTTGCCCGCGCCGCACGGCAGCACAACAACGCCGTGGCCGCCCCGTGCCTCGCCGTTTGCATAAAACAGAGCGACCGCTTCCTTCTGATATGGACGAAGCATAAATGGATGCCCGGACAGCGTGGTGTTCCGCAGATTAAAAGAAAGCGGCGCGGCCTCGCGATAGCCCGCAAGGTCTTCCGCAGGGTATTCCGCAAGGATCAGGGCTTGTTTTATGTGCCCGCGATAGGCAATATCCGCTTCAAAAGTCACGGCGTCAATCCGTTTTATGAGATATTTGGCGACTGCCTTTGTATTTTCAAGCTCGGCGGCGATGTACTCGTCGTCACATCGAAGAATGAATCTTCCGTTATCAATCAGTAATTTTACGCGGCCGTAGCGCTTTCCCCAGTCGAGTAT
>DHDF01000100.1 GCA_002399225.1 bacterium UBA4883
CCGTTGGAGCCGTCATCCGTCATCATGGTCAGACTGTCACATGCCGCGCGCATCTCATCTTCCAGAATAATGATATCCTTGTTCCGGAAACCTGCGATCATATCCACTTTTGCACCCATTTGATGCAAGGTCTTTGCCTGCGGGTATGCAATGGCGCACCCTGCTCCGCCGCCGATCACCGCGGCTTTGTGGTAACCTTCCAGCTGGGAAGGCTTCCCCAGCGGACCGACAAAATCGAGAATGGCATCGCCGACGTTCAGCTGGTCGAGTAAAAGGGTAGTTTTTCCCACGATCTGATAGATGATGGTAACCGTTCCCTTTTCCCGGTTATAATCCGCGATGGTCAGCGGAATTCGTTCCCCAAACTCATTGACGCGCAGAATTACAAATTGGCCTGCTTTCGCCTTTTTGGCAATCAGAGGCGCATCGACTACCATCAACGTCATGGAGTCGTTGAGTTTCCTTTTTTCTATGATGGAAAACATTATTTCACCCCTATGTAACTTGTAATTGATAAATGCTAATCTATTATTACATATTACGTGCATTTTTGCAACCGAAAAAGCAAATTCGAGACGATCCAACAAATTCAGAAAAATGCACTTTGCAAACCCAGGCAGCCTTTCGAACCCCCAAAAAGGCGGGCGCGCCGCAGCGCCCGCCTCTGTGCCGTCTGTTCCTCTGATTTTTTAAAGCATCACGCCTTTGGATAAAATCCTGACGGAGCTTCGGAAAGATTGATCATGATATTTTTCAACTGGCTGTAATGATCAAGAATCACCTTATGGGTTTCACGTCCAATGCCAGACCGTTTGTAACCGCCAAACGGTGCTCCGGCCGGGATGGAATTGTATGTATTGACCCACATGCGGCCCGTTTCTACGGCGCGTGCCACCCGGATGGCGCGGTTGATGTCACGGGTCCAGACAGCACCGCCCAAGCCGTAAACGCTGTCGTTTGCCATCCGTACCGCATCCTCTTCCGTCTTAAACTTGATCACAACGGCGACAGGGCCGAAAATTTCTTCCTGAGCAACGCGCATCTTGTTGTCGACACCGGTCAGCAGAGTCGGCTCCATAAAATAGCCCTTGTCCAGCCCGTTGCCCGTAATCCGTTTGCCTCCGCAGGCAATGGTTGCGCCCTCGTTCTTCCCGATCTCCATGTAAGCAAGAACTTTCTTCATCTGGGCGGCGTCGATCAGGGAACCCATCTGAACGCCCTTTTCCCACGGCAGACCCACTTTGACCCGGCCAAACGCCTTCACTGCCTCTTCGACAAAGCGGTCGTAAATATCCTCCTGGACAAAGACGCGGGACCCCGCACAGCAAACCTGGCCCTGGTTAAACAGAATTCCCATCTGGAGACCGTCCATCGCCATATCCCAGTTGCAGTCGGAGAAGAAGATATTGGCGGATTTTCCGCCGAGTTCCAATGTTGCCGGAATCAGTTTGTCCGAAGCCGCACGGGCAATGCTCAGGCCGACTTCCGTCGAACCCGTAAAGGCGAGTTTGCAGAATCCCTTGTGCTCCAGCATATAGTTCCCGGATTTGGAGCCTCTGCCCGTGATGACATTCAAAACCCCGGGCGGCAGGATTCCGTCAATCAGCTTCATCAGTTCCAAAACGCTCAGGGAAGTTTGGCTGGAAGGCTTCAAAACGACGCAGCACCCGGCAGCCAGCGCCGGCGCCAGCTTCCATGCAGCCATCAGGAACGGAAAATTCCACGGGATAATCTGCCCGACCACGCCGATTGGTTCGCGAAGGATAATGCTGAGCGTATTATTGTCCAGCATGGTGGCCGAACCCTCTTCTGCGCGGATGCAGGAGGCAAAATACCGAAAATGATCCGCCGCCATCGGGACGTCGACCCCCATCGTTTCACGCAGCGGTTTCCCGTTGTCCAGCGTTTCAATCATCGCAAGGCGTTCTTTATTCTGATCAATGACATCGGCAATCTGCATCAGCGCACTTGCGCGCTCCTGCACCGTTGTTTTTTTCCATCCGTCCCATGCAGTCCACGCCGCATTGACTGCTTTGTCAACATCTTTCTTACTGGCTTCCACACAGGTAGAAAGCGTTTCTCCGTTTGCCGGACAAGTCGCTTGAAAGGTTCCACCGTCATCGGACTCAACCCATTTTCCATTGATATACAGTCCATAATGATCCGCCGCATACTTTTTCACTTGAAAGACTCCTTTCAAATTTTCTACACTTAGTATAACTCTTTTAGGGTTGTTTGTAAACTATGCCTAATAAAGTAGTTATTTTAACAATCTTTTTTGGCATATTGACAAAAAATCCACAAAGTTCGTCTTTTTTTAAACAGACACCGGAAAACCACTGGAAAACACAATGTATTTTCCGGTGATTTTCAAAAGGACTTCCGTTTCACGGCGGCAGCTATTACAGGATAATGCAGATTAGTCCGTTGCAGCCTTCGTTGATAATCCGTTCCACAGTTTCGCGGATTTTATCGCGTGCGTCTTCCGGCATACGGGTCAATTTATTATGCAGCCCTTCATTGACCAGTTCATGCAGACTCTTTCCAAAAATATTGGATTCCCAAATTTGCGAAGGATTGGATTCGAACTCTTTGAGAATATACTCCACCAATTCCTGGGACTGCTGTTCCGAACCGACAATCGGGGTGATCTCCGTCGTGATTCGGGTTTTCATCATATGAATGGAAGGAGCCGCCGCTTTCAGCCGGATGCCGTATTTACCGCCCTGCCGGATGATCTCCGGCTCTTCGAGGCTGAGTTCATCAATAGTCGGCATAACGATTCCGTACCCGTTTTCCTCCACATCGTGGTAGGCATCTTTGATGCGGTCGTATTGCTTCTTCATCTCCGCCATTTTCAGCACCTGATCCATCAGACTGCCTTCGTCGCTGATTTCCAGCCCTGTCTTCTCCCCCAAAACCTGATAAAACAGATTCGGCTGAAGGGAAATGCCGATCCGTGCATTCCCGCTGCCCAGTTGGATCGATACTGTTTTCGCCGAATCGACATATTCACATTGATTAACTTCCCCGATGATATTCTCCACTTCGCGGATCCGCCCGACCTTGGCTGCAGCCGTCTGAATTGCGGAGTAAACGCCGCTGCGCAGCCAGTGATCTTTTTCCAGACTGGAAATCCATTTTGGCATGTCAACACGGATTTCCCTGACCGGAAATTCAAACAGAACTTTTGCCAAAATCATACGGATTTCCTTTTCTTCCATCTTCAGGCAGTTGACCGGCAGCACAGGCACCCCGTATTTTTTCTGAAGCTGTTCCGCAAGTGCGGCGGCTTCGCTGGTTTCCGGCTCCACGCAGTTTAAAAGGACGATAAACGGCTTATTGATCTTTTTCAGCTCGTCAATGACGCGCTCTTCCGCTTCTTCGTACTCTTCCCTCGGGATGTCGCTGATGCTGCCATCCGTCGTGACGACCAGACCAATGGTGGAATGTTCCGTAATGACCTTCTTTGTCCCGATTTCCGCCGCCATATTGAACGGGATCGGGTCGTTGTACCACGGCGTCCGGACCATTCGCGGATTATCGTCTTCAATGTACCCGAGCGCACTGGGAACGATGTAGCCAACGCAGTCGATCATGCGAACGGAAAAGGTTGCCGTCTGATCGATGTTGACAGTAACGGCCTGCTCCGGGACAAATTTTGGTTCCGTCGTCATGATGGTCCGCCCGGCTGCCGACTGCGGCATTTCGTCCACTGCCCGGTCGCGCTTATAGTCGGAATCCATATTCGGGATCACGATGGTGTCCATGAAGCGCTTAATAAAAGTGGATTTGCCGGTTCTGACCGGACCGACAACCCCTATGTAAATATCGCCGTTGGTACGCTCTGAAATATCCTTGTAGATATTGTTGCTATGTTCTTCCATTTTACCTCCCCCTCAGGCTTGAAGATCAATCGATTCCGGTATTGACAAATCAATTTCACATGGGGATCAACAGCATCCCCTTCTTTTCCATGGCATCGCCTTCCATGCCGTTTTCCTGTTTGATGGCGTCCATCGAGGTTCGGTAATTTCTGGCAATATCCCAAAGATTTTCTCCCGCTTCGGCGTAATAGAGGCACAGCGCTGCGGCATTGTCCCGCGCAACCGGTTTTTCTTCGTCCGCCGTAACCCCGGCAATAGCCTTGAAAGTGATCCGGTTATAGATTTCCGCCGTAAGGCGCAGTTCTGCTTTCGCTTCAATTCCGCCTCCCATCAGCCGGAAGCTGATCCCGCCGACTCCGATCTGTGCGTCGCATTTCAGGTTGTCGCCGGCGCTGTTGCAGGCATGTGGATGTTCAAATTCGAGCAGGCGCTCAAAATAAAACGGCTTGTTTTCTTCATTCAAAGCCAGAATGCAGAGGTTGTACTTTCCCTTGAAAATGACCTGGCCATCCTTAATTTCTGTGGAAACACTCCCCATTTCATTCCAGATATCAATCACTTTGGAAATTGTTCCGTCCTCCACCGTGAGCGTACTTTCCTGAACCGTGGTGTCGCCAACCAATTCCGCCAGATTCTCCACCGTCTTTTGTTTGGATTCAACGTTCAGGTCGTATTCTTTGGAATAGGCATCGCCGACCAGCGTGACTTCCGCTTCCTGGTAAACGGCCGCGCTGGCAAACAGGTGAATCTGCGTATCAAAAAATGTTTTGTCTCCGGAGTAATCATTTTTGATCTGCGCATCTATCCCGACAACTTCCAACCTTATATCACACAGGCTGTTTTCCGTTACGCCGGTGCAATCCAACATCTGGTTGAACGGGATTGTAAATTCCACAGCCTCCGGCTCACTGCTGTTTTCATCGGTCCCGTCGTACAGGAATTTGACGCAGACTTCGCCTTTGATCATCAGTTTACCGGCGGAAACCTTGAAATCCTGAAGAACGGCAAAAGCGTCGGTGCGCAGGATGCTGTC
>DHDF01000038.1:0-725 GCA_002399225.1 bacterium UBA4883
ATGGTCATCGGCAAGGTGCTGTCCGTGGACGAACTGTTCGCCGCCGGATACGAGGCCGTTTTCGTCGGCACCGGCGCGGGCCTGCCGAGCTTTATGAACATCCCGGGGGAGGGGCTCGTGGGGGTCTATTCGGCCAACGAGTTCCTGACCCGCGTGAACCTGATGAAGGCGTACAGGCCGGACTATGACACGCCGATCCTGAGGCCGAAGCAGGCGGCCGTGGTGGGCGGCGGGAACGTCGCGATGGACGCTGCCCGCACGGCGCTTCGGCTCGGCGCGGAAAAGGTGCACATCGTGTACCGCCGCGCGGAGGAGCAGATGCCCGCCCGCCGCGAGGAAGTCCACCACGCGAAGGAGGAGGGCGTCGAGTTCGACCTTCTCTGCAATCCCGTGGCGATCCACGGCGACGAGAAAGGCCGGGTCGAGTCCATCGAGTGCATCCGCATGGAGCTGGGCGAAGCGGACGCCTCGGGCCGCAGAAGGCCGGTGTCGGTGGAAGGCTCGAACTTCACCATCCCGGTGGACTGCGTGGTGATGGCGATCGGCAACTTGCCGAACCCGCTGATCCGTACGACGACGAAGGGCCTCGAGGCGAACGGCCGCGGCTGCATCGTCGTGAGGGACGACGGCTCGATGGCGACGACGCGCGAGGGCGTGTACGCCGCGGGCGACGCCGTCAGCGGCGCGGCTACGGTGATCCTCGCGATGGGCGGCGGCAAAGACGC
>DHDF01000038.1:876-1108 GCA_002399225.1 bacterium UBA4883
GCGATGGGCGGCGGCAAAGACGCCGCGCGCTCCATCGACAAATCCATCTCTCCCTAAAAGTTATGAAACGAAAGCGCTGGTTTCGGCCCGTGCTTTGGGGAGGGCAAAAGCAACAAATTATTTGTCTATTTTTTTATAATTTTATTTCAATTAGATTGAAAAAACTTTCTAAAAATGATAACATATATTTTGTTGGGATACCAAATGGATATATAGAGTAATACGATATGTG
>DHDF01000038.1:1231-1850 GCA_002399225.1 bacterium UBA4883
AATATAGAGTAATACGATATGTATTCCAATTTTTGTAAATCTTCTTCGTTATCTCGCACCCATCTCTTTTTGATGTTTTTACCGGCCTGCCTGACTGCAGCTTTTCTGCGATCTTAAGATTATGATACAAGGAGGCGGATACCCAAAAAATTCTGATGATCGTGAGGCTGTCAGCAATCTGGATCGTTTCAGCAGCCGGGGCTTGCCCAAAGGCGTAGCGGGAGACAGGCAAGATCCCATCGTATTGAAAGGTCGGCAGGCGCAAGCGATACAAAATAATTTTATACAAGGAAGGGGTTTTCAGAAATGAGTGAGTTCAGCATTACAAAAGATGAGGAAGAAAAATTAGAGACTGCAAGGAAAAAATCGCCGTATTTACGGACCCTGAAGGAAGACGGCGTCGATTATCCGATTCCCGACTTGGAAGATGCTTCGCGTTATATTCTGGTCGACAAGGGCACGGTCGGTTCGAAAGTAATCACTTTTGGCTACAGCAAGTTTGCGGGAAAAACCTCGTTACATAAGAAACACGCACACGAAGACGGCGATGAGCTCATGTATATTCTTTCCGGAAAAGGAATCGGCGGCGTCGGGGAATATGAGACGGTCCAAAAGGCGG
>DHDF01000038.1:2075-6433 GCA_002399225.1 bacterium UBA4883
AGCCGTCCCTGAGAGAGGCGGGCTATTCATTGGAGTCCAAGGGGTTCCATGATGTCAGTGGCAGCGTTGAGGACAAACAGTTCTCAAAAAAATAAATTGCTGCGTCTATTTTATTTTGAGTAAGGAGTGTCAACAATGAAAAGGTTTTGGAAAGGTATGGCTGTCGTTCTGTCGGCATGTATGCTGGTCGGTTCTGCCGGCTGTGCCGGTGGCAGCACCGGTGCGACAGGGTCCGAGTCCACGGGCGGCACCGCTTCCGTCGCCGCGAGTACGGGATCGCAAAACGCCGCGGGGGGGACGTCGAGCAAGCAGGTCGGGAAAAAGCGTGCAATCCTTTTGGTCAAAAAGCTCAGCAGTACCTTCTGGACTGATCTTCAGGCGGAGGCAAAAGCCCAGTGCGAAGAATACGGCTGGACGCTTGAAACTCTGTCTCCGACCAAGCCGGATAACAATGAAGAGCAGATCCAGCTATTGCAGCAGTCGCTGAATAATCCGCCGGACGTTTATCTGATCGCCGCCGCTGATTCCAAAGGAATCACCCCCGCGATTGAGGAAATCAATAAGGCGGGGATTCCCATCATTGCGGTCAGCGCCAAATTGACGGATCCAAGTGTTCAGTATGTCACCTTTGTCGGCGTCGAGTTTTATGATCTTGCGAAGCAATGTGCAGAAGCGATCGCCAAGGATTGCAACAACAAAGGCAATATCTTGTTTTTGGGAGGAACCACAGGCTCTTCGAGCAGTCAGGATATTGAAAAGGGAGCGAAGGAAGTCTTTGCAAAGACCGATATGAAGATCCTTGCGAGCCAGCCAGCAAACTATGTGAGAACGGACGGCTTGACGGTTACGCAGAACCTTCTGCAAAAATACCCGAATGTTGACGTTATCTTTGCGTCGAACGGTGAATCGTCGCTCGGCGCGGCGGAGGCTGTGCGCCAGTCCGGCAGAAAGGGCATTAAGATCGCTACGATGAATATGTCTAAGGAACTGGTTCAGGCAATCGATAATGGAACCATTACGCTTACTGTCGACGACGTTTCCGGCGAGGTCGGCAAGCAGGGCGTTGTTGCCGCCATGAAATATTTTCAGGGGGAAAAGCTTCCGAAGGATATGCTGCAGAAAGGCATCGTCGTGGATAAGAGCAATCTGAGCTCTTACAAAACAAAATACGGAGTCTGATTTTCTTGGTCGTCGGGGTGGGGGAAAGTCTGTGCAAAAAGGCTTTCCCACTTCCCTTGAAACATCTTACAGAGTTTGAACGGATTGTATGATGGGCGCTTTTGTCGTACACCTTTATGGTTTGTAATCTTGATACAGATGTAAGCAGGTGGAAAATGAACAGCCAAAATATTTTATTGGAATTAAAGGAAGTCAAAAAAATTTTTCCCGGTATTGTTGCCGTAAATAATGTAAGTATGGATATCCGCAAAGGCGAAGTCCATATCATTATTGGAGAAAACGGCGCCGGCAAATCCACAATAGTAAAAATGATGGCGGGTATTTTGAAACCGGACGGCGGAGAAATGCTGTTGAACGGGAAACATTATGCACCGGAAAATGTGCATGAGGCGCAACAGTGTGGGATTAACATCATCCACCAAGAATTAAATGTAATGCTCAATCGCACTGTTGCAGAAAATGTTTATATTGGGCGTGAGCCGATAAAAGGGCCTTTTCATGTGGTCGATGTAAAAAAAATGAACCGTGATTGCCAAGAGCTTTTTGACAGCCTTCAGATCAGTCAAATCAAGCCTACGGATTTGATTTGCAATTTGAGTATCGCCCAGCAGCAAATGGTTGAAGTTGCGAAAGCCGTCTCAACGAAAAACGACCTTCTTATTATGGATGAACCGACGTCAAGTCTGACGCAAAAGGAAATTGACAACTTATTTCGACTGACCAGAAAACTGCGTGACGAGGGAGTAGCCATTATCTATATTTCCCACCGCATGCAGGAAGTGGCAGAGATCGGAGATCGCATTACGGTGATGCGGGATGGCTGCTATGTCGGTACCCGGGAGACGAAAGACGTCGACATGCAGGAATTAATCACGATGATGGTCGGGCATAAGATCGAGAATATATACAATAAAACATACTACAGTCCCGGGAAAGAAGTCCTCAGGGTTGAGGACTTAACTGGATTGCGTTTTAGAAACATCAACCTGAACGTACATAGCGGTGAGATCGTAGGGATTGCCGGCCTGATCGGTGCGGGGCGTACGGAGCTTGCAAAGGCGATTTTCGGTTTTGACCCGATCAACGGCGGAAAAGTTTATATCAACGGCGAGGAGATTGCCTTCAGAGGCTATAACACAAGCCGGGCCGTTTCCAATGAGATGTCCTTTTTGCCCGAAGATCGAAAATCCGAGGGCCTGTGCGTCAATATGTCTATACAGGACAATATTGTGCAGTCCGCTCTTTCAAAGTTGTTTCCCAAAGGGTTCACTCATAAAAAGGTCATCCAAAGCGAAGCGCAAAAGGGAATCAAAAATCTGAAAATTTCCACAACGTCAGAAAAGAAGCGGGTATCGGCCATGTCGGGCGGCAATCAGCAAAAAGTGGTCCTCGCGAAATGGCTTGTGACGAAAAGTTCCCTTTTTATTTTTGATGAGCCGACGCGCGGAATTGATATAGGAGCGAAGTCTGAGATTTACTCCTTAATCAACGATTTGGTTAAGAACGGCGCCGCCATCCTTATGATTTCTTCCGACATGCCCGAATTGATCGGCCTTGCGGATAGGATCTATGTCATGAAAGACGGGGAGCTGAGCGGCGAAATTCATGCGAACGAAACAAAGTTTACCCAAGAAAATATTCTTAATCTGGCGATCATGGGAGGTAATTAAAAACTGATATGACTTCACTAAAATCATTCAGAAAAATTCCCGGTATGGTTTGGGGAATCCTTGTTGTCGTTGTGTTTTTCACCATTTTAAATCCGAGCTTCCTCTCCTTCAGAAATATAGAAAATATCCTGACGGACTCTTCCGTTCTGCTGATCGTTTCGATCGGGATGACTATGTCGATCCTTTCCGAACAAATCGACATGTCGGTGGGCGGAACCGCGACACTGGGCGGGATGGTCGCGGGTTTGTATATGCAGCAGTTTGAAAATCCGTCGGCAATGCAGATCTTCATCTGTATTGTGATCGGGATCTTGGTCGGAACCGCCGTAGGCGTTTTTAACGGCGTGATGATCGGGAAATTCAAATATGACTTTTGGCTTATAACATTTGCCACTATGAGCGTAACGTTTGGGTTATCGCAGGTGGTCACAGGCGGTAACGTGATATCCGGCTTTAGCAGGAACTTCCGCAATGTTTCGAATTATGAGCTGTTGGGGGTTCCCATGATCGTTTTTATCGCGGCCGTCGTGAGCGCAGTCGTCATATTTGCCCTTCGGGGGACAAGGTTCGGTATGCATGTCTACGCCGTGGGAGATTCCGAGATGTGCGCGGGACTATCAGGAATTAATGTAAAAAGCATACGCACCATCATTTATGTTATTTCCGGTGCGGCGGCGGGCTTTGCGGGCGTTCTTTTAGCGGCCCAGACAAATTCCGCCAGCCCGATTTCAGGCAGCGGATATGAATTCGATGCAATGGCGGCGGTTATTATCGGCGGTACGCCGTTTGAAGGCGGCAAAGGTGGATTCGGCGGCACCGTGATCGGCGCTCTCATCATTTCCGCTCTCACGAATGGACTCCTGACAATCGGTTTGTCCACCTATGTCCAGCAGGTGCTGATCGGCGTGTTTATCCTTTCGATTATTGTCTTCAGCGTTTTAAGTGAGGCAAAGAAAAATAAAAACGGCTTGAGGAGGGTTTACAAATGAAAACGAATAATGTCCTAATCTTTTTCCTTCGTAATTCCCGCCCCCTGATCCTTATTCTTCTGTTTGTCTTTTTTTCCTGCTTTACGTCGACCTTTTGGTCGTTAAAAAGTGGGGGAAATTTAGCGAATATCCTTTTGCAGCAGGCTCCGTTCAGTATCCTGTTGGCTGTCAGCATGACGCTCGTTATTATTTTGAACGGATTCGATCTTTCCATCGGCGCGGCGGTAGCGTTAATTACCTGCGTATGCGGAATGATCCTGCATGCCACCTATAATCCGTGGCTTGCGATTGCGGCGGCTATGGCAATGGGGTGCATCGCCGGGCTGGTGAACGGGTTCCTTGTGGCGAAAGTGGGGATCTCTTCCTTTGTCGCGACTTACTCTACCCAGTGGATCTTTCAGGGCATTGCTTACGTCCTTCTGGGAGGTTCCCAGATCTTCGATTTGGGGCCTTCCTTCCGGAAGATTTTTATTTCAAATAAGTGGACGTTCAGTATTATAGCCGTCGTAGTTCTCATTAT
>DHDF01000038.1:6541-9074 GCA_002399225.1 bacterium UBA4883
CATGCACGGTGTTCGGCAAGCAGATTTATGCGACGGGCACGAATGAAACAGCAGCCAAGTTTTCGGGCATCAAGACCAGAAAAATTACCATTTTAGTTTTTCTGATTTCCGGATTAATCATCGGCCTTACCTCAATCCTCTATCTTGCCAACCTCGGGACCGCCGAACCGACCATCGGGAGCGATTTTGCATTGAACGCCATCGCCGCGACCCTGATCGGGGGAACTCTCATCGGTGGCGGCAGCGGAAATGTGCAGAACGCCATTGTCGGTGCGCTGATTATGCTGTTTCTGTCAAGCGGGATGATTCAGTGCGGCGTGCCCAGCGTCTGGCAGCAGGTGATCGTCGGCGCGGTGATTATTTTCTCCGTCGTGTTGGAACGTGTGATCCAGAGATTTTCAGCTCAGGCAGAATGAAGATTCTCAATGCATAAAAAGTGGAAGCACAAATCTCAAAATTTGCAATCTGAAATGGAGGTTTTATTATGAAGAAAGTTGGTTGGATCGGTACAGGGAACATGGGGAAACGAATGTCCAGACGTTTGATGAATGCGGGGTACGAACTCCATATTTGTGACAAGATCAAAGCAAATACGGATCCCTTGGTTGCGGACGGTGCGATCTTGGAGCCCACCGCGGCTGAACTTGCCAAGAAGGTCGATTGTATTTTCTGCATGATCCCGAACGGCGCGATTCTAAAGGACGTGATCTACGGAAAGGACGGCGCCGTCAAAACGATAGACAAACACACGATCGTGGTGGACATGAGCACGATCGACCCAAAGAGCTCTTCCGAGGTCAATGCGAAGCTGGATGAGGTCGGCGTGAGTTTCCTCCGCGCGACGGTGACCGGAAGTATTGCCTTCGCGGAGGAGGGCACTCTTGGCATCATGGCGTCCGGCGACAAGAAAACATATGAGACGATGCTTCCCCTTCTGAAAATTCTCGGCAACCGTCAGACATATGTCGGGACTCATGAGGAGGCCCGCTATATGAAGATCATCATCAATATGATGGTCGGAACGACCATGCAGATGCTGGCGGAATCCCTTGTGGTCGGGGAAAAGGTCGGAGTCGACTGGAACACGATGATCGACCTGATCGCGGACAGCGCCGCCGCCTCCCCGATTATTAAGTTCAAAGTGGATGCGCTGAAGCAGCGCGATTTTTCAGCCATGGCGACATCGAAATTCATGGAAAAAGATATGAACATCGCTTTGGATATCGCAAAAGAAAGCGAGCTTTGTCTGCCGATCACGGCCGTGTCGCGCCAGTTTTATACGGCGATGCGTGCAAATAGCTTGGGAGATGTCGATTACAGCGGCGTCGTCCTTGTCAATGAAAAGCTGAATGGGCTCAAAAACAGTTATACCGCGAAGTAAAGGAGAAGATATCATGAGTGATAAAATGAGGGCGGTTGTAGCCACCGCTCCAAATGAATATGGCATCCAGATGGTGGATATCCCGAAGCCCGGGATCGGTGAGGCCCTGTGCAGGGTAAAATCGGTCGCTTTGTGCGGTTCCGATCCGGGACTTTTCGCGGGCCATTATCAGAATAAAGGCTGGCCGCCGCATTATCCGTTCATTTTCGGCCACGAATGGTCCGGCGAAGTGGTCGCCCTCGGGCCGGAAACCTTCGGGTTCCAGCCCGGCGACCGCGTGGCCGGCGAAGCGCACTGCGGCTGCGGAATCTGCGACAATTGCCGGAAGGGCCAGTATACGCTTTGCCTGAACTATGGCAAGCCGGAGCTCGGGCACAGGCATTATGGTTTTACAACCAACGGCGCTTATGCGGAATATGACGTCTTCAAGGTGAAGTCCCTCGAAAAAATGCCGGACGAAGTTTCTTTTGATGAGGCCACCATGTGCGACACCGGCGGCGTCGCACTGCACGCCGTAGATAACGCCCACATCACGCCGGCAGGCTTTTTTGCCGTTTGGGGCCCCGGACCCATTGGAAACTTGGCCATGCAGATCGCAAAATCCAGAGGCACAAGGACGATCATGGTCGGGCGCCGCGAGCGTCTGCAGATGGCGGGCAAATGTGGCGCTGACTTTCTGGTCGATTATGAAAAAGTAAACCCGGTCCAGGAAGTCATGCGTATTACCGGCGGCCTTGGGGCGGACGAAATCCTTGAAAGCGCCGGTACGCAGGACGCGCTTTATCAATCCATCAAAAGCGTGAAAAGGGACGGAAACGTCGTCGTCCTTGCGCTCTATCCGAAAGATGATCTCGTTGTGCCGATGGACAGCATCGTGATCCGGCAGCTTCACATCCTTGGCTCAAGAGCCAACCCGAACTGCTCGAAAAGGCTGATGGAACTGATCCAGCAGAAGCGCATCAATGTCGGGGAGCTCATCACCCATACGTTCGACTTGTCGGAAATCAAAACTGCCGTGGACGTATTTTCCCATCGCCGGGACGGGGCGATGAAGGTCATTGTCCATCCATAAAAAATGTAAAAATTCAGTTTTGATAAGGCTTAGAGCCTATCCATAAATTAAGAAGTATAATGGTCCCATAAAACTCGACA
>DHDF01000105.1:0-184 GCA_002399225.1 bacterium UBA4883
CCATTTTCTCCGTCACGAATTTGGAAAGATACCTGACCCCCGCGCAGAAATGTTCCGGGATGATCCCCAGAATTTTGGCAATCGTTAGAAAAACGACTAAGTAGGCATAAGGATGGATAATAACTCCCCCTATGTCGGGAAGAAGATATCCGCCGACAAAGCACGCCAAGGCATAAAACCCGCC
>DHDF01000105.1:322-1226 GCA_002399225.1 bacterium UBA4883
TAAAACCCGCCTGTAATGACAAAGCCCGCCGCAATATCGGTCGGAGAAGGCTTTACCTCTGTCTTCGACTTAGCTCTTTCGCTTGCTTCCTGAACTTTGTCTCCTTCTTTACCCAAATGGCGAAGCAGCTGTGTTCCATCGCTGGCTAAGTTCGGGAAAGTCTTGCCCAGACGGCTGAGAATGACTCCCAGGATCAGGGCGATCGTACTTCCCAGTGTCAGTATCGCAAGTGCAACAGGATAATACTTATCCTTTGAAATGCCTGTTACCCGCTGAAAAATTTCGCTCATGGGCACGGCACCCGCACCGTTTCCTCCGCCGAGGTTGGGAAGGACATAGTAAGAAAAGATTTTTCCCAAGTCCATCCCCATAAGGCGGCCGCCTATAATTCCAAATAAGCCGGCGCAAAGAATGGTTCCGAGGAATACGGGGCCGCAGCGCGCCAGGGTTTTAAGCAGGATGTGTCTTTATCGACGGAAAGCAGTCCGCCTACCATAAGCAGCCCTACATATAGCTGTAAAAAGCCTATGCCGTCATAGAAGGTGGTGATCGACTCCACATATTTTTGGGGCAGCCATTTCATAAAGACCATAAAAGACGGAAACATGATCGCCATCATGCTGCCTCCGCCGAACCAATTGTTCCAGATCGGAAGGCGCTTTCCAACCTCCATGAAGATCATGCCCAATACAAAAAGTATGGCTAAGGTGGACAGCATGTCTTTGGTTAAGGATTGTGTATAAATGCCGAGGATTACCGGAACTGCGAGACCTATAAAAAGATAAACCGGAACGCCGCTCAGCTCATAATGAAAAAAGCGGTAAGATAAAGACTTCTCCTCTCCAACATCCACCATAAAAAATCTCCTCCTCAAAATTATTTTTTAATAGGAAGACTTTGGAGT
>DHDF01000105.1:1305-2273 GCA_002399225.1 bacterium UBA4883
TTTAATAGGAAGACTTTGGAGTAAAACGATCGTGAAACGCGCCGCTGGTTCCTTTTCCTCCTTTCCCTTCATTGAAAATTCGTTCAGATAACGTAATATTCCACAGGACGACCTGGTGGCTGTTTCGCTATTGGGAAATTATTTTATTTCCACGGTAAAGATCGCTGAAATTCTTTAGGTGAAAATTGGAGAAACGCTATGCCTTCTTCTGCTTCTTGATGTAAGAAAGCTGACCTCCGCTGAGGATGATTTCGATTTCAATATCGCTCAAATCCAATTTTGTGCGGAACGACGTCCCTTTCGTCAGGTTGCGGATGGTGACCTTTCTGGATCTGATCTGGCTGTTCGAATCATCGATTTCCAACTCATCCCCGAGCGAGAGGCCGTCGTAATCCGCCGGATCCTGAAACAGAAGGGGGATTACGCCGTGGTTGATCAGGTTGTTTTTATGGATGCGGGCTATGGACTTTGCGATGACGGCCTTCACGCCCAGATACATCGGGCAGATCGCCGCGTGCTCTCGGCTGGAGCCCTGGCCGTAGTTCTCCCCGCCGACAATGATGCTCGTGCCGAATTCCTTGGCGCGCGATACGAAATCCGGGTCGTAGCGGCTGAATGCATACTGGGCGATCAGCGGGATATTCGAACGCATGGAAGAGAATTGCGCGCTGCCCGGGGTAATATCGTCCGTCGAAATATTGTCGCCCGCCTTCAGGCTGATTTTCGCTTTGATCCGTTCCGCGGGCGGCGTATTGATCGGCAGCGGCTTGATATTCGGCCCCCGGATCACCTTGACGTTGCTGCCGTCGGCGGGGGGCGCGATAATCATCGTGTCGTCGATCGGGTAATTCGCCGGTTCCCTGATTTCACCGAGTGCGGAAAGATCGCCCAGGATATCCGCGGGATCGGTGATGAAGCCGGTGATGGCGGTCGCGGCCGCCACCTCCGGGCTTACCAGATACAGCTTC
>DHDF01000105.1:2419-7686 GCA_002399225.1 bacterium UBA4883
ACCTCCGGGCTCACCAGATACAGCTTCGCGTCGGCTGTGCCTCCTCTGCCCCTGAAATTCCGGTTGGAAGTGCGGACCGAAACGCCGCCCGTCGGCGGGGCCTGCCCGATGCCCGGGCACGCCCCGCAGGCGATCTCGGTGATCCTGGCGCCCGAATCGACCAGGTCGGTGATGACGCCCTCTTTCAGCAGCTGCCGGAAGGTCTGGCGCGTTGCCACCGAAACCGTCAGGCTGACGTCGTCGTTCACTGTTTTGCCCTTCAGAACCAGAGCCGCCTTTTTGATATCGGCATAGGAGGCGTTGGTGCAGCTTCCGATATAGACCTGCTGAACCGGGATATCGTGAACCTCCGGGATCGTCTTTACGTTGTCGGGCATATCGGGGCACGCGATCAAAGGCTCGATTTTGGAAAGATCGAGCGTGATTTCTTCGTCGTACTCACAGCCTTCGTCGGCGCTCATCGGAACAAAATCCTTTTCGCGGCCCTGCGCCGCAAAGAATTTGCGGACCACCTCGTCCGCCGGGAAGATGGATGTGGTCGCGCCCATTTCCGCGCCCATGTTCGCGATCGTGCCGCGTTCCGGCACTTCAAGCGTTTTGACCCCTTCTCCGGTGTACTCGAAAACCTTGCCGAGCCCGCCTTTTACGGTGAAGCGCCGCAGCATTTCAAGCGCGACATCCTTGGCGGAGCTGCCGGGCCTCAGCCGGTTGATCAGATTGACCCGGATGACCGCGGGCATTTTCAGCCGCATGGGGAAGCCTGCCATGGCGACCGCCACGTCCATTCCGCCCGCGCCGATTGCCAGCATGCCGATCGCGCCGCTCGTCGGCGTGTGGCTGTCCGTCCCCAGCAGCGTTTTGCCCGGGATGCCGAAGCGGGAATAATGGACAGAATGACAGATGCCGTTGCCCGGGCGCGAAAGGTACAGCCCATATTTCTTTGCAATGGACTGCAAAAAAATATGATCGTCCGGCGTCTTATTGTCGACATACAGAAGATTGTGGTCCAGATAGCTCACGGAGCATTCCGTGCGGACGCGCGGAAGATGGAGTGCTTCAAACGCGAGGTATGACATCACGCCCGTGATATCATGTGTCAGCGTCTGGTCTATTTTGAGATGGATTTCTTCTCCCGGCACCAGTTCTGCCGGAGAGGTCAGATGCTTGCGGATGATTTTTCGAATCAGATTGTCTGGCATGAAAAGTAATTCCCTCCGTTATTTAAAATGATTTTACAAGCAGTTCCTGATCAAGCTTTGGAATCTTTCGTGAAAAGTGCCCAAGATTGTGCAATTTGTAACAACTGACTTTATCATAGCATCACTATAATTTTTGTAAAATGCCAATATTAATATGGGTAATATAGATAAAATTGTATAACAGAGCTGAAAAAGCAATTGTGCATGTCAAAAAGATTAAAATTTGTCTATTTTATATGTGCATAATGCACAATAATGGAACAGGACAGATTTTTCGTTACAGATGCAAAATGAATCATGAGATCCATACAGAAAAAAGCATATGGAAGCGTCTGTGTTCCCTGTGGAACAGGGACACGGCAGACGATATTCCGCGAAAAGAATAAGACACCCGGGCTCCAACTTTGGAGCCCGGGTGTCTTTGGAATCGTCTGTCGTGGCGCGGCTGCCTGCCGGTTCATCAGCCCGTCTCGGTGTTCATTCGGCTGTTTCCCCTGTGATTTCGAAGAAACGACATCTGTGAGAATACCTCGCCCGCAATTTCGAAAAACGACTCTTCCGCCTCGCTGAGATAAGCGTCCTTGCGGTAAAGGGCCAGAATATCCCATCTGACGGGCTGTCTCGCGAGAGAATAAATATCCACTTCGGCATCACATTTGGCCAGCTCGATGGTCATGGCTGGTACAATCGTCACGCCTATCCCCGCCGACGCAAGGCGGCAGGCGCATACGTTGCTGTCTATTTCCATAAAGACATTCGGCTTGATTTTATAAAAATCGAAAAGAAGGTCGAGAAAAGTCCGGAGCGCGTGTCCCTTCGTGAGAAAAATGAACGGAAGGTCCTTTATTTTATTGAGATCTACCGCATCGGGATTGCCGTCGGCCAGATATTCAGGCCTCACGACGTTTTTGGCGGCTACGAGGAACAGCTCCTCGCTGTAAATGCGCCGTGTCGCCAGGTTCATTTCATTCTTTTTGTCCCGGCCTTTCTTATTGTTGTTCTGAAAAGGAAGAATCGCAAAATCGAGCTGCCCTTTCAGAATCCCATCCACCAATTTATCGCCTTTGCAGGAAGAAATCTGGACGTCGATGCCGGGAAACTTCTTTCGATAGCGGGGTAAAATCAGAGGCAGCATATAAGTGCATCGTTCAAACGGAAAGCCAACCCGGATCCGGCCCTTCCTGTTTTTTGAAATGTCGGCCAGCTCTTTGGACATATTGTTCGCCATCATCAGAATCTGCCGGGCATACTTCAGATATTGTTCGCCGGCAAAGGTGAGGGAGAGCGGCGAAGTGGAGCGGTCGAAAAGCTGCACGCCCAGCTGCCCTTCCACTTTGGAGATAAAATGGCTCAGGGCCGGCTGTGAAATATAGAGCGAGTTTGCGGCCTTCGTGATGCTTTGGTATTCCGCCACGGTACAGATGTATACCAGCTGCTGCATATCCATTTTGCATACCCCCTTTCCAGCAAGGTACCACATTCATGCAATTCTGTCAACAAGCCGGAGAATCGGAAAAAATATTTATGTAATTTGGTTTATACCTTTCATACCCAAATAAGCATTTTACTTAAAGCTGTTTTTCCTTTAAGATAATTATAGTGAATTGTGCCCAATTTTTAGGTTTTAAAATCCCGATGTCTCTATGAAATTTGTATATACGAATCGAACTTTAAATGAAAAATTTTGGACCTTGATGGAAGTATCATGGATCTGCTTAGGAGGGTTAATCAATTGGAAGACATCAATAACGCCACGAAAAAATTTGGCGAGCTGATTGAACAGGATCTGGCGCGGGTATCCCGCATGAAGGAAACAAACGAATTCACCGATTTCAAAGCGCTCGATAAAATCGTGATTGGCATCCTGCCGGGCGACGGAGTGGGGCCTATTCTGATGAAACAGGCGCTGCGCGTCCTGCGAAGCCTGATTCAGACAGAGCTTGACAGCGGGCGCATCGAGATACGGGTCATCGAGGGGATGACGATCGAAAACCGTGCAGCAAGGCGGGAATCCCTGCCCCCCGAGATTTTTGAGGAGATCAAAAAATGCAATGTTATCCTGAAAGGGCCGATGGTTACGCCGCGGGCCTCGGATCCCTGGCCAAATCTCGTGAGCGCGAACAGCCTCCTGCGCCGGGGGCTTGATCTTTTCGCGGCGGTCCGCCCCATCCGGATCCCTTCCAAAGGGATCGACTGGACTTTCTTCCGCGAGAATATCGAGGGAGAATATATCTGGGGCGACAAGGGGATTCAGGTGAACGGCGATCTCGCGGTCGATTTCCGCGTACAGACGAAGCAGGGCAGCGGACGCATTGCCCGCGCGGCTTTTGAATTCGCCAAAAACAACGGGAAAAAGAACGTGACGGTGGTCACCAAGGCGAACATCGTGAAACTGACGGACGGCAATTTTGTGAAATCCGTCCGGGAAGCCGCAAAAGAATATCCGGGGATCACGGTCGAGGAGCGGCTGGTGGACGCAATGGCCGCGAAAATGATGAACCCGGCGTTCAATAAGGGGCTGGAGGTCTTTGTGCTGCCCAACCTGTACGGGGATATCATCACGGATATCGCCGCCGAGCATCAGGGCGGGCTGGGGAGCGCGTCATCCTCCAACCTCGGGAACAAATATGCGATGTTCGAGGCCATTCACGGTACGGCACCCGACCTGATCGCTCAGGGAAGGGGAGAATACGCCGACCCGAGCAGCCTGATTCGCGCGGTCGGCATGATGCTCGGCCATATCGGCTATCCCGGCCTGAAAAAGAAGCTGGATGACGCCATGGATATCTGCACGATTACCGAGCGCCGGGTCGCCGCAACCACTCGAAAAGAGGATGCCACGGCCGGGGAATTCACCGATTATGTGCTGGAGACCTTGGGAAGATAGGATCAGTATCATTTTTCAGTCGCTTTTTCGAAGTGCTTCTTTGAAAGAGCGACCTATTTTTGGAAAGAAGGGTACCTGATGAAGATCAAGCAAAGCGCGGTTGCCGGCACGATGGAGTCGAGCGATATCATGGTCACCATCGCCCCCAGCGACGGCAGCGGCATTCAAATCGAGTTGAACAGCACGGTGGAGAAGCAGTTCGGGCAGGAAATCCGCCGGGTGATCCGGGATACGCTGACAAAGCTTGGAATCGACAGCGCTTCTGTCACCGCGGTGGATAAAGGCGCGCTGAACTGCGTGATCCATGCGCGCGTGGAAACGGCCGCTCATCGTGCGTGCGGCGAGAACCATGCCGACTATGTTTGGGGTGAATGAGATATGAAACAGCTCAGAAGGACGATGTTGTTCGTGCCCGGGAACAATCCCGGGATGATCCGGGACGCCGGCATCTATGATGTCGACAGCATCATGTTTGATCTGGAGGATTCGGTCTCGGTCGGCGAAAAAGACGCCGCGCGGTTTCTGGTCTATGAAATGCTGAGAACCATCGACTATCACGGCAAGGAACTGATTGTGCGCGTCAATTCCCCGGACACCGGGACGGGGCTTGAGGATCTCAGGGCGATGGTCAGCACCCGCAGGGTCGCGATCCGCCTGCCGAAGACGGAATGTGCGGAGGATGTGCTCGGATGCGAAAAGAAAATCGCGGCCATCGAGCGCGAACGCGGCATCCCGGAGGGCTCCACTCGGATGATGGCGGCCATCGAAAGCGCGGTGGGCGTGCTGAACGCAAAGGAGATCGCGTTTTCCACAAAACGCCTGATCGGGATCGCGCTCGGCGCGGAGGACTATGTCACCGACCTGAAAACGACGCGCTCCGCCGACGGAACCGAGCTGCTGTTCGCGCGCTGCATGATCCTGCAGGCCGCGCGCGCGGCGGGGATCGACGCGATCGACTCGGTCTATTCCGACGTCGACAACGAGGAGGGCTTCCGCAGCGAGGTCGCCCTGATCAAACAGCTCGGCTTCGATGGAAAGAGCATCATCAACCCAAGGCAGATCAAGCCGGTGCAGGAAATCTATACGCCGACGAAGAAAGAGATCGACAGGTCACTTGCCGTCATGGATGCGATCGAAGAAGCGAGGAAAAAGGGCTCCGGCGTCATTGCGCTCAACGGCAA
>DHDF01000018.1:0-144 GCA_002399225.1 bacterium UBA4883
TCTCACGCCGTTAACGTGGGTTCAAATCCCGCACGGGTCACCAAAGTTTTCAGTGGAGTTTGTGCCGGGAAGTTGGAAGTCAAAAGTCTTTTACAATTCAATAGTTTAAAATAGTTGGTGCTGATTGCGGTGAGGGTACACCCG
>DHDF01000018.1:457-578 GCA_002399225.1 bacterium UBA4883
GTGGATCAGTTTGATCCACGGCCTTTTTTCTTTACCTTGCCAAGTTTGCTCTCTGTCTGACCGGAGCTTTTAAGCAGCTCGATGCCGAAAGAGCCGGGGATAAACTTTTGGTTGTGCTTGC
>DHDF01000018.1:729-5664 GCA_002399225.1 bacterium UBA4883
CAGGTAGGAGCCCAGCATTTTTGTCCGTTTCAATAGAAGGAGAGTTCAATAAAAATGACGGATGCGTCAGCAGAAAAATTTGAAGGCAAAAAGGTGTTGCCGGCTCGTCCGCTGCTGAAATGGGCAGGCGGAAAGACGCAGCTTTTGGGAGAGATTCTTCCGAAAGCGCCGAAAACTTATGGAAAATACATCGAACCCTTTTTCGGCGGAGGGGCGGTTTTTTTTGCCCTGCGGCCTCAGAACAGCGTCATTGCGGACAGCAATCCGGAATTGATGAACGTATACCGCCAGGTAGCGGATCATGTCGAGGATGTTATCCGATATCTTCATGTCTACAGCAATCGGGAAGAAGTTTTTTATTCGGTGCGGTCACAGGACTGGAAAGCACTTGCGCCGGCGGAAGCGGCTGCCCGGACTGTCTTTTTGAATCATACCTGCTACAACGGGCTGTACCGTGTCAATCGGAAAGGGCAGTTCAATGTTCCGTTTGGAAAATATAAAAACCCAAAGATCTGCGATGAGACGGCTCTTTATACGGTTTCAAGGGCTTTAAAGGGCACGAAAATTGTTTGTGCCGATTATTTGCAGGTTTTGAAAGACTATGCCGAACCGGGGGACTTCGTATTTTTGGACCCGCCGTATCTTCCGGTTTCCACCTATTCCGATTTTAAACGCTACACGAAAGAGCAGTTTTATGAAGAGGATCATATCGCCCTTGCCAAAGAGGTCAAACGCCTCCATGAGCTGGGATGCCATGTCATTCTGATGAATTCCAATCATCCGTTGGTCCATCGGTTGTATGGGGAGTATCAGATCGAAGTGGTGCCGACAAAGCGTTATATATCCTGTAAGGGCAAGCACAGAGACGGCGAAGATGTCATCATCTCCATTCCGCCGCAGCGGGACCCGCAAATCCGTCTTGTCCCGTCGCCGCTCGCGGAGCAGGTTTCCCGGTTCCCCTCCACCCGCTTCATGGGCTCCAAAAGCAAGCTGATTTCCGAGATCTGGAATGTTGCCTCGCAGTTTTCGTTCCATACCGTGGCAGATTTGTTTTCCGGCTCCGGTGTGGTCGGATATCTGTTCAAAGCACAGGGGAAAGCCGTCATCAGCAATGATTACATGGCCATGTCCGCCGTATTTGCAAAAGCAATGATTGAAAACAGTTCTAAAACGCTGCCGGCGGAAGAGGCAAAGGGGTTATTATCCCAAAAATATGAAAGCGATCATTTCGTCAGCCGTACGTTCAGCGGCCTTTATTATTCGGGTGAGGACAATGAGCTGATCGATGTTTTGCGGGTGAATATCGCACATCTCAAAGATCCCTACCAGAAGGCGATCGCGATGAGCGCGCTGATCCGCGCCTGCATCAAGAAAAGGCCGAGAGGGATTTTTACCTATACGGGAAACCGCTACAACGACGGAAGAAAAGATTTAAAGAAGTCATTCGCGGAGCAGTTCCTTGAGGCCGTTTCTGCCGTCAATCATGCCGTATTCGACAACGGGCAGGTCAACAAGGCGAAAAACTGCGACGCCATGTCCCTGCGGATTCCGACGCCGGATCTGGTTTATATCGATCCTCCCTATTATTCTCCCTTGTCCGACAATGAATATGTCCGCCGCTACCATTTTGTGGAAGGACTTGCGCGCAACTGGGAAGGGGTCGAAATTCAGCAGAATACGCAGACGAAGAAATTCAAGTCCTATCCGACTCCGTTTTCCACGCGCCAGGGGGCGGCAGACGCCTTCAATTTGCTGTTTCGAAAGTATTCAAGCAGTATTCAGCTGGTTTCTTACTCTTCGAACGGTTTGCCGACCAAGGAGGAAATGCTGGCGCTGATGACCCGTTACAAAGCGCATGTGGAAGTGATCCCCGTCGATTATCGGTATTCGTTTGGCAATCAAGGGACAAAAGTGCATCATAACCGCAACAAGGTACAGGAATACCTGTTTGTAGGGTACTGAGGAAGAAGGGTTCGATGGGATTCTGGCAGCTTGGCAATACCTCTGTTCGAAGCGCCATGAGGATTAAAGACGGGCTGACCGCCCTTTCCAAATCGACGATTCAGGGCAATATCCGGAAAGGCGAAGGCGATGCCGCGTTCCGCCGGCTGCTTGGGGAGTGCGGTGTTGTCTCCCTGAGCGTGGATGCCACTAACAGCGTCGGTCGCAAATGGAGGGCCGCCATGGGCAAGCTGGGCTTTCTTTACCCGGAAGTGAAAAAGAACATGGGCTTCCGGCAGGAAGATCTCGGAAAGCTGGACGGGATCACCCCCGCCGGCTGGAACTTGGTGCGGGCCAGTACGGTTGCCGCGGCGCAGGAGTGCTTTTTGCGGGCGATGATCACGCCGGTTTTTCCAGCGGGGAACGGCAAAACCTTTTCCCCGCTCGCTTGGACTCTGGCAATTCTGCTGGAGCTTGAGAGACGCGGAAAAGAACCGGCAATCCAGTTTGCAGAGATGGCGCTGGTCGTTCAGACAACCACGCCCAGAGAGGGACTGACGCAGACGGCGGATCGTGTCCTCAGCCTGCGCACCCGCAGGGATGCTTCTGAGAGAAAACGGGTTTTCGACCGGCAGCAGTATGAAGCGGGCGGGCGGTCTCTCGGCTGCAAGCCGCATACTTTTCTGGACTATGCCGACATGAACCTCCGCTACCTGAAAGCGACCGGGATGGTCCAGTCAAAAGGGAAAGGGATCTCGCTTGTCCCGGAAAAGCATTTTCTCGCCGTGCAGCTGACTCAAAATCTGCTGTCGGAGGAACCGATGCTGAAGCTGTACCGTAGGCTCTGCAACGGTTCGGAGCTTCCGACCGATCAGGCGCCCGTTGCCTATCGGGCTGTTGTGGATCTTCTGGCGCAGCTTCAGAACTATGGAATCGCTTATTCGCTGGAGGGGAAACCGCTGGATACGCCTGCCCGGCTTAACCAGGTGCGGTATGAGATGGAAGAGCTGATCGCCAAGAAGAAAGAGGAGGCCTATGCGCGGGAGCAGCCTTCGCAGTGGAAAGAGATTGCGGCTTATCTGGACCTTCTCTCTGTGCGCAAGGGAAAACGTAAAATCAATGAAAAGACTAAAATCAGCATCCCGCGCGCGGAAGCTCCCGCCTATTTGGAATGGAGCCTGTGGCGGGCATTTCTGGCGATGGACAGTCTGATAAATCCCCCGTTTGAAGTCCGCCGTTTTCAGGTCGACCAGGATTTTTTGCCGGTTGGAACGGCGCCGGGAAACGGGCCGGATCTGATTGCGGAGTTTTCCGACTGTGTCATTGCAGTCGAAGTGACTCTTTCCGAAAATTCCAGGCAGGAGGCGATGGAGGGGGAGCCGGTGCGCCGCCATGTCGCCGATTTAATGCAGCGGTACCGGAAACCGGTTTACGGTCTGTTCCTTGCAAACCGGATCGATTCCAATACGGCGGAGACCTTTCGAATCGGCGTCTGGTATACCCGCGACGACCGGAAGCTGGCCCTGCACATCGTTCCCATGGCGCTTTCGGAGTTCAGCGCGCTGTTTCAGGCGCTGTTTCGGGCTCACCAACCTGGGCTGAAGACTTTGGTCGGCGTGATGGCATCCTGTGAAAAAAGCAAAGAGGCGGTAGAGGCTCCTCAATGGAAAGTGCGGATTTCGGAGGTCGTGAAGCGGGCGGTCCTCAGCATCAGCCGCTCCGTTCCGGCGGCCCGCCATGCAAGCGCAGTGCGAGGGAACCGCTGCGGCTGAGCTTCCCATTACCAGTCGCGGTGGGCACGGGCAATATGGATCATGCGAACGGCTGTTGAGACCAACAGAACCCCAATTGCGAGAGCTCCGGAGATTCCGAGGGTGTGAAGCCCCGTGCGGACGAACATGGAAGTATTGCCGATGACACAGTATTCCATGGTGTAAAAAATGCCGCCGCCCGGAACCATAGGCAGCAGGGCGATAATCTGAAATTCAGTAGCCGGCTTTTTGGCAAAGCGCGCCATGCCTTCAGAATAAATTGCCGTTACGACAGTAGCGAAAAAATATTGAACGATGTCGTTTTGAAGCGGAGTGCAAAGCAGATAGACCAGCCAGCCGAGCGCGCCGCCCAGAGAGGCGAGCAGAAGCGTCCGGCCTCGGATGTTAAACTGGAAACAAAACGCGGCACAGGCGGCGAACGACCACAGACAGGCCCAAAAAATTTCCATCCCCTTACACCCCCAGGAACATGCGCGTGCCCGTGAGGGCAATGCCGGCCCCGAGGGCGATTGCCGTCGCAACCAGTACGCTTTCGGTCAGCCGAAGAATTCCGGCGAACAAATCCCCGGCGATAATATCCCGCATAAAATTCGTAATGGCGATCCCCGGAACCAGATTCATCAATGCGCCGATGATGATTTTGTCATAGCTCAGCGCAACGTCAAAATTTGCCGCCGTGAGGGCGATTGCCGCGGCGACGAAACTTGCCGCCATGTTTACGAAAAAGGAGTTAACCTGAAATCGCTCCAAAAAATGAATTGTGAGGCGAATGGCGGCACCGCAGAACAAAGCTACGACGGCATCCTGCGGAGAACCGCCGTAAAACAAGGTAAAAGCTGCGGCGGCCATCGCATAAGCAAGGGTCTGCATCGGAAACGACAGGGTTGGCCGTTCCCCGATGCGGTTCAATTCGGCACGGATTTCCGAAAGACGAGGTCTGTCGCTGCAAATATGGCGGCACAGCGCGTTAACCTGTTCCACGCGGTCCAGATTTGTCGTGCGCTGCGGCACACGTTTAATCTGGGTAATCGGCTTTCCGTCCGGCGTGCGGACGGTCACTTCGATCAAATTGGGAATGGCAAAGACTTCGCCGTTGTTTACTCCGTAAGCGCGGAAAATGCGCTGCATGGATTCTTCAGCGCGGTAAATTTCTCCGCCGTTTGAAACCAGAAGATAACCGGTTTCCACTGCGGTGTTGACCAGATCAGTATAGTTCATCGCA
>DHDF01000034.1:0-361 GCA_002399225.1 bacterium UBA4883
AACCTCTGGTGGGCGGACTGATTCCCATTTCGGTTCTTGTAATCTGCGAAATCTTCACTTCGGGCCTGATGGTAAAAAACGGGCTGTTCCGGAAAATCATCTGCGGGAAGCCCATCGTGGTCATCTGCCACGGGAAAGTCCAGGAGGCGGAAATGCGGCGGCTCCGCATGACAACCGAGGACCTCTTTGAACAGCTCAGGCAGAAAGACGTGTTCCACATTGAAGACGTTGATTTTGCCATTGTGGAAACAAACGGCAAAATGAGCGTCCTCAAAAAGCCGGAAAAAGAACAGCCGACGGCCGGGATGCTGAACGCCGTCGAGCCTTATACGGGCCTTGAAACCGTCGTCATCAGCGACGG
>DHDF01000034.1:505-7278 GCA_002399225.1 bacterium UBA4883
ACCGTCGTCATCAGCGACGGAGTCCTTTCCGACACGTCGCTGAGGTTAAGCGGGAAAAACAGAAAATGGGCCGAGGACGTCCTCAATAAGGAAGGACTTCTGATCAAGGATATTTTTCTGATGACCGCAAATGCCAAGGGCGATTACCTCATTGTCAAAAAGGAGATGGGCAAGAAATGAAACGCGTTTGGTTTGCGTTTGCCCTTCTCCTTGCGGTGATTCTAGGAAGCGCGTTCGGGATCCACCATACCCGGAAGATTACGGATCAGATGACGGAAATTGTGGAGGAAGCGAAAGACGCTCAGCAGACAGGCAGGGAAAAGGACGCCCTCCAGCTCATCCAGAAGGCGTCCAAAACGTGGCAGGACGCGCATCCCGTCCTCTGCGCCTATATGGAGCACAACACGCTGGGCGAAATCAACCAGCTTCTCTGCGGAATGCCGGAACTCTGCCGGTACGGGGCGAAAGACCAATTCCTTTCCGACTGCGATAAAGTGCTCGCTCAAATCCGTGATATGGCGGAAGCTGAAATTCCCGACATGAAGAATATCTTCTGAAAAAGTGTCTCAGGCTTTTCAGCAGCCCGGGCCCGGCTTTTTAAAGAAGCAGCGCCCGGGCGAATTTTTCGTAATTTGTCTCTGCCGAAAAGCGTTCTTCCCAGATTTTGCGGGAAGCGCTTCGAAAGGTCGCTCGGATGCCAGCGGGGGTTGCGCAGAAATCCCGGATTTTTCCCGCGAGGTCTCCGGGTTCAAAGTCCGGTCGCAGGAGATAGCCGTTGACCCTGTCCTGAACGATTTCGGACGTGCCGCCGACGTCCGTCGCCAGAATGGGAATCCCGAACGAACACGCTTCCATGACGCTGACGGGAAGCCCTTCCGAACTGCTCGTGTTGACAAAGCAGTCGACGGGGGTCTTCCGGTAGAATTCCATCAGCGCTCGGTTCTCCATCTCTCCAGGAAACCGGCATTCCATGAATCCGAGGTTCCGTTCCGCGTACTGCCTTAATTTCTGAAAGCTTTTTCCGCCGCCAACGTGCGTCCACTGAAGGCGGATCCCGCTGCCGGAAAGTTTCTGGAGCGACCGCGCGAGCAGATTAATCCGCTTGACCGGAACAAGATGGCAGCAGCTGACAAGATGAAACGTTTTGCCGTGGTTCGGCGGCCCGAGCCCGTAGTCTCGGGTCCCCAGGTAGGCGGTTTCCACTTTCCAGGCAAATTCCGGGTATTCTTTCCGGAGCAGCCGGGCGCCGCTAACCGAACAAGGGTAAACGGCATCGAGGTTTTTCAGCAGCCAGGGTCTCAGAGGCAGGTAGCAAAGCGGGCTGCGGGACGGATAAAGGTCGTATCCGTGGGCCCTGCTGACGGCGCGCGTATGCGCTTGTCTGCTTCTGGAGCGCAGAAGGACGGCGGCTACGGCGGTGTCGTAAAACCAGTAGCTGTAAAAAACGACGGAGTCACCGGGGCTTAACCCGGCGTCTTTTAAAACGGCGGACGCGGCCCTGGCGACAGCTTTCCCTTTTGCGGCAAGGTATCCGAAATAAAGGCGCTTCCAAAACGTATTCGCGGCCGCGCGCTCCGCTGCCGGAAAGGCGGCCTTCGGCGGAAAGGCGGCGAACCTGAGAGCCGGACCGGGGACGTCAAGAAGGACGCGCCGGGCGTCGATCGCATGCGGTTCCGCGTTTTTGGGAATCGGCCGCGTCGGCGTGTGGCTGCCGGAAACCGACGTCGCAATCAGGATGACACGGTCGAATTTCCGGGCGACGACGGGAAGCTCGTTTTCGATAAATTCTTCCCCGACGCCGTACGGATAGCACTTTGTCAGCATTACCAGGCATTTGCTCAAAACTTTATCACCGCTCCGCTTTTATGAATTCGGGTCGGAATTCCCGTGACTTCCGTCATGGGATAAATAGACCTCTTATTTTTATAGGGCCTGTTTTTTTGTCTCATGTATTTATCGTCGGGTATCTACCGTTCCCTAAATCTTTTTATTTGCTTTATCATTAGCGTATTACAATATAATTATAACAGATAGGAGGTAAAAAAGAAAGTGAAAGCCATGAAAGAATTGCGATACCAACTTTGGCCTTAAAATGCGAATTTGCCCCGGTTCTGGTCTGGAAAACAATCATCAAGGAAATCCGGATTTTAGGAGATTTGTTTATCACGAAAGGATCGCCTTTCTGAAGCTTTATTATAAAATTAAGCGCCATATAGCAAGGCAATCCTCGCGACGATGAGATATGGCGTTTCCCACGCTCTTATCGAGGCCACCAACAACAAGGCAAAAGTAGCAAGTAGGATGGGCCTATGGCTTCCGCAACGTGAACAACCTGATTGCCTTTTTGTCGCTTGCTTGCTCTCCAGTAAAAGTTGCACTCCCGGGAAGAATTACCCACACAATCTAATGGAGACCCTGCTTTTCCATATATTAATTATACCGGAAAAGCCGCATGGAATCAAGGAAAGCCGGCATTTTCGCGCTCAGTATTTTACGGGATTTCGTCCCCGAAGACCTCGCTGCGGCGAAGCTTTTTCTCCAGTCCCGCGCCGTCAATCAGGCAGGAAAGTTCCTCACGGTTCAGTGTCATTGTGGTTTCTCCGTCCAACGACGGCAAGCGGAAATGTCCACGCTCCAGCCGCTTAAAATACAGCCAGAATCCGTCGCCGTCCCATTCCAGTATTTTCAAACGGTCGCGGCTTCGGTTGCAGAACACGGACAGTGCGTCGGCAAAAGGGTTGAGAGAAAAACTATGCTGCACAGGCGTCGTCAGCCCGTTGATCGATCTCCTCATATCCGTGCATCCGCAGCAAAGATACACAGGTTTTTCTCCGAACCGCATCACAGCGACCTCAATACGCGGCAGACCTTTGCAAGAAGCTCCGGGTCCGTTGAGGCGGTTGCCTTGATACAGCAGCCGGCGATTTCGATCGTCAGGGCGCCTTTGCCGGCAGTGACAGATTCCGCTTGTGCAAGCTGTGTCCAGCCGTCCGGCACAAGCCCGGTTCCGCTGTTCCGTTTCTCCGCAAGCTTCGCACAGGTGTCTTCCCGCACTTTCTTTTGTCTGTAGTAATAGGTGGTCTTGCTGATCCCTTTTTCTTCACAGAACGAACTTACGGTCTGCCCGCCCGCGATCCGTTCTTTCACCGCCTCATCCAAACCGAGTGCCGGAACTGCGTTGCGATTTTTCGCGTATCCATTCTTTCACTGGGTCCAAAACACTTCTTAGAGCATTTTGAGCCCTTTTGAAGTAAATTGTACCTTCCCGGATGCCATACTTTCAAGGTGCATGTGGGCTTGACGGTTACAAACAAAACGATGAAAGTAGCAACGATAAACACCTGCAAAGACGCAAGAATAAACTTTTCCCTATTGATTTTTTTCATAAGAGTAATTTCTCACGAATGGTCATTCCGTAGAGGCCAGCTCCTCGGAGATGCTGTGTTTTAAGAGATCGCCGATTGGCTTTATGATTGCCAAAGCGCTGAACCCCCAGATCAGACCAAAGGCGACAGCCCCCGCTATACACATTTGCGGCACAAAAAGCCGCAGCGGGTACTGCGCGAATCCCCGAGTTGTCACTATCGTAAGCAGGAGCGCAAACAGTGCACCGGCAAAAGTGCCTTTCCAGACGGCCCCCCATGTTTCCCGCCACAATAGCTTCTTGATGATTTCCCGCCTTATGCCGATGGCCCGCATGAGCAAATAACTGTGCATATTCGTTTTTACATTGACATAGGCCGACAGGGAAAGAGCAAGAAGGACGATTAGGAGAAACCCGAATATGGCAACGGTAGTCTGAAGCTGCATATTGCGAGTCATCTTCGTCAGATTCTCACGCTCAAGTACAAGGTTATCCATTGTAACATATCGAGAGTGTGCCGCTATACTTGATAAAATTCCTTCTATTTTGGCCCGCTTTGTTGGATCATTGTTTACGAGACTATTCAGAGAAATGTCTTCATAACGAGAGGTCGGGTCAGTTTTCATGATGAATTCGCCAGACATGATCATAGGCGCTTGCTCACTCGTCGGGCGATAGGTCGCCGCAACCGTCGCTTGACTGATATGAAACGTGATCTTCCTCGAAATATCCTCGTCTGGCAATGCATCGGACGTGAGAGGAGTAATGATGGTAAAGGTATCTCCAATCTTACAGCGGGAATCCGGACCAAGAAGTTCTTCTCCGCTTTTGAACTTTTCCTCGTGGAGAGATCCGTTGCTGAAAACAGGATACTGTTTTTGTACCGAAGGCCAGTCAAGGCCAATAATCCCTGCCGAAATCATCTTGTCGCCCTGCTGTCCCCCGGCCTTCCGGATCGCATCTGTTTCACCGTAGGAGTGGATTTTCTCGCTGTTCGCGGATGCGTTGCGAGTGAGATAATCAAGATAGGTGTTTGTCTGACCTTTCCTCAGAAGGAAATAATGACTTGTCATTGACGAAACTTTGGCATAATTGATCTGAAGCCCATCAGTATGATAGAGAGTCTGTAGATCGGCTCCGGCAATACCCGTGTTGCGGGGCAGCGAAATATTGAAGTCCTTTTTGGCCCCTCCCGCGACATACAGTTCATAGTCATTCTGTGTTTGCGTTGCTACGGTATAATTGTCCCGCGGTGCGATAACGCTTACAAACGCACCAAACATCGCAAGAAAAATGCAGAATGCGGCCAGAAGTGCGGATGTGATGCTCTGCGCGCGGTTTTCCGCCTTGATGGCTTTGTGCCACAGCGAGGGAATGTCCCCGTAGTTTTTCCGGCTCCGGTGCATGGCTTTGGCTTTCTTCCTCGCTCTCAGCAGGCTTGACAGACAGACCGTCCGGGCGAAGAATATACCGATAAGGCCGACCAAACTGACAATCAGGAAAGATTCCCATTGAAAAGACAGAAGCGTTGCGCTGCCAAAGACGGAAGTAAGGCGGGTCATTCCCCAGCAGAGCAAAGGGGAAATCACTGCGGATAGAATTCCCGCTGAAATAAACAACGCCAGTCCCTGAAAATAATACAGGAAAACAAGGCGGCGGCGGCTGATGCCAATGTTCCACAGCAGCTCCATTTCGCGCCGGTGTTCCCGCACCGTAAAATTGGTTAGATTCAGGAGGCCAAATTCCATGACGACGACGAAAAAGCCAAGTAGTGGGAGTGTGAGTGCATTCAGCACGGAATCTTTATTCCCGCTATAATGAAGCCCCGAATTAATCTCCGGCAGGTAGGGGCTTCCCAGATCGCCCGAGAAGCCTGTGCCACAGAGGACGTGCTCGTATTCGACGGTGCCGTCGTCCGGCACCGTTATAACCACCGGCGGAGGATATTTCACAGAAGTCTTCGTTCCGTCGTTGGACTGCCAGTGAGTGATATAGTCATCCAAAATGCCGACGAGCCGATAGGTGCCCGCCCCGCCGTTGGAAAAATGCAGCGTCACGGCGCTCCCGACTGCGGCGTTCGGGTTCAACGCATTCAAAGTAGCGTTTTCGACCGCGATTTCCCCCACAGACTTGGGGAGCCGTCCGTCCTTCAACTGGATCGCTTTCATCTCAATCGCATTGGCATCCATAGAGCCGAAGCGGATCTGCTGAATGCTTTCGGGCGTCGAAAGCGTTTGCGTCACTTGGACGAGACCGGAGCCGCTTGCCCGGAGGTTTGCCGAATTTGCCACAACTTTTTTGGGGTCGGCGCAGTAGGCGATATACGAATAAGAGCCGTACTCTTTCCAATGTTCCTGCTGCAATGTCGCTGCCGCACTATTTCGGTAAAGGAGCGTAGTAAGAACGGCGGTGAAAAAAAGTGCAGCGCACAGCATAGAGCCCACGCATTGGCGCGGATGGCCCCTGACATACCGGCTGGATAAAAACATCGTCAGCCGCATTGCAGATCACCGCCGATCACACCGTCGGCAATCGTCAGAACGCGCGGGTACAGCTTTGCAATTTCCAGATTATGCGTGACGATCACCAAAGTAATTCCGTATGTATCCGCTGTGTGGTTCAGAAGGCTAACGACGGCGTCGGCATTTTCGGAATCGAGGTTTCCCGTCGGCTCGTCGCAAAGCAGTAGTTTCGGCCGGTGAGCAAGAGCGCGAGCCAACGCCACGCGCTGCTGCTGCCCGCCGGAGAGTTGGCCGGGAAGATGATTCAAGCGGTCTTTTAGATCAAGTTGGCGTATGACCTCCTCCAAATACCCTTTGTCCGGTTGCTGGCGATCCGCCAAAAGGGGCAGGATGATGTTTTCATATGCGGTCAGTTCCGGCAGCAAATTATAGGACTGAAACACAAAGCCGATATTGCGAAGCCGAAAGTCAGAAAGGTCATCATCGTTTGCCTGCCCCAGATTAAATCCGTCGCAGTTGACGCTCCCCGTGGTCGGCCTGTCAAGTCCGCCTAAAAGGTGCAGGAAAGTTGATTTCCCAGAACCACTGGCACCGGTCACAGCAACCTGATCCCCGCTGCCAATTGTCATGGAAACCGGCTTCAAGGCTTCTACGGCTGTTATTCCGATCCCGTAACGCCGGCAGAGATTTTGGATTTCAATCATAATGCCCCCGCCGTTCGGGAGAGGCGTCGAATCCACATAACAGCCGTGGCCAAAATCTGGAACTTTTTTTCTCATTTCGCTAATGAAGGCTGAGAAGAATGCCAGCCTGACATGGTCATCTCCCATCATATTGTAGAAGCCAGTGTCAGAGCGGAGTGAAGGTATTGGAATATCAGGCAGCACATATGAGGCAAAAGATTTCTGTATAAAATTGTCACAGGTCATCTTCGATCCATCTTTCAG
>DHDF01000154.1:0-1639 GCA_002399225.1 bacterium UBA4883
CAGCGTGGACTTCGGCGCGCCCGGATCAAAACTGTTCAGGATATACGGAGGGGCCCCGCCTATTTTTGCGGTGCCCCGTTTGCTTGTAAAAATTATTTCTTCCATATCATCCCACCTGAAATAGAGCCCGTTGCACTGCCGCCGTTGCCTGTCTGGCTTGCTGGGAGGGAGACTGCGCCGTCGGGCTGTAAATGCTGACGTTGATGTCGTTCACCCTGGAATTATTCGTTGTCGATCGGCTCGCGCTTCGGGAAGCTTCCTTGGCTTCCTGCGCCTTTTCCAGAGCATCGAGGGCACTGTTCCGAGCATCGGAAATCGCGTCGTCAATCGAGGAAATCATGCTCTTGATCCGGTCAATGGCCGGCTGGAATCCTTCGGCAAGCTTATCTCCCAGCGTCTGGCCAGACAGCTTATATGCGTCGCTGTAAGAGTTCAACAGAGCTAGGATCTCATTCTGGTTATTCTGCATAATCAGCTGTTCGGCCTCGGCTTCCAGACGTGCATCTTCCGTCATTTTCGAGTAGGTATCCTTGACTTTCTGGAGCTGATTGTCGAGCGACGTTTTCCGGGCATTATAGATTTTTGTGATGTGATCGAGTTCCGCCTGCTGCTCGGCCTGTAGTGCAGCTTTCTGCTGATCGAGGTTTGCCTTTATTGCCGCAATCTGGTTATTGAGGTCAGCCTTTTTATCCTCCAGAGCCTCGGCGTCGAGTTGCTTTTGGTAGGCGGCCTTTTCCTGTGCGAGCTGCTTTTCGAGTTGGGCCTTGTTGTAATCGTCATGGCTGTAAGCGATCTGGCTCTGGAGGTCGCTGATCTTACCCTCATACTCTTTATGCCCGGCCTCCCGGTCGTCGGCTGATTTTTGCACGTCCAGGGCATCAAGCTCGGCCTGAAGCGCGACGGTCGCAGCGTCGGCGGCGTCCTCGGCCTTTTTGATTTTTTCAGAATAGACTTCGTTGATCGCATTTTCGGATTCAGTTTTCCAAGTTTCCAGTTTGTCAAGGCGCTTGTTCAGTGCATCCTCTTGGGCTTTTTCTTCCTCGTCATATTTCTTTTTGAGGTCATTTTTCAGCTCATCGACGAGGCTGTTCACGCTGGAAATAAACGCCTTGCGATCGTCTATCTCCTGCTGAAGCTCGTCCTTCGACGCCTGACCGATCCGCTTGATCTCCGCAATCTCTTTGTCTGCCTGTTCTTTCCGGAGGGCAATCTGATCCTTGACGGATTTTTCCTTCGCGTTATATTCATCCTGAATCGCATAGCGCTGGCTGCCTGATGTGCCACGGAGCGCTACGGTTTCGGCTGAATTCAGCGCGTCAAGCTGGGCATTTAGGGACTTCAGCGAGGCTGCCAGATTGTCCTTGATCTTCTGGGTTTCCTGCGACACAAGCTCTGCGACCCGTTTCGTAGCCTCTTTGGGCTTGTCGCTGTTTTTGTCGATCGTATCGGCAAGGAGCTGCATAAAATCAAGGCCGTAAGTATCGGCATCGGAAAGCGGACCTTCGTCAGGGACGGAGAAATGGAGGAAATTGCGGATCGTTTGTGCCACATTACCGACCGCCGTCTTGACATGATCTGCAGCTGACTTAATCCCGTTTGCGATCCCGTCGATCAAGTCTTTGCCCCACTGGATAGGATT
>DHDF01000154.1:1883-8000 GCA_002399225.1 bacterium UBA4883
ATTTTTGTTATAAAGAACAACTAAAGCGGTGACCAGTGCCGCAACTGCGGTTATGACCAGTCCGATCGGATTGGCGTTCATAGCCGCATTCAATAGCCATTGCGCTGCCGTCATAGCTTTTGTGGCGGCAGAAGACGCCAAAGCTGCAGCTTTTTGGGCCACCCATGCCCCCGTCTGTGCCGTAATGGATGCGACGGTTTTCCAGCCAGATGCGGCATAGGAAACAATTGATGTAATAAGGTGTCCGGTAATAGCCGCACCCGTGGCAACGGCCTGCGCCGCGCTCTTAGCAAGAGAGCCGACAAAGCTCACCGTTACTTTGGCTCCATTCGCCACAGCCTCCGCGCCAGCTTTAATCATGGCTGCCGTGAAGCTCGCGGCCAATTTTGCGCCATTTATGACGGCCTCGGCTCCTGTTTTAACGAGATTTGCAATAAAGCCAGCGGCAATCTGTCCTCCCGCGACAGCCGCTTGTACGCCTGATTTTATCAGCGCCGGCCCAAAAACCACTCCAAGAACCGTAGCAACAGCTTTAATTTGCGCTTGATGAGTTTTCAGCGCCGCCTCTAGTTCGGTTAATTTCTGTCTTACAGTATTAGTTGTTGCAGCGAAAGCCGCAGGAACGGCTGTTTTGAACCAATTTCCAACATTTTGCGCGGTGGTTTTCATGTTGGTCCACAGAGTAATCCAGAAATTACGAAAAGCGGCGCAGTTATTCCATAGGAGCGTGAATGCCGTCACAAGCGCCGTGATTCCCAAAATGATTAGCCCAGGAGCGCCGCCCATAAATTTCATAGCATTCGCAAGCCCGGTCATCGCAGGAGTAGCGGTTATGGCCGCCCCGGTAGCTGTAACAGTCACGCCGTGGGCAAGCGCCATCGCACCGGAGAATGTGCCGATTGCCCCGGCTACGGCACCTATTCCGGTGACCATCTGGCCAAATATAAGCAACATGGGCCCCAAGATAGCAACGACTGCAGCACTTTTAATAATCATGTCCTGCTGTGCAGGAGACATCTCGGAAAACTTCTGCGCCAGATTTTGCACAGCTGTTGCGCCTCGTGTAACCGCAGGCGCTAGTTTTTCTTGAACCGTAATCGCGGCCGATTCCAAGGCGCCTTTCATCTGCTCGATCGTACGCGAAGTATTCCCCATTTGTGAATTGGCAAGACGAGAAGCAGCGGTTTGATCGTTAGTTGCCTTAGCATATTTGTTAATTCCCGCTGCTCCATTATTCATCATAATGGTGGCTGCGCGGGTCGCGTCGCTTCCGAAAATAGTCTGCATTGCCGCCTGTTTATTTGCATCCGACAGACGGCTCATTTTTGATTGCAACTCCTGCGCAATTCCCGCCGCATTCTTCATGTGTCCGTTAGAATCCCACACGTTGATCCTAAGTGACTTCATGGCGGTGGCCGCTTCATCTGTCGGTGCGCCCAAGCGCTGAAGCATCGTTTTTAACGATGTACCAGCGTCTGATCCCTCAACACCTTTATCAGCAAACGCAGCAAGCGCCGCTGTGGTGTCCTGAATAGACCACCCGGCCATATTGGCCTGTGCGGCGCATTGGGATAAGCCTTGGGTGAGGGGCGCAACGTCGGTGGAAGATGCCGCCGCGGCACCCGCAAGAGCATTGACGGCCTGTGCTGAATTTTGCGCGGACAGCCCGAACGCACCCATAGCCTGTACAACAGAATTTGCGGCATCGCCAAGCGCCATACCAGACGATGCTGCCAGGTCTGACGTAGCCTGTAATGCGCCAGCCTTAATCTGTGCTTCAGTCAAGCCCCCTTTCGCGAGTTCCGTCATGGCTTCGCCAATTTCGGTTGCAGAAAACTGTGTATCGGCTCCCATCTTCAACGCCAATTTCTGCAGCTCTGTCATCTTGCTCATGGGTATATCCAAGGCGCCGGCAGTTTGAGACATCGAAGTTTCAAAATTATCGCCGAGTTTCATAGCTGCCACACCGGCCCCCAATATTGGGACCGTAAGACCAGCAGTCATAGTTTTTCCGGCATCAGACATTCCTTTACCAATCGCCTTTGCCTGATCACTTGTGGCCTTCATTTTCTGGCTGAGCTGTTCCCATCCGGACTGATGAGCTTGCAATTGACCATTGAAATTTTTTAATTCCTTTTCAGTCCGCTTAATTTGGCCTTCCATTTTATACATCTGGTCAGCCAAGCTCTTTTGCTCTTTTGTATGGTCGCCCTCGGCGTTAGATAACAGATCATATTCTTTATGTAATCTGCTAAGCGCTTCCTTCTGCAAATTGAGCTTTTCCCGAAGTGATTCGATCCGCTGTGTTAGGCCCTGCGTATTGCTGCTCCAATCGTCCATCACGGCGGCCCCGGCGCGGAAAGATGTCTCAATTTGCTTCATCTGATTTTTCAGTTCTAGGACGCCTTTTTTAAATGCCGTAACATCAAGGCCAACGCCTCCAGAAAGATCATTTTCGCCAGCCAACAGAATCACTCCCTTAAAAATCGGCATAAGAAAAGCACCCTCTTTCGAGGATGCTTCTTATGCCAACGGACTTAGCTTTATTTACTTGGTGTCAGCTTTACCTTTGGCCCTTCAATGTCCAATTTATTTCCATCTTTAAATGGAACGTTTTTATATCCTTTAACAAACATTGATGTATCGCTTCCGATCATGGCGTTCAACTGGTTATCTTCGCAAATTACATTTCCGCTACCGGAAACAAGTGTAATGTCATAATATCCAGGCTGAAAGTCTTTTCCTGCCGTATATTTTCCAGATGAAAGCACAATTTCTTTTGCAGAAGTATTATCCCGTTTTTTCAAAGACGCATTAACGGCCTTTGAACTAATTTTAATACTGCATTGGGACAGAACCAAAGTATTTCCATCTTTAAGTTCCGCGTTTTTGTAGCTCTGCTGGAAATTTTCTCCTTTCCCCATCATCAGGTTTACACTGTCCCCAATATCAAATACATTACCAGAGCCGGACACAAGCTCAAAATCATAGGTCCCCGCCGGAATGTCAATGCCTATCTCATAATATCCGGCCTCCAACGTGGAAGCATATGCTTTTTTGGCTTCCGTCGCGCTGCTTGGCACTGCATTCTTCGCAGAAGGAGCCGTGGTTTTCCCCGCTTCACTGCTGCCGCCTCCGCAAGCCGTTAAAGCAACAACGAGTGCCATTGCAATAACAATGGCTAACGCGCTCTTACTTTTGGGTTTCATGGCTTTACTATACATTTCTTTCTCTCCTTTTCATATTTTTTCCAATTTAAGCAACTATATTATACCATTTATTATTTAAATTGTTAATATGAAAATTAGTCGAGCAGCCACTTCGCATCTTCCGGTTTAACTTTTTTGTACGGTTTCCCGTCTCGGTAAACGACATTGCCTTCATAAGCCTGCGGATTTTCTCCGGAGGCTTTACCTGCCGTCTTGCAGTACCAGAAATATAGCGGTAGCAGCAGGTCGATATCGGTATCTTGCAAACGCTCCAGCGTGTAGGTCGGGAGCATCTGCATCATCGTCAATTCGACACCGCACCACCAGTCGGGATCGTGCTTGCGGGCGCCTTTTTCGTCAGCGCCCTCATTACGTTTGGGTTCGTATTCCCGATTGCGTCCATAATGGAGTTGACGGCCGCCACGACTTCCCCAGCGTCAAAATGCTCTCCGAGGTCGTTCTCGTCAAACTGGCGGTGGAAAGCGTCACAGATGATTCCGTCCATTCTGTCCAGCAGTTCGGTATATTTAAAATTCTCGCCCAGTTCGTCCATCGCAGCCGAGAACTTTTTCATCATATTCCACGGAATAATGCAGAGCTTAAAGGACTTTTCGACTTTACCCTCATCATCGTATTTGTTCAGCACGATCGGCTTTTTCAGCATGATAATTCCTCCAATAAATTATTTTCATTCGCCCGCGTTCACGCGCGCGGGCAGAATCATATAAGGCCCCATTTCCGGGGCCGATTTTATGCGACAAGGTCTTTGTGGTATCTTTCCGCGATAAACTTTTTGATTTCCTGATAGCTCATTCCGATGTTAATAAGACCGCTGATCAACATTTCAAGAGCTTCAACCTCTTGCAGCTGATCGGCGGTCATTTTTTCTCGGATACTTTCTTTTTCTTTTACGCCAAATTCTACTTTTAACTCATCAAGGCTTTTCCCAAAAATGGTTTTATAGATCAATTTGGTGTAATTCGGATAGGCAAATCGTTTATGCGGACTGTCTGCAATTTTCATCTTAATGGTGTCCGTGAGGACATGACGGATAATAACGCCTTTTGCCCGCTCAATTTCCCATTGCTGATGCTCCTGCGCTACGCGGCGAAGCATCTCTTCACAAGCGATAAAATAACAGCGAGCATCTTCTCCTCGCTTAGAATGGGACATCATGGCGAGTTTCTTCGCGAAAGATGGGGCTAGTTTATACTCTGTGGTTGGATGCGGATTTCGTTCGTCCTTTAGTACGAACGGGATGTAGTCTGCGTTTTTCTCCGCAAATGGATTTTCGATAATATTTGCCCTGCACCACTTCGCGTAGTTGCTTTTATCAAGTTGCAAAAAATCGTAAAGATTCCTCCCGCTGACAAATCCGTCTTTGTCCATTCTCAGAGCAATTTCAATCGGGGTTCTATCGGTAACTGCAATAATTTCATTTAACATAAATCAATTCTCCTTTATGTTTTATTCAGAAGCGAACATTTCGCATTTTTATGCTTTGCTCGTTACCGTCGCAATACCTGCGGCTCTAGCCCGGTTGTCGGATGTACACTCCACAATCAGGATTTGATTCCCGGTCGTAGCCGCGATATCCGCCGTTCCGTCCCATGCCTCCATTGTGCTGCAATCCGCATCATAGGCCGGAAGAGATACGGTCGCCGCTGTCTGGTAGCGGTAGGAATTTCCAGTCGCTTTCGTCGGGGTCACAGTAATTTTTGTGTCACCGGTTTCGGCGCCCTCAGCGGAGGTGACCGTTAAATTGCCGAGGGCTTCGCTAAAAGTCGTTTCCGGCGTGACAACTTGATCAAACCACTTTTCCTGCATGGCTTCCGTGAAGTTTTCATCTGCCGTATCGCCGATAACACGTTTCTGAGATTTCTTCACAGTACTGCCGGTGGCCTTGCCCGGCACCGTGAATTTGTGGATGGTGTTGACTGGAACGAACGTCAGCTCGGAGCCCTGCGCATCGACTTTTTCGCCCTTGCTCTTCGCATCCGTGGCGCCGAGTTGGAAGGTACCTTTGAGAAACCAGAAATATACATATTTCGCCGTGCTCCCAGTGCCGACGGAAATTCGTGTGCCGATCGCATAATCCGGAACATCGGACAGGTCGCCGCTGTCGAATACAAGGCCCTTGGTATTGTCATAATCTTTTCCGGTTAGCATCGCCTTGATCTTCTCAGCAAGGCCGGAAACAGTCAGCGTCGTTTCGCCGGCCTCAGAATAGTAGGTTGCAAACGGCTGATTATCGTAGTAGCTCGTATCTGCGCTAACCTTCGGATCGTGCTTAAATTCGCCGAGTGGCGCCAAGTAAAACGGAGTTTCTGCTGTGTAGGCATCCGCCGTATCGGCAATGACTTTTGCCGCATACAGATTATCGCATCCGACGATTTCACCCGTGACCGGGCTCGTTACCGGAGTATCCGCCATATAAGATCATTCCTTTCTAAAATTCTCATAACAGTAAAAATCCCTCCGCCAGCCGTAATGGCCGGTATCGGGTTGATACGGGATTGGGCCAGCATCACCAACGCCGAAACCCACTTTTTGAAATTCTTCCGTGATCTGATCCGGAACGGTCAGCATCTTTCGCGGATCACGGAAGAAAAAACTCGCTTGCACCCTTGGCTGATGTGTCTGTGCCCTGCCATCGAATACGGATTCCACGGGGTCGTCAACAAGAAAATACACCATATAAGAATCCGGAAGCTGATCGACCGGGCTCCTGTTGCGCTGATAATCGTATGGAATCCCGAGATCAGTAGACAGCTCCTGCATGGCTTCTTCAGCCGCGTCAATCCACGTCATTCAATCGGCACTCCCCTCGACTTTAGTACAGCGCGTTCCGCTGCGAGAATCTCTTTCTTGTTTTCATTGACAGCGGGCCGGACAAATGGATCCGGAA
>DHDF01000154.1:8111-8514 GCA_002399225.1 bacterium UBA4883
GGGCCGGACAAATGGATCCGGAAACTCCGGGCTGTGGCCGTCTCCATATTCCTGATAGATAGCATGTTCAGCCTCCGGATGCTTGTCGAGATCAATTCCAACTGCTCCATAGATGTAATCGCCGTTTTGCTCGGCTGGAAAAGCCTCAATTGCATCCTCAACCGCTCCGGTTTTGCGGTGCCGGTGCGCGCCTTCTTTCATGGATTTCTCCACAATTGGCAAGGCGGCATTGACTGCTTCTTCCTTCGGTCATACTCAATCCGGTGCCGATCCATCGGAAACGCATTGAAGAACTTCCCGAGCCATTCCCGGGCTTTGCTTTGATCCTGCATTTTAATCTTGACACCGTCCTTGCCCTGGGATATCTCGGAGATGAGAGATGTATCAACCTTCCACGATTCTT
>DHDF01000077.1:0-165 GCA_002399225.1 bacterium UBA4883
GCCGGCTTCGGCCGAATAATAGGCGCAATGCGGCGTGACGGTCAGATTTTCGCATTCAAACAGCCTGGAGTGCGCGTCCCGGATCGGCTCCCCCTCGACGACATCCAGGCCAGCCGCCCGGATCTTTTTGCTCTTGAGCGCGTCCACCAGCGCATTCGTGTCCAC
>DHDF01000077.1:314-4010 GCA_002399225.1 bacterium UBA4883
GTGTTGATCAGCATCACGCCGTCCTTCATCTTCGCGATGCTGTCGGCGTTGATCATATGGCGTGTTTCCGGCGTCAGCGGCGTATGGATCGAAATAATATCGGAGCGGGCGTACAGCTCGTCGAGCGTCACCTTCTCCACGCCGTTTTCCCGGAACGTTTCGTTCTTGGCGTACGGGTCGTAGGACAGAAGATGCATCTCGAACGGCTTTTGCGGGTGTGGACACGGATCTGATCTTTCTGGCCGCCGCGTTGCTCGTCAGAGGGGCGGGGCTCGGCGGCTTGCTGATCGCCATCATGGTATCCGCTTATATCGGACTTCCGAGGGAGCAGGTTCCCCACGCGAGCATCGCCACGAGGATTTTTCAGACCAGCGGCGGGGCTTTCGGGTCGGCCATTCTGGCGACCGCCGCCGAGCATCAGATGGCGGGCCGCGCCGACTCCGATCTTCATGCGCCTGCCCATGCGTACGACGTCTCGTTCTGGTGGGCGATCGGCTTCGCCGTAGCGGCGGCGATCCCCACGCTGTTTTTGACCATGCGTAAAAAAACACTCCCGCAGGAAAGTCTGGATGGACCGTATCCGAAGGCGGACGCTTAGATTCTCGCCGCGACTGCCGCGGGTTCCGCATACACGGAAGGCCGGGGCATGGACTTGGAAAACGCAAGCCACGCAAGCGACGCGATCATCCAGCAGACGAGGCTTTCCGCGCCCTCGTTCGGATTGAGGCTTCCGGAGGTGATGCCGTCCAGGCAGCCGCCCGTCTCCGGGTCGATGAGGGAAACCTTCCGGATATTGCGTCCGGTGTACCAACCGAGGCACTGGGAGGCGCGGTCCCGGTAAACGTCTTTTCCCGTCAGCTCATAGGCTTTCAGGCAGGCGAGAAGCGTTCCGCACGCCTCGACCGGCTGCTGGTCGAACTCCGCCGCCTTCTGCCCTTTCGGGAACCAGCCGTTACAGCCCACCGGACGGAATATTCCGTCGGCAAAGGTGGCGTCCAAAAGGAAGTCGAGGCTCTCCATTCCGATTCTCAGATATTTTTTTTCGCCTGTCGCTTCGTGCGCGATCAGCATTGCCCAGGGCAGGACGGCGTTGCAGTAATTGATTTCGTCCTCGAACCACTTCCAGTCCGGTGCGGCGCGGCGCCCATAGGCGTCGCTGATTTCGGCGGCGAGCCGGACTGCGAATTCGCGGGAATGATCGCCCTTCCAGTCATTCAAACCGATCACGGCATAGGCTTCCGCTCTCAGGTGCGTAAGCTCGCCGCAGCCGGATACCGTCTGCCGGAGCAGATCGTCCGCCACGCCTCGGATTTCTTCCGGCAGGCCGGGGCGGGACGCCGCAAATCCCAGCGCCGCAATGCAGCGCCCGAAACATTCTTCCGAACCTCTTTCTTCCGTAAAGCGTCGGTCGTAATCCATAAAATTGCGAAACCATGCGCCGTTTTTGGCATACGCCAGAAAGCCCAGATAGCGGACGGCCAGGTCCAGATATTTCTGCTTTCCCGTCATCCCGAAAAGCTGTAAAGCCATGATCAGCGCCCGCGCGTTGTCGTCGGTGGTATAGCCTTCGGACGGATCGGGCACGGCGCGTCTCGCGTGCTGAAACATGCCGGTATCGTCGGTCAGGCGGAAAACATAGGCGTCATTCGGCAATTTCAGATTTTTCATGATTTGCCTCACTCCTTTTACCAAAGTCACGATATGCCTGATAGAATGTTTCGGGATGCCGTCCGTCAGCGGCGGAGCCGCGTCCCCTCTCCGCCCGCCAAAAATAGTGCTTTCATACTTTTCCCTCCTTTCGCGTCTGCCGCCGCCGTTTGTCGGATCAGCAGGGTCGATGGCGGTGATAAAAAAAAGCACGGGCTTTACGGTCACTTCATGCAGCAACTGTAAAACCCGGAATTCTGATCGCTTCATTCAGTTGTTCGCCTGAAGTGCCGCGTTTTTATCCATAAGTCCACTTTTTGCGCCGAAAAAGCGTCCCCCTTTCTTCCTGTAATTCCATTAGCACTCATTTAAGTAGAGTGCTAATGGAATTATGTTAACCTCTTATCCAACCGCTCGCAAGATCGAGATTCCGACAAAAAATCCTGATATACGGCTATTCTGCAAGAATATATTGCTAAAGCTTCACCATTCTCATTATTTCATCCATAAAGCAACCTTGACACTCCGGGAAAGTCGTGGTATACACAAATGGAGTTAGTATTCAAGAAATGCGAGTGCTAACTTTTTTATTTGGGCGCTTGATTCCGAAATGGGAAGCACAAATAATGAATATGAATGATAAAAGGAAGGAGATATGCCATGTCGGTAGGACTCGTCTTGGAAGGCGGAGGCACACGGAGTTGGTATACAAGCGGCGTTTTGACTGCTTTGAATGAAGAACAAATAGAATTCCCGACTGTATATGGCGTATCCGCGGGGGCCCTTACCGCCCTTTCTTATATTTCCGGACAGTTGACCCGGAACAATGCGGCCGCATATATGAAAAATATGAGGGACAGGCGCTTCATGAGCATCGGCAATCTGCGCCAGACGGGTTCTTATTTTGGCTTCGATTTTATGCTGGAAGCCCTGCCCCGGCAAACACCATTTGATTACCAGACGTTTTTCAGATCCCCTGTCGGTCTGAAAGTGGGAACTACAGACCTGGAAACGGGCAGGCCCGTCTATTTTGAGAAAGCCGAACTGGATGAGAAATTCACGCCCGTAAGGGCATCGTGCTCTCTGCCGTTTCTTACGAATATTGTAGAATATCGGAATTATCATTTGCTCGACGGCGGGTGCTCCGAACCGATCCCCGTTGAACGCTCTATCAAAGACGGCAATGAAAAAAATGTGATCGTTTTGACGCAGGATGTTTCTTACCGCGAAAGACGCGGTTCCAGATTGATGGATTTCGCACTCGCCAGAAAATATAAAAAATATCCGAACTTTATATGTTCCATGGAGCGGCATGCTCAGGTTTATAACAGGGAACTTGCCATCTGCACACGTCTTGAACAGCAAAATAAGGCTGTCGTCTTGCGTCCGGACGGCCGTTTTATCATGAGGCGCTATCGGGACCCGAATCAGTTGATGCGGATGTATCAGATGGGAATCTACGACTGTAAAGAAAAGCTGCCTTTGATCCGTAAATTTGTCTCATAAGAGCCGCGGCAGAGGAGAAGGGATACAGATCGTTCCAGGACCCGTCCATCCAGGCGAAGACATCGGGTCCTGATCTTTTTTTCATCTTTCTGTACCTTCCTGATTTCTCTGATCGTCTTCCCCCACCCGGAGCATCCGATAACCGACGCCGATATGCGTCTGGATGTACTTCGGACGGGAGGGCGTCTTTTCGATCTTCTTGCGCAGGGCCGCCATGAAGACGCGCAGGGCGGGAACATGGTCGGAATCATCGCCCCAGATTTCACGGAGAATGAAATGATGCGTCAGCACCTTCCCAACATTTTTGGCCAGCAGGCACAGGAGCCTGTATTCGACGGGCGTCAGGTGAATTTCTTCTCCGTCCAGTCATACGCAGCCCGCGGCGTAATCGATCTTCAGGCTGCCGTTGATGAAAACGGAGGAGTCCTTCTGCAGCTTTTCGCTGTCATAGCGGACCCTGCGCAGGCTGACACGCAGGCGCGCCAGCAGTTCCTCCACGCTGAACGGTTTTGTCAGGTAATCGTCCGCGCCGGCGTCCAGCGC
>DHDF01000077.1:4102-6037 GCA_002399225.1 bacterium UBA4883
GTCAGGTAATCGTCCGCGCCGGCGTCCAGCGCATCTGCTTTGTCCTTGTCCCCGCTGTGCGCGCTGACCACGATGATGGGCATGTTCGACCATGCCCGCACCTTTTTGATGATTTATTCATCGAGATTCACCTCCTGCGCCCGCAGGGTAAAGCAGAATACCCTGCCGCGTTTTTCCCCCGGCCGGCATCGCGGAGAAATTATCATAGTGTTATGATTTTCCGTATGGCATTAAAATCGTATAGTGAGAAAAATCATGAAAGCTGTCCAAAAATGAGAAACCGCAGAGTTTAATACATCTTTTATACTGCCGCATGAACATTTGTATCGCCTTAACGAAAAGGCTGCTATAATGAAAACTATAATGGCATCGATGGCGTTTAAAATAAAAGAAATAATCCTGCTGAAAAGGAGCGATTCCGATGGGTAATTTGGGGTTATATATATGAATCATTAAACTTTATGCTTTTGACAAGGGAGCGAGCGGTTGTGATTACGCTTAAAAACGTGTGCAAAGCATATAAATCGAAGCCTGTGCTCATCGACATCAACCTGCAGATCAAATCCGGAGAATTTATGGTCATCATCGGCCCAAGCGGCTGCGGAAAGACCACGCTGCTGAAAATACTGAACAAATTGAACCCGGTTGACAAGGGGGAAGTCGCCATCGACGGCGTTTCCCTCGACCGGATCAAGGATACGGAGCTTCGACGAAGCATGGGTTACGTGATCCAGGACGGCGGATTGTTTCCGCATATGACAGTGGCGGAAAATATCGGTCAGATCCTGAAAATCACCGGAGTAAAAAAAGAGGAACGGGAGCGACGGGTAGACGAATTGCTGAAGCTGGTGGAACTTCCTCCGGAAAGCTACCGGGACCTCTATCCGTCGCAGCTCTCCGGCGGGCAGCGGCAGCGCGTGGGCGTCGCCCGCGCGTTTTCGGTCGAGCCCAGCACCATCCTGATGGACGAACCGTTTTCCGCCCTCGACCCGGTGACCCGGGCGGAATTACAGGACGGGATCGTCCGGCTGCAGAAGCAGTTTCATAAAACCATCATCTTCGTGACCCACGACATCGACGAGGCCATCAAGCTCGCAGACCGGATCTGCATCATCCAGGAGGGGCATATTGCGCAATGCGACACCCCTGAAAACATCCTGAAAAAGCCCGCCAACGACTACGTCCGGCAGTTTATCGGCAGGAACCGGCTGTGGGAAAACCCCGAATTCATCAAAGCGCGCGATATTATGAAAACGAAGCCGGTCTGCATCTCCCGCGACCGGACGGTATTCCAGGCGATCCAGATCATGAATCAGACTGTCGTCGACAGCATTCTGGTGACGGATCGAGGAAAGCTGGAAGGGATCGTATGGCTCAAAGACATCAAAAAATTCTCGGACTATCAATATCCGCTGGCGGACTACATCAAGACGGACTATATTTCCGTCTACGAAGACACCAGCCTGAAAAAGATCGTCAACAACATCGACTACAATCTTTCCGGCATTATTCCGGTGATTTCCCACGAGAACGACCTGCTTGGGTATTTGACGAAAAGCAGCCTTCTGGCCGCGCTTTCAAAGCAGTATGAGCCCGAGGGACACGCTGTGTGCGAAAGGACCGGGACGATATGAACGCCTTTTGGGAACTGTTCCTGACAAGAAGGTTTGAACTCTGGGAGCAATTTCTCCAGCATATGGACCTGACATCACTGGCGGTTTTCGTATCCCTGGTGATCGGCGTACCGCTCGGAATCGTCATCACAAAAAACAAAGCCGCCGCGTCGATCGTCATCGGAATCGCGAACCTGATGCAATCCATCCCGGCGATCGCCCTGCTGGCTTTTTCCGTCCCGTTCCTGGGGATCGGGACAAAGCCCGCCATTGTCATGGTCGTTGTCTACGCATTGCTGCCCATCATCAAAAATACATACAC
>DHDF01000077.1:6239-6427 GCA_002399225.1 bacterium UBA4883
ACGATGGAAGCCGCGCAGGGAATCGGCCTCTCCCGATGGCAGCAGCTCACGCAGGTACAGCTTCCGATTGCGTCTCCGTTCCTGATGGCGGGCATCCGCATTTCGGCCGTAACGGCCGTGGGCAGCATGACGCTCGCGGCTTTTGCGGGGGCGGGGGGCCTCGGATGGTTCATCAATCTCGGCCTGAA
>DHDF01000032.1:0-2691 GCA_002399225.1 bacterium UBA4883
CAAACTGAATCAGGCCGACAGGCAGGGCCTGTCAGCCAGGATCAGATTCGCCAGTGCAAACATGATATTCAATTTGGCCGTCTGTTTGAGCAGACCTCGATATCGGGTTTTCCGGTATCGAAGCAGCCCCTTAACTACGCCAAAAACATGTTCCACCTTGGCCCGGACAGAAGATTTTTTGTGTTCCGCTTTTCTGGCGGCGTACTGCCCGCCACTACTCAGCTTCCGCAGCTGAGACGTGCGGCGGTTGATGCGGTATTTGATTTTTCTGTCCTGATCGTTACGCAAAACGGCGTCCCCACGCTTCTCTGCGCCAAGATAGCCGCTGTCGCCGTAGACTGTTTCTTCCTGCCCAGTCAGCAGTTTAGAAGTAACGGAAACATCGTGGACATTGGCAGCGGTGACTTTGAGCGTGTGCACCAATCCGCTGTCCTGATCCGCACCGACATGCGCCTTATAGCCGAAGTGCCATTCGTTCCCCTTCTTCACCTGATGGGCATCCGGATCACGTTGATGATCGCGGTTCTTCGTAGAGGACGGAGCAGCAATGATGGTGGAATCCACGATCGTTCCCTTTTTCAGCAGCAACCCCCTGGCCTGAAGTAGATCCACAACCTGGGCAAACAGCTTCTCCTGCAAACCGTTGCGCACCAGAAGATTGCGAAACCGCCCCAGTGTATCGCCGTTCGGCACCTGATTGCTGGATTCCACACCGCAGAACTCCGAAAAGGCGCGGCTGTCGATTGCTTCCGCCACCGTTGCCTCATCGGACAGGTTATACAGGTTTTGCAGCAGATACAGCCGCAGCATCAGTTCCAATTCATAGGGCTTATTTCCACGCTCTCCTTTATAGTAGCACGGACGGATCATGGCTTCCCATTTGCCCCACGGAACGATACGCTCGATCTGCGTCAGAAATTCTTTTTTCTTTGTCCGCACCTGCGCAGTTCATCGCTCAGAGCGGACAGACTCATTTGTTTATCCATAGATTTATTTTATCATATCGTAGCATTTACTGCACTTGATTTTCTGTGCGGTATTGCCTTAGGTATGGATATCAGCCCCTGCATTGAATTTTTCAGCAATTAGCTTTTTAAATGGATCATCTTCTTGTTATATTGGAATGTATGACTAGCGGTGGTTGGGGCATCTGCCATAATGTTCAGATCGCGGTTAACAGAAAGAAACATATTGTTGTAGCTGTAGATATAGCTAGCGAGGCCTGAGATGATAAAGAGCAACTTTTTCACAGGTCAATAGGGCATTGCACACATGTAAACAATCATCGGCAAAGCCGGTGGCGGTTCATTACGGTCAGCATTTTTCATGGCGAAATCAGCGGCATTCCATGAGACGCAGGATGTTGTCAAAGGTGTCCCGCAGGTCCCTGCGGCTGCGGGTTTTGGCAATGGAAAAAGGAACCGCCACACGGTTGATGCTGAAAACGGCGGAAACGCCCTGCTCATAGATACTTTCTATGTCGTCCGCGATGTCTCCCACCACTGCAACAAGGGGAACTCCCGCCTTTTTAGCGCGTCTTGCCACGCCGATCACGACTTTTCCGCGCAAGCTCTGAGCATCTATTTTTCCTTCACCGCTGAACACCATGTCCGCACCCTGCAGCAACTCCTCGAACCTCACGGTGTCGAGCACCGTTTCTATCCCCATTTGAAGACGGGAGCGGAAAAAGGCTGTCATGCCGCCGCCCATGCCGCCTGCCGCACCCGCGCCGGGAAGATTCGAAACATCGGCATTCAGCTCGCGGCGGATCGTTTCGGCTGCGGCGCGGAGCTGCTCATCTAGAAATACCGTCATACGGTCATCCGCTCCTTTTTGGGGGGCGAAGACGAAGGCGGCTCCGGTTTCCCCGTACAACGGATTATCAATGTCGCACATTGTGATGATTTCCGCCTCCCGAAGTTCGGGCAAAAGACCGGAGCAGTCGATGTGTTCGATTTTGGAAAGGGTTCCCCCGGTGGGGACAAAGGCTGTGCCTGAGCTGTTCAGAAAACGGATTCCCGCCGCGGCGGCGGCTCCGGTGCCAAGGTCGTTCGTGGCGCTCCCTCCAAGACCTATAATGATCCTTTTACATCCGCGTTTCGCAGCGTCAGCCATCAGAAGGCCCACGCCGTAGGTCGTGGCTTTATCCGGCTCTAGCCGGCCGCCCGCGAGGGGAAGCCCGGCGCAGGCCGCCATTTCGATTACCGCGGTCCGACCGTTGTCCACAAGGCCGTAAAAGCTGGTGATATCCTCCATATAAGGCCCTTTTGAGGGAACCGAAATCTTTTCGCCGCCCATGGCGGCCAGAAAAGCGTCAACGCTGCCCTCGCCGCCGTCGGCGACCGGGATCGCGACGACCTGTGCCGAGGGATCATGCTCGTGGATGCATTTTTCCATAACAGAGCATATTTCCAGGGAGCTAAGCGTTCCTTTAAAGGAATCCGGGACCAGAATCAATTTTTTCATAAGTATTTTCCTTTCACCTGATTACAGGATGCTCCATTGACAAAGGGTTCAAATCGATTCGCCGTTTGTGCCCTTTCCAGGAAAGGACGGATTTTTAATGGCGATATACAAGAAGAAAAGCACACGAATACTTGCCGTATTTCGCACGCTGTCCGGACAAAGATGATAGGAATAAAAGCAGTGCCGGGTTTCCGGCACTGCTTTTATTATAAACGATGATGGCCT
>DHDF01000032.1:2803-4391 GCA_002399225.1 bacterium UBA4883
TGTCGCGGGGAAGTCGGAGGCAACACCCCGCATTTAAAGGAATCGCTTACCTCACCAAAGCAGGCTTTTTGGGATCAAATTTCCAGTTAGGAATTAAATACTGCATCGCTACGGCATCGTTTCTGTCATGGAACTCAATCTTACTGTAAAGCTCATTTGCTGCCATGATTTTCTCCATATCGGGGTGAATCCCAAGGCCGGGCGCTTTTGGAACTTCCAAATATCCGTCCCTGATTTCAGGAGTATTTTCACAAAGGCTCTGTCCGTCCTGCCAGATCCAGTGCGTGTCCAAAGGAGTGGGGTTTCCGGGCGCCGCAGCGGCGACATGGGCATAGACGGTCAGGGTGATGTCGAAATGGTTATTGGAATGTGACCCCCAAGTCAGCCCCCAGTCGTTGAGAATCTGTGCCATTCTCACTGTACCGTTCATTCCCCAGAAATGCGGGTCCGCCAGCACGATGTCAACGGATTTGAGTGCTGCCGCATGATAAAACTGCCTCCAGTCGGTCGCAATCATATTGGTTGCGACCGGAAGATGAGTCGCATTTTTAAACTCACACATAATTTCACGGCTGCTGTAGCCGTTTTCGGGGCCGCATGGATCTTCAATATACGTGAGGACATTCTTCATGTTACTGCACAGTCCGATCGCTTCCCGAAGGCTCCATGCACCGTTGGGATCGATATTGATTCTTGCCTCGGGGAAGTGCTTCTTCAGTGCTCGGATCGTCTCCATTTCCTTTTCCCCGTCCAGAACGCCGCCTTTCAGCTTAAAGTTCCGGAATCCGTATTTTTCCTGCAAAGCCTGAGCCTGTTCCACAATTTTGTCCGAAGTAAGCATCTCTGTCCGCCGCATCCGGTACCAGGGGTCTGTCTGGCTGCTCTCATCCAGATAAGGCAGGCCTTTCGCTTTTTCTTTATCGGACACATAGAACAGGTAGCCTAATGTTTCAACTCGGTCCCTTTGCTTTCCTTCTCCCAAAAGCTCGCACATTGGCAATCCCAGATATTGTCCCAGCAAATCCAGGAGTGCACATTCAATCGCCCACTCTGATTTCACAACAAATTTCAGCTTGCTGATATCCAGCATCTGGATGCCTTCACCGTCGTCTCCCTCCACCTTTTGGGTACCGGAGGCCGCTTTGTGGATGCTGTCCAGAACGGAACGATAGGTACAGATATCTTTTCCGACAACCAGTGGAATACAGCTTTCCAGAACGGTACGGGTATACTCTCCTCCATGAATTTCTCCAATTCCGGTGTGCCCCATGTCATCGGTCAGAATAACCAGATTTCGTGTAAAATAGGGACCATGGGCACCGCTTAAAGTCATCAGCATACTGTCATATCCCGCTACCGGTATCACTTTCATAGAAGTAACGGCTGGATTTACGGTTTTCATTCACAATCTTCCTTTCATCTAACAAATTCACAGTAATTGTCTCTTGGACACGCAGTCCCGGAGACAGCTGGATTTTCTACCCCGATCACCAAAAAAGAATGGTATTGGCTGCGGGCCGAGTTGTGCTAAAGCGCCCCAAATCGTCGGGGGCCCGCCTTGGCCTTAACAGGTTTCACGGATAACAGC
>DHDF01000032.1:4557-4811 GCA_002399225.1 bacterium UBA4883
GGTGTTTCGGGCAGCTGAATCTTTCCGTCCTTTATGACGGGAAGGTCGGTCACGAGGTCTTTGTACCAGGTGGCGAGATTGGCCCGGATAACCTCTTGGAAAAGGCCCGCGGGAGAGTGCATCGAAAGCTGGATGCCGGCATAGAGGACAATCGGTCCGGAGCAGTCATGAGGGGAAATCGGAATGGCATAGCTTTCCGCTAAAGCCGCGATTTTTCTGCCATCAGTCAGTCCTCCGCACCATCCCAGATCGAG
>DHDF01000150.1:0-168 GCA_002399225.1 bacterium UBA4883
GCATGACGGGAACCATTCACGTAAGGGGGTATTTTGAATGAAGGTGCTGTACTGCACAAGCGAGGCAAAACCGTTTGCTTCCACGGGCGGACTGGCGGAAGTTGCCGGTTCGCTGCCCCAGGCGCTTCGGCTGCGCCTGATCGGTTGCCGCGTGGTCATGCCGCTGTA
>DHDF01000150.1:387-625 GCA_002399225.1 bacterium UBA4883
GCCTTTCCGTCCCGGTCGCGTGGAGAAGGCAGTATTGCGGCGTCTTTGAGACGCATGTCGGCGGTACGATCTATTACCTGATCGACAATCAGTACTATTTTAAACGCCATGGAATTTATGGGCACTACGACGATGCAGAGCGCTTTGCGTTCTTTTCCCGCGCCGTGCTGGAAATGCTGCCCTACATAGACTTTAAGCCGGATATCCTTCACGCAAACGACTGGCAGACCGCTCTGGT
>DHDF01000150.1:831-1343 GCA_002399225.1 bacterium UBA4883
AATATCCAGTATCAGGGCAAATATGGGGAGGAGATCCTCGAGGATGTTCTCGGGCTGCCGAAGAGTACTCTGCCGCTGATTCAGTTCGGTGATGGCATCAACTTTCTCAAAGGAGGGATCGAGTGCGCAAACCGGGTGACAACGGTCAGCCCGACCTATGCCGGCGAGATCCTGGATCCATGGTATTCCTATGGACTAGACGGCATCCTGAAAGAGCGCAAGTGGAAGCTGAGCGGAATTCTGAATGGGATTGATACGGCGGTTTACAATCCGGAGACCGACCCGGATATCTATTCCGATTATTCCACGGAAGATGCTTCAAAAAAGAGAAAGAACAAGACGGAGCTGCAAAAACGGCTGAACCTTGCGGTTTCAGAGGAGACGCCGCTGCTCGGAATGGTGACGCGCCTGGTCGCTCAGAAAGGGCTGGATCTGGTCCGCAGTTCAATCGACAATCTGCTCAATTCAACAGACTGTCAGTTCGTGATCCTCGGTTCCGGCGACTGGGAGTA
>DHDF01000150.1:1471-1889 GCA_002399225.1 bacterium UBA4883
ACTGGGAGTACGAAAACTTTTTCCGGGAACTTCAGAAACGGTTTCCGGGCCGCGTCTGCGCCTGCTTCGGCTTCGTCCCGGAACTTTCCCATAAAATCTATGCGGCGGCGGATCTTTTCCTGATGCCGTCCAAAAGCGAACCCTGCGGCCTTGCGCAGATGATTGCGCTGCGCTACGGCACAATTCCCGTAGTGAGGGAAACCGGCGGCCTGAGGGACTCTGTGACTGACAGCGGGGACGGGGAAGGCAACGGTTTCACCTTTCAGAATTATGATGCCGGCGATCTGTTCCACGCGGTTGGCCGCGCTTTGGAAGGTTATCGGAACCGCGAGGGATGGGAGATTCTGGTGCAGCGCGCGATGCACTGTGATTTCAGCTGGGGAAGGAGTGCGAATGAGTATATCCGCCTGTACCGCAG
>DHDF01000150.1:2046-2706 GCA_002399225.1 bacterium UBA4883
GAGTATATCCGCCTGTACCGCAGCCTTTTGAAAGAGGGATGAATCGGGAGCGGGCTTTCTGCAAACCTGCGTGCCAAGCCCTGAGCTTTCAGAATAAAAAATCAGCCGGAGTGCTTCCACTCCGGCTGATTGGGATTTGCAAACGACCTGAGCCGTGCTATAATTTTACTTGGGCTGTTTTTTTGCGCCCATTCGGACTTCCGAGTTCTGAATCAGGTTGTAGAGCGAGGAGGCAAACAGGGGATAATCTGCGGAAAGCTTTTCCGGGGAAAGAGAGGGTAGGCTGTCCTTGTCCACGCCTTCCATAGAATCCACTTTGTCGCCGGAAAGCAGGCATTCTGCGTTCGAAAACGCAATATGCTGGGCTGCGGAGGAGCGGCCGGAACCGAGCTTTTGGGGCACTGAAAAAAGCCCCTGCGGATTTTTGGAATTGGCGGAGTACAATAGGCGGAACACTTTATAAACCGCAAGGCTGAGGTAAGCGGAAGATTCCGTAGTCAGCGCCTTGCTGCCGCATTTTTGCAGAATCCCGAAAACAATGTTGAGTGAGTTTGCAATCAGCTTCTTGTTTAGAACGGGCAGCAGACTGCCGTGCATGACGTTTTCCTTGCCGGCCGCGTCCGGTTCGGGGAGGTCTTCCACCGAGATGGTCGCGCCGCT
>DHDF01000150.1:2967-6944 GCA_002399225.1 bacterium UBA4883
CGCCGAGATCCCCCGCGGCTTTTTTTTGACTGTAGCCGCGTTCCTTGCGCAGCAACGTGATAATTCTTGAAAAATTTTTGTTCATTTGCCTATCCCCTGTCGAAACCTGTAATAAACGCACAGTAAAGTATACAATAAATATAACAATATGTAAAGCCGCTAGATTTTGTGCCAGACCAGCAGAAAATACTCTGTATCTTGGACAAAGGCGGCAAGAATTAAAGGAGTACGCTATGAAATCCTACACCATTCACCTGATCCGCCACGGAACCACCGAGGGCAATGAAGAGGGCCGTTACATCGGTTCCACGGATCTGCCGCTTTCCCAGCGGGGCGCAGAACACCTCCGTGCTCTGCAGAAAAACTATTCTTACCCGCAGGCGCAGGTGTATCTTTGCAGCCCGATGCGCCGCTGCAAAGATACCATCGGCATTTTGTATCCCGAATCCAAGCCGATTCTGGTTTCAGACCTGCGAGAATGTGATTTCGGCGACTGGGAGGGAAAGACCGCGGCGGAGATTGCTCGGGAGGACGATCGGTTTCGCCGGTGGCTCGCCGGAAGCGGTGAGCCGGTCACGCCGCCGAACGGGGAAGACGGAGGAACCTTTGCGGCGAGAGTCTGCGCGGCTTTCGAGAAAATCGTGGAAGGGCTGATCCGCTCCGAAATTCCCTCTGCGGTTATCGTCACGCATGGCGGCGCGATCATGTCCATCTTAGCGGCTTACGGGTTGCCGAGAGCCAAATTTTACGACTGGATGACCGAGCCGGGCTGCGGGTATTCTCTGCGGGTGATGCCGGGGCTGTGGATGCGCGCCAAGACGGTGGAAGCCTATGCGGAAATCCCCCCCCGTTCCGGCAGAAAAGAAAGTGACAGCGGCCGGGTCTTGGTGAACCTTGCCCGGGAGGCGGCGGACCGCGCGTTTGGCGGTCGGGAGGACGGGTGCAAAAAGGAAAAAGAATCCGGGAAAAGGGATTAAAAAACCGCGCGGCTGCCGAAAAGCGCCGCGCGGGCAAAATCCGGTCCCGGCCTTAATACCCGGCTTCTCCCGTCAGGGAATCGTCGCTTTTGACCCAGTCCTGAACATCGGTTACGGTGAAGTCGGAAGAGCTGGTCCTTGCCACGACGCGAGTGATGCCGGCGTTGATAATCAGCCGCTTGCACAGGGAACAGGGCGCCGGGTTGGCAACATATTCACCGGAGGCCGCCTCCCGGCCGACCAGGTACAGGGTGGCGCCGATCATGTCTCGGCGCGAAGCGCTGATGATGGCGTTCATTTCCGCGTGAACGGAGCGGCAGAGTTCATACCGTTCGCCGCGGGGAACGTTCAGCGATTTCCGGACGCATATGCCGAGATCAATGCAGTTTTTCCGCCCGCGCGGCGCGCCGGTGTATCCGGTGGATACGATCTCGTCGTTCTTGACAATGATCGCGCCAAAATTGCGCCTGAGACAGGTGCCGCGTTCCAGCACGGTTTCCGCGATATCGAGATAGTAATTTGCCTTATCGGTGCGCTTCATAAAAGGACCTCCCACGAAGTTAAAGTGTGTTGAATTGGAAATTTTATAAAAGCATGTCCTCATTAACGGATAGAAAATAAAAGGAGCAAAAAAATCATGGACTTAACGGATCTCATCGTGATACGGGGCGTGCTGAAGCGGCATGGCTTTCGCTTTTCCAAGTCCCTGGGCCAGAATTTCCTGACCGATCCGTCTGTTTGCCCGCGTATGGCGCTTGCGTGCGGTGCGGATCGCTCTACGGGCGTGTTGGAGATCGGTCCCGGTTTCGGGGTGCTGACCAAAGAGCTTTCCGCACAGGCGGGAAAGGTCGTCGCAGTAGAACTGGATGAAAGCCTCCTGCCCGTTTTGGGGGAAACGCTGGCTGGCTGCCGGAATGTCGAAATTATCCGCGGCGATGTCCTCAAACTGGATCTGGCAAAGCTGCTGCGGGAAAAATTCGGCGGGATGAAGACCATGGTCTGCGCAAATCTGCCCTATTACATCACGTCGCCCGTGCTGATGCGTTTTCTGGAAGAGCGCCTTCCGATTGCTTCCCTGACGGTCATGGTACAGAAGGAAGCGGCGCAGCGCTTCTGCGCGGCGCCGGGGAACCGTGCTTGCGGCGCCGTGAGCGCAGCCGTCAGCTATTACGCCAAACCGCAGATCCTGTTTGAGGTGCCCCGCACCTCTTTCTATCCGCGCCCGAATGTGGATTCGGCGGTGATTCAGCTTACCGTGCTGCCGGAGCCGTCTGTGCGGGCCAAAGACGAAAGGGCCTTTTTTTTGCTGGTGCGTGCGGCGTTCGGCAAACGGCGCAAAACCGTGCTGAATTCCGTCTCTTCCGGGCTGGGACTGGAAAAGGGCCAGGTACTTCTGGCCCTTCAGCGCGCCGGGATTCCGCCGAATGCGCGCGCGGAACAGCTTTCTCTCGGGCAGTTTGCAGACTTATCCAATCGACTGGAGGAAAATTTAAATGAGCGATGAAAGACTTGCCATGCTGCTTTTCGACGCCGGGCTCGTCCTTGCCATGGTCGCCATGGTCATCGGGCCGTTCGGTATCACCAACTGGGCGCTGACCGCCGGGGTGATTGCCTGTTTCTTCGGCATCGCCTCGTTCTGCCTCGGGTTTCTGTGCTGGGACGAATGGATGAAGCCGGATGACCGGCGGGACGGAGAGCAAGAAACGGAGCAGAAGCCGGAGCATCCGGTCAGTAAATAATCGCACCGTATTTCGCGGCCAACGGTTCCAGAGATTCCCGCTCGATCTGGCAGTCGGAATCAATGATCAGCCTGCCCTGAAAATACCGTAGCGCCGCATCCAGAATGGTCGGGCTGTCTGCATGGACCGCTATCGGCAGTCGGGTCATGCCGCTGGCGGCCCCAAGAAGAACGGCGTCGTCCATTTCGGCGACATCGACCAAAGCGGCGGTGACCTGCTCGTCTTCCAGATCGATCAGGTCGTCGGCCAGGGAGGTGGTGCAGCGAATCGGCTCGCTGAGAACAATATCGTCGCCGAGGAAAAAGGCTTCCTGCTCGATCGCGGCGGCATCGCAGTCCGGTTCCTCCGGCAGTTCTGGGGGGCCGAGTGGTTTCAGCCGTATCGCCAGGGCCTTCAGATGCTCCGGGCCGGCTCCGCGCCCTGCCCCGAGAATCCGCACGCCCGCTTTCAGAAACGGTTCGGCGGCCTCGGTCAGTTCCTGCGGGGAAAGGTTGCCGGGTTCCAGCCGGACGGCAAACGGAACCGCGGCATGCTGCAACGCCCGGCGGAATTGTTCCGCCAGGCCGGGCTCCGCAGGGCAGCTGAGCCCGACGGCGTCCGCTCCCATGGCTTGCAGGGTAATCAGGCCGGGCAAAAGACTGCCGCCGGTCATCGTGCGGCCGGTTGCGTCAACGGCCATCAGCACGATCACCGGGAGCTTGGTGGTGCGTGCCGCAAGCAGCGCAGCCCGCAGATCGGCGAGAGCGTGAAATCCGTCCAAAATGAAAAAGTCGGCCTTAGCTTTTGCCAGTGCCCGGATCTGCTCCCGGTATCCCTCGTAGATATCGTCGAAGTCGGTTTCCCCGTGCGGCGGTACAAACAGCCCGCTGGGACCCACCGCCCCGCCGACAGGAATCCCGGGCTGCGCTGCGTTCTTCGCAATTTGCAGAAGACGTCGGTTCAGTCCGGGAATATCGCGGCAGCTCGGCAGGCAAAAGTGGCTGGCGCAAAGCGTGGGAGCGCGCAAAGCCTGACAGCCGGCCCGTAGAAATCCGCGTAAAAGGTCTTCACAGGGTTCCGGGTGTTCTGCAATCCACTGTTCGGGTTCCGCGCCTGCCGGCATCCCGGCAGCGTGAAAATCGGGGATCGGATCCAAAAGGAACGGAAGCGGCTCGAAAAAGTCCATTATTTCTGTTTACACCTGCATTTCTAAGGCGGCTCACATGCTTTCCGGAGCCGTGATTTTAAACATGGAAAGAACGTTGCGCAGAACCGTGGCGGT
>DHDF01000150.1:7132-7277 GCA_002399225.1 bacterium UBA4883
ACGTTGCGCAGAACCGTGGCGGTCGCGCGGCACAGATACAGCCGCGCGGCGGAAAGCGGCTCCGCTTCGCCCTTGACCCTGCGCGCGTTGTAGAATTTATGGAACCGCGTCGCAAGTTCGACGACGTACCGCGTGATGCGCGCCG
>DHDF01000006.1:0-6723 GCA_002399225.1 bacterium UBA4883
CCCGGCGCTGGAAACACCGAAAGTGGCAAAGTACATCTCACAATTCAAAGTTTAAATGAAAATCAGCCGGCTGTCAAGACCCCGTCCATTCCGCTGTGGCGAATAATTCTGGCGATGCGGCGTGCGCGCATTGACGATTCGAAAATTGTGGCGTCGATACTGAATGCGCTCAGGCCGGAAGAGGGGGAGCCGAAATGATTGCAGGATACAAGGGCATTGGGCCGGAGCAGGGCAAATACATAAAAGCCGAAAATGCCCTGGCCTATGCGATGGAGCGCTGCGGGATTCAGCTCTCTGCGGCGCCGGGAAATCCGGCGGACGAGGACGAATTCCTGCAGATGTTTCTCGAGTGGTTTTATTCCGGGAACTGGATCCCGGTCGAGAATGATGAGCGGGAGGCGGCAGACCCATGAGCAAGCTGACACATGAGCAGTGGCTGGCGGAGCGCCGGAAGAGCATCGGCGGCAGCGACGCGGCGGCCATTGTCGGGATGAACCATTACGTTACGCCTTACATGCTGTGGGCGGACAAAACCGGCCGGCTGCCGGACAAGCCGGACAATGAAGCAATGCGGCAGGGCCGGGACCTGGAGCAGTACGTGGCCGACCGTTTCATGGAGGCAACGGGAAAGAAAGTCCGGCGCAGAACGCCGATGTTCCACAATCCGGCCTATCCGTTTGCCCATGCGAATATCGACCGGGCGGTCGTCGGCGAACGCGCCGGACTCGAATGCAAAACGACCAGCCTCATGAACCTGAAGAAATTCAAAAACGGCGAATACCCGGAAAACTATTACGTCCAGTGTGTCCACTACCTGGCCGTGACCGGCTGGGATCGGTGGTATCTGGCCGTGATCATCCTGAATCAGGGTTTCAAATGGTTTAAGATCGAACGCGACCAAGCGGAAATCGACGCGCTGATGCGGGCGGAAAAGGATTTCTGGAATACCTACGTCGCCCCGGATGTTCCGCCGCCGGTCGACGGGCTTCCGCCGACAAGCAAGGCGCTGGAAGCTGTATTCCCGGGCTTAGATCAGGATGAATCCAAGCCGCTTTTCCGCGAGGACATTCTTCAAAATTATCTGGACCTGAAAGAGCAGATCTCCGTCCTCCAAAAAGAAAAGACGAAATGCGAGCAGATACTCAAAGAAGATTTAGGCGATAACCCTTCCGGTGAATGCGGAGGATATCGAATCGACTGGAAGCCGCAGACCCGGCAGACATTTGATTTTCAGAAATTCAAAGAGGATCATCCGGAATTGAATTTTGAGCCATATCTAAAAGAATCAACGTTCCGGAGATTTGTGATAAGGAGCGAGAAAAAATGACAGGAGCCATTCAAAAGGCAACTCAGGAACAGGCAAAAGGGAATCTGGCGAATCAGGCACATTCGGGCGCAAAGAAAAGCGTGAACGCCCTTCTTAGCAGCATGCTTGACAGCGAGGGGTACCGCAGGCGGTTCAACGAACTGCTGGGCGTAAGGACGCCGCAGTTCATTTCCAGCATTGTTTCCCTTGTGAATGCGGATGCCAACTTACAGCAAGCGTTCTATGAGGCACCGCTCACGGTGATCCAGTCCGCGCTGAAGGCGGCGACTTTCAATCTGCCGATCGACCCGAACCTCGGCTACGCCTACATAGTTCCGTTCAACAATAGGCACAAGAACCAAGACGGTACCGAGACAAAGCGCATGGAAGCATCTTTCATCATGGGGTACAAGGGCATGCATCAACTGGCACTGCGCACCGGTGTCTATAAAAAAATAAACGTGGTGGAGATTCGTGAAGGCGAGCTGAAAAGCTATAACCGCCTGACGGAAGATATTGACCTGGATTTCGTCGAGGATGACGAACAGCGTGAAAAACTTCCGATCATCGGCTGGGTCGGTTACTACCGGCTGATGAATGGGACCGAAAAGACCATCTACATGACGCGGAAACAAATTGAAGCCCATGAACGGAAATACCGTAAAGGTCAGTATATGGGAAAAGGCTGGCGTGAGAATTTCAATGAGATGGCCATGAAGACCGTATACCGCCGACTGATCGGCAAATGGGGTCTGATGTCGATTGACTACCAGAAACAGGTAGAGCCCGGTACTTTGGCCGCTGCAGATGCCCTCGCGAAAGGACAGTTTGACGATGAGGATACATTGCCGCCGGCGCCGCCCGTACAGCCGATCAATACGGAAGGCAAGGAAATTGATCCAGCCACCGGGGAGGTGCAGCCGAAATGAGCGCGAAAGATGAATTCCTCGAAGCCTTTTCACTTTCTGTAAAGCGGCCGGGGTCCGACCGGCTGCTTTCCTGGCTGAAGAAAACGGATTTCTTCACGGCCCCGGCGAGCACGCGGTTTCATGGAGACCACGAGGGCGGCCTTTGCGAACACAGCCTGAATGTCTATCATCGGCTGCAAGGGGAAATTTCCTCCGTGGGATTGGAGATTAGCGATGAAAGCATTGCAATCTGCGGCCTGCTCCACGATATCTGCAAGGCCAATTTCTACAAGGTGTCCCAGCGCAACGTGAAGAATGAGAAAACCGGTAAATGGGAGAAACAGCCATTCTACCAGGTCGAAGATCAGTTTCCCTATGGCCATGGCGAAAAGTCAGTTTTTCTGATTGAACGGTTCATGCACCTGCGGACTGAAGAGGCGGTGGCCATCCGCTGGCACATGGGCGGATTTGATGAATCGGTGAAGGGCGGCAGCTATGCCATTTCCGGCGCGTTTGAAAAATATCCGCTGGCGCTGCTGCTCCATGCGGCCGACCTGAAAGCAACCTATCTGGATGAAAAGAAGGCGGCAGAGCGTGAAAAGGCATAGCAAGCGCAAAGGCTCCGGAAAGCCCAAAATCTGCGATGATCGGTGCGATTGCTTTTGCTATATCGGAGACGGCGATGCCGTCTGCAACAAGACAATGCCGCCGAAAACGATCATGGAAGACTGGGCGCCGACCGATGATTTCTTTTGGTGTGGAGGCGGGAAAGGATGACCACTTATCTCTGCAAATGCGGGCGCACTTTCCAGAAAAACACGGAGGCCGGGACTACCGGCCTCCGGATGCCCGACTACGGGCCCGGCCATGAGTGCTATGGATGTCCGTTCGTTTGTGAGGTTGCAACCTGGGATCCGACAAGGCAGGAGAATGCGGTTGAAAATCATGAGTGCCGGGGAAGCAAATTGATTCGATACGGGACGACAGCCGGAATTAATGCCGATGATAAATGCACAGTAAACATTTTCACGCTAGATTTTGATTTTCTGAAACATATTCACGAATTTGCCGAGACTCTGGAAGGGTTTGAACCAGACCGGTACTTTTTCGATCACCGCTCCGCTTCTTACGGGGCGGACGGCCGATATCGATGCACTCTGTATCCCAAGCAAAACAAGACGGGAATCGCCGCGAAAGCAGCTTTGCAGGAACGCTTTTTCTATCCGGACGGCAGCCGGAAGGATGTTACTCCGGAGCGGGAAAAGGAGATCATATTGAATCAGATCAAGGAGGCTAAAGCGATGGCACAAGGGAAAATAGTTCCGGCTGGCGTGACCTATGTTCACGGGGACTGGCGGTATTTTGTTGATCGGCGAGAAGATGGCAGATATACTGCCTTCATGAATTCCAGTCAGTTTGGAGGAACTATGAAGACAGAGGTCACGGGAATTGATGATTTCGATACTTTTGAACAGGCACAGAACGCTCTGGACGGGTTCGCGCTCAAACGTAAGTTCGTCGCAGAGTGTTCCACTCCGGATGAAAGACCGGAAATGGAGCAGCAAGCTTTCGACGATGTTCAGGCAGAAAACGGCGATTCTGTCCCAACTGCGGAGGATACCCCGAAAGTGGAACAGGGAAACGATACTCAGAAGTCTGAGGCCGATGACGTCGATTCCGTAGACGACGGCGCAGAGCAACCGCCCTGCGATTGGAAGAACGCCTCCGGGGACGATGATGGAAAAGAAGACAGTACCCTTGACGATGAGCAGGAGCCGCTTCCGGAAGGTCCAGATTTAAGTCTCCGACTTCCGGCATTCAGCCCGGTTTTTGACTCTGCGGATGATTCGCTCCGAGATATGGCACGTACCTTGAAAACAAAATACATTGAAAGCGGAGAACTGGCGGTCAAAATTGTGCTGAACAACTACAATGGCATTTTAAGGCCGGATCCCAAAAAATGCATGGTTATCTGCAATCTGAAACCCGCGAAAGTTTCTACTTCCATCCATTTCCCGGCTGATCTAGAAATCACTGTAGGGCAGGATGGGCGTGTCATTGTTCCGGAAGACCGCAACCACCAAATGGAATTTAACGAGATACAACCCGAAAATGAAGTGCCCTCCGGCACCGCCACGGTAGACGGCAAAACTGGAATTGTAGAGGACTATCAGGAAGACGGGCAAGATCTGGGAGAGCCTCCCGTTGATGGGCAGCCCTGAGCTAGGCATAAGGTCAGAAAGGGCGGTGATGCGGGTTGGCTCGTCCGTTAAAGGACGGGGTTGATTACTGGCCGTTTGATGTCAGCTTATTTCAAGATAAAAAGATCAGACTCATACGGTCGGAGTTTGGATGTAAAGGCGCTTACATAGCGCTTGGACTTATAAATTCGGCTTATGAAACAAATGGATACTTTAAAAAGTGGGACGACGACGATTGCTTCCTGATGTCTGACGGTGTCGGCGGTGATTGCAGCCCACAACTCATAAGCGAAGTGGTGCAGGGGTGTGTCAGACGTTCCCTTTTCGACAAGAGAGTTTTTGATGCGTTCGGAGTGCTCACATCAGCGGGTATCCAGCGGCGGTATATCCGGATAGTAGGAAACAGCCGTGATGAAATAGAGATAGTCCGTGAATACTGGCTTTTAAACGGGAACAACAAAAAAGACGTTCCGGCCAGTATCCTTAATAAGCTTACTTTTATAAGCGTTTCCAATGCTGAAAACCCCGATAAGATTACTGATAACGTCGATGAAACTACTGATAACCCACAAAGTAAAGAAAAGAAAAGTAAAGTAAATAAAAATAAAGTAAAGGAATGTATGTCCGGAACTGAAGCTCCAGACAGCCCAACCGCCATAGAACTTATCTTAAATGATAAATCTTTGTTTTCTGTAACGAAAGCACAGATCGATGAATGGTCAGAACTTTACCCGGCGGTAGATGTTATGCAGGCTCTGCGCAAAATGAAAGGCTGGCTTGAAGCCAACCCTAAAAAGCGAAAAACAAAGCGCGGAATCTTACATTTTATCGTAAACTGGTTGTCTTCTGACCAGGACAGAGGAGGAACGCGGAATGGAAACAAAGCTGACAGCCATGAGGGAAATCCTGAGGCAGCGCCGCCCGGCGGGGAACCGCTCGGCACCGTCCTTTGAAGAACATACGCAGCACCAATGCGACGCCATGAACAAGACGGCCGGAGAGCTGGAAGACTACGATTGCCCGAAGTGCAAAAACAAGGGCGTCATCTATTTTGTGGGAGAAGACGGAGAAATCAAGTGCCGGGAATGCTCCTGCATGGCCATCCGGGCAAGCATGGCGCGGATCCGGAACAGCGGGCTGCAAAATCTGCTCGATCTTTACACGTTCGACCGGTTCGAAGCGGAGGCACCGCTGCAGCGCCTCATGAAATCGTCCGCGGAGAAGTACCTGGAAGACGAGAACGGCGGCTGGTTCTTCATCGGCGGCCAGTCCGGGGCCGGGAAATCCCATATCTGTACGGCAATCGCCGGGGAGTTGCTGCGCCGCGGGAAAGCGGTGCGATACATGCTCTGGAAGGACGAATCAACGAAGATCAAAGCGACGATCAACGACGAAGACAAGTACGACCGGCTGATTGCTCCACTGAAAACGGTCCCGGTTTTGTACATAGACGACTTGTTTAAACCGGTTTATGACGACCGAGGCATGCGCAGGCAGCCGAACCCAGGGGATATTTCCCTGGCGTTTGAAATTATCAATTCCCGCTATATCGCGGGGCCGCGAGGGACGACGATTATTTCCAGCGAGTGGACCATGAACGATCTACAGCGTGTCGACCCGGCAACCGCCGGACGGATTTTCCAGAGAGCGCAGAACTATTGCCTCTCCATCGCGCCGGGCAAGGACCGGAATTACAGACTCAGGAGGCGGAAGGCATGAACCGGAAAATCAGGAACGAGGGAATGTACATCACGCCGCAGGAGGTTTACGGGACCGTGGAAGGCGCTGTCTGCCGTCAGTGCAGATTCTGCCGAAACAAGAAAGACGCGGGCCTGATTGGCAGCGACGCTTTTTACTGCACCCGGTTCTACAGGCACGAAAATCCAAAGGCCCGCATCAACGCCTATGACCAGGCGTGCGGAAAGTTCGAGAGGAAGGAACGGGCATGATTATCAAAAAAACGACTACCAAGAAATACGAGGTAAAAATCTTTCCGAACGCATGGAATATAGAATTTGGAAAATTCATCGAAGTACGTAAGAAGCATGGGCTAAAGACAAAGCCTTTTGAGCATTGCTTTTGCTGCGGGCACGCCTTCACTGAACACGAAATCCCGGTTGTTGCTCAAGTCTCCGGAAAAGGTAATCTGTTTGTGTGCACTGAATGTGCAAAGGAGGAGGACGCACATGAGCATGATTGAATTTACGATTCCCGGCCCGCCGCAGGGCAAAGCCCGGCCGAAGGTGGTACGGATTAAGACGGGCGCCAGCGTTACATACACGCCAGACAAGACCGTCCGCTACGAGGA
>DHDF01000006.1:6850-7046 GCA_002399225.1 bacterium UBA4883
TACACGCCAGACAAGACCGTCCGGTATGAGGAGCTGACGCGGCTCCGTTATCAGGCAGCAGCGCGCGGCTTCAAGTTTTCCGACGATGCCCAGGTTGCCGTACAAATCACCGCTCGGTACCCGATCCCGAAGAGCAAAAGCAAGAAGGCCAAAGCGGCCATGCGGGCCGGGCAGATCAAGCCGACCAAGAAGCCGG
>DHDF01000030.1 GCA_002399225.1 bacterium UBA4883
GACGGTTATTAACTAAGTCCTATTATATTTTATATCCGGCCAGTCAAAAGCCTCAGCGCGCATTCGCGTGCGGGGCTTTTCTTTTATTGATTGCAAAGCTTTCCGTAAGAATCCCGTACCAGAAGCGGCAGACCGGCTTTTTGAGCCGGGCTGCCGCTTCTTTAAATGTTCCCTTTATTGCAATAAAAGGCTGGATGGTTCCCCTCCCGACTTCTTCATTATCATGTGAAAGACTGATACACTGTAAGTCTATGCGCGGTACTCCGGTCCGTCTATCATAAAAAGGTTAAGATTGTATAAGATTATTTTAATTTTTCTAAAGCAACGCATGACAAACAGCGATGCCGCAGGCAGGCACATTACGGCAGCAATCCGGATTTTCAAACCGGGATACCGGGATTTATTATAAAAAGCAATTTCACAATGATAAAATTTTATGCTTTCCAATGGTTCTAACATGAAAATGCGATTACTAAAATGAATTAAAAGAGGAGGGGAGGTGATGTACGGCAGCATCGTTTTCAGGCCCCGGACTTTGTGCGCTACGTCTATCTCTTCCGTTTTACAGACTGGCAGAAATGGCCCTGCGCCGGGAAACACGCGGTACGGGCCGTTTCAATCGTTTCCCTTCCAATCGGCAAGGCATAAACCTGACGTAAATTTCAGAAATCAATAACTGTAAGGAGGAAAACAGCATGCAAAATGTAAAAATGAAACGGGGCCGGCGGCTGCTGGCGGCTCTCCTTTCCGCAGCAGTGCTGCTGCCCGCGGGGATCATCCCAGTGTCCGCACGGGAGGCCGACACGGGCGCGGAGCAAATTCAGGTCGCGGCGGACGGCGCCGTCGCCGCGGACAGCGCTTACGACGGACCGCAGGTCAAGAAGGTGCGTCTCCTGAAGGAGGGCAATTTCCTGGAGATCTACTGGGACCGTTACGTCGATGAAAAGCAGGCGGTGAACACCGGCAATTTCGTCCTGAAAAACGGCACGGTTACTCTGACGCTGAAGGCAAAACCGGCGGACGGAAACACCGATACGCTGTATTTCGACAAGAATAATAAGGAAGTCGCGGCGACGGAGGCAAACAGCATGGCCCGCCTGAGCGGCGATATGCACATGTCCAGCATCTGTTTCGTACCGGGAGGCTCGTTCGATGAAACGAAAGGCTTCACGCTGAAAATGGAGGGAGACGCCATCAGGGATGAGTCGGGGAAAGCGGCAAAGAACGCGACCTATGTCGACGTCCCGCGGGTCAATTTCTATACGCGGTTTCTGACGACGGGCACGGGGATCGTGGTAAAGGCGGACAGCACGGTTGCGCCCGGGTCGCTGGGGGCCGCGAAAGCCCAGATTGACGTCATGCTTTCCAAGTCGGCAGCCGTGGCGCAAAACCTGAAAAAATACGGCACCTCCCTGGCGATTTACAGCCCGCACGAAAATGTGTATTTAATTCCGGAACAGCGCTATGGCTTCAACAAGAACATGTACGACGTGGAGGGCTATGGAGGAAATCTGGCCAACCACTGTGTCTCATCCATCGCGGAACGCAATATCCTGCGCACGCGCGGGAATACGGAGGATCCGGACCTGAACACGGCGTACAAGAACGAAAATATCCTGGTCCATGAATTCGGCCATGCGGTAAAATCCGTGGGCATGGATTTGCTGGGGGATCAAACCGTGGCGGACCGGTTTTACGACGCCTATCAGAACGCCAAGGACACCGGCCTGTGGCCGAATACCTACGCGATCACAAACGCGGATGAGTTTTTTGCCACCATGGGCACGGTCTGGTTCAACGTCATGCAGGAGGCGGACGACTGGAACGACGGGGTCCGCTGTCCCATCAATACACGCGGGGAGCTGAAGAAATACGATCCGAAGACCTATGCTTTCTTCGCGTCCTTCTACCCGGAAGAGACCCTGCCGGCCCCCTGGGAAAAGGATGTGCCGGATGTGTACCATGAAGAATATACGAAGCCGCCAACAAACGACGACATGGTTGCCGCCGTAAACAGCAATTTCGCCAGCGATATTTTCCGGCTCCAGATTCACGCCCGCGGGGATGAATTTGAGATCGACCGTTACGTTAACGACAGCTCTAAGCCCGAGAACGACATGTGCCTTTGGACGCTCTGGGGCACAGATGGAAACAGCAGCGAAAACTGCGCGTGGATCGTCACCCTGAAAAACGGCCATTACTCGTTTGCTTCCCCCGCCGGGAAGAAGGACTCCCCCGAAGAGCGGACCGGGGGGATCACCGCCGAAAGCGCGGCGCAGGTGGGCGTCGGCGGCCACACGCCGAACCCGGACGACCCGGCTCAGCAGTGGAACTTTGTGGCCGACACCTCTACGGCGAACGCCTTTGACGGCCGCCTGGTCAATGTGAAGTACGGGACGGCGCTGTCCCTGGCCGGCGGCGCCATGAGCGGGACGCCGCTGAAGCTGGCGGAAAACGGCGGCAGCTGGACGATCCGCAACACGACGCAGTCGGCCGCGATCGGCAAAAAAGCTTATCTGACGCCTTACGTTGCCGCTGAGACCGTTACGCTGAGCCAGACGACCCTGGCGCTCAGAAAGGGGCATACCGCCGCCCTGACCGCGACGGTCAAACCGGATAACGCAACGGATCGGACGGTCACATGGTCAAGCTCCAGCACGAAGGTCGCGACGGTGGACGCGGCTGGGAAAGTAACCGCAAAATCCAGCGGACACGCGGAGATCAAGGCGAAAACGCAAAATGGCAAAACGGCGGTCTGCACCGTAAAAGTAACCGGTTATGCTTACGGCCAGGATCCAAAGTGACTGTGCGGCGGCGGTGCCCGCAGGCCTCAATCACCGGCGCAAACGGCCCCAAATGCCTATCACGGTAGCGGCCGACGCTTAACCGGAAACCCAGCGATGAGAAAGGTTATCATTTGATAGCGGATACCTGGTACTCTCTGCACTCCCTGAAATCATCCTCTATCAATCAGGGCGCGGGAAAGCGCAGACCATAAAGAAGAAAAAGCTGCCGGCATCACAAGCCAGCCACGAGTTTTATTCTCGCGGATGTCGATGCCGTCGATCCGGATGCTGCCGCCGTT
>DHDF01000099.1:0-275 GCA_002399225.1 bacterium UBA4883
CTTTTTATCGACGAGCTGCATACCATCGTCGGCGCGGGCAAGACCGAGGGAAGCATGGATGCCGGCAATCTGCTCAAGCCGATGCTGGCCCGCGGCGAACTGCACTGCATCGGGGCAACGACGCTGAATGAGTATCGCCAGTACATCGAAAAGGATGCAGCACTGGAGCGCCGGTTCCAGCCCGTTATGGTCGAGGAGCCCAGTGTGGAGGACACCATTGCGATTCTCCGCGGACTGAAAGAGCGTTATGAGGTGTTTCACGGCGTCAAGATTCA
>DHDF01000099.1:467-7937 GCA_002399225.1 bacterium UBA4883
TTTCTTCCGGACAAGGCCATTGACCTTGTGGATGAAGCCTGCGCGATGGTCCGTACGGAAATTGATTCCATGCCGGTTGAACTCGACGAGATCTCACGGAAAATCATGCAGAAGGAAATTGAGGAAGCCGCGCTGAAAAAAGACACCGACCCGGTTTCGAAAGAACACCTGACCCAAATTCAGAAAGAACTAGCCGATGACCGCTCCCGCTTCAAGGAAATGAAAGCCAAATGGCAAAACGAAAAGCAGTCCATCAGCAAGGTGCGCAAGCTTCGCGAGCAGGTGGAACAGACCAATGCGGATATTGAAAAAGCAGAGCGAAACTATGATTTGAACAAAGCGGCGGAACTGAAATACGGCAAGCTGCCGGAACTGAAAAAGCAGCTAAAAGCCGAAGAGGAAACTGTTGAAAAGACACAAAGCAATACGGACTCTCTTCTGCACGACCATGTCACAGAAGACGAAATTGCCCGGATCGTCTGCCGCTGGACCGGAATCCCGGTTTCCCGCCTGGTAGAAAGCGAACGGGAAAAACTGCTTCGACTGGACGATACCCTGCATCAGCGCGTAGTCGGCCAGGATGAAGCCGTGCAAAAGGTCACAGACTGCATTCTGCGCTCCCGCGCCGGAATTCAGGATCCGAACCGGCCGATCGGCTCGTTCCTGTTTCTCGGACCCACCGGAGTCGGGAAAACGGAACTGGCCAAAGCGCTTGCGCAGACGCTTTTTGATGATGAAAGGAACATGGTCCGCATCGATATGACCGAATATATGGAGAAATTCTCCGTTTCCCGCCTGATTGGGGCGCCTCCGGGCTACGTCGGTTATGAACAAGGCGGACAGTTGACCGAAGCGGTGCGCCGCCACCCTTACTCCGTCGTTTTGTTCGATGAGGTGGAAAAAGCGCATCCCGACGTGTTCAACATTCTACTCCAGGTGCTGGACGACGGTCGGATCACCGATTCACAGGGGCGCACCATCGACTTTAAGAACACGATTCTGATTTTGACTTCCAACCTTGGTTCCAGCCAGATTCTGGACGGAATCAACCAGGAAGGTCAGATCAGCAAAGAAGCGAAAGATCAGGTTCAAATGCTGCTGCGGCATCAGTTCCGCCCTGAATTTTTAAACCGTCTGGATGAAATTGTCTTTTTCCGTCCTCTGACCCGGGATGAAATCGACAAAATCGTCGACCTGCAAATTGCTTCCCTGCAAAAACGTCTGGATGAAAAACAGATCAGCGTGCGGCTGACACCGGCAGCCAAAGAGTTGATTGTCAGTCGCGGGTACGACCCCGTCTACGGCGCAAGGCCGCTGAAAAGGTTTATTCAAAGCCATGTGGAAACCCTAATTGCACGGAAGATGATCTCTTCTTCTCTTGCGCCCCATGCGGAACTGGTCATTGACAGCGACGGCGACCGCCTGGTCGCAGAGGACCAACAGAAAGAACTTCCGGCTTCGTAAGCTTTATAAATTCTCAAAAGGAATGTCAATCTTACCGAAATTTTTCACTTTCAATAATCAAACGCCGCTTGGGTTTTCGATCCCAAGCGGCGTTTGAAGTACTAAGAGGATAAAATTCGGCAAAAACCGACTTTTTTAACAAAAAAATTAAGCTGAGTCTCTTTGCGCCTCATTCAGAGAGCTATCTCGATAAAGAAGATGTTGAAGATACTCGAGCTGAACGTGAAGCTGATAGTCTTCTCCAACGACTCTGTCGCTGATCACAACGCTCAAAAGCAGAAGCTGAGCAGCATAGTCCTTCATTTCCTGAGAAAAACTTCCATTTTCAGAATTCACCTGCGGCAACGGCATTAGCTTTCTGGCGAACTCATGGACAATCTTGGAACACATTTTACCGTAAATCGGACTAGTCAGCACTTGAATGATAAACTTCGCCTCCGCAGAGGTCTCGGAACTGAGCCGGACAAACTGACTCATTTTGTCTTTCAGCGGCTCTGTCGAATCCGACACAACTTGAAACAACCGGCTCAGTTCTTCATCTAAATAAAGTTGGACGCAATCAACAACGATTTCATCTTTATTTTTGAAATATTGATAAATGGATGCTTCATTGATCTTAGCCGCTCCGGCTAATTTTTTAATAGGAGTGCGATCGATTCCATTTTCAGAAAAAGTCTGGATAAAAGATTTCAGATACTTTTTTTTTCGTTCTTCCCGATTCATTTCATCCCCTCCTTTTCTCTTATTTTAACTGTATGACAAAATAAATATTTTACTTTTTAGAAATATAATCATATATTTATGCATTTTTTAATTTCTCAGTAAAATTTAAGTTTTTCAAACCAATTACAAAGAAATCCGTGCCAGTTTTTATTTTTTCATCTCTAATCCAGCAAAGTATTTAAGACTCTTGAACATTTTTTGAAAAAACAAACCTGTCGCATATAAAATTCAAAAAACAAAATGCCTGCTTTTCTTAGAGAAAAGCAGGCATTTTAAAAGAATAAATTAATTTTTACTCAGCCGCTCCACTGCATCGGTAGCGTTCGAAAGCCAGGGAGCTTCAATCTGCTCCACTTCCCCCGCATCACATTTCGCGGCAACCTGAGGATCAAGCGGGCATCTGCCCAAAACTTTCAGCCCAAATTTCTGAGCTGTCTGCTCCACATGGCTTTTCCCGAAAACAGAAATTTCCTTTCCACAATCCGGGCATTTAACATAGCTCATATTTTCCACGATACCGAGAATTGGCACTTTCATCATTTTTGCCATAGATACCGCCTTGGAAACAATCATGGAAACCAGCTCCTGCGGCGAAGTAACGATGACAATTCCGCTTACCGGGATCGACTGAAACACAGTCAGCGGAACATCGCCGGTGCCCGGCGGCATATCGACGAACAGGAAATTAACGTCCTTCCAGATCACATCCGTCCAAAACTGCTTGACTACATTTGCGATCATCGGTCCGCGCCAAACGACAGGCGCGCTCTCATCTTCCAGCAACAAATTAACAGAAATGATGTCGATTCCCGTGCGAGTGGTTGCTGGCAGAATTCCCTCGTCATTCCCCATCGCGTGCTGGTGAACACCAAAAATCTTCGGAATCGACGGCCCGGTGATATCCGCATCCAAGACACCGGTGTGATAGCCGCGGCGGTTGAGCTGCACCGCCAGCAGCGAAGTCATCAGGCTTTTCCCCACACCGCCCTTTCCACTGACAACGCCGATCACATGGTCGATCTTGCTCTTTGAATTCGGTTTTTCAAGAAAACTCTGCGGTTTGTCGCGCGATGTGCATGATTCCCCGCAGGATGAACAGTCATGGCTGCAATTTTCTGCGCTCATCTTCAATAACTCCTTTTCACGACATACGGACTCTTGTTCTATTTTAAGATTCTATACTAAATTTGTCAACTAAAATTCCATTTTAATGCTGCGTAAAAATAAGTCGGAAAGGACCCGGTTCGGTTCTTCCCCTTTGTTGATAACACGGTCGACCGCATTGCTGATGGGCAGGTCGGCGTGATACCGCTCCCCCAGAACCAGCATTGCCTTCGTGGTCTCCACCCCCTCGGCCAGCTCTCCATACGGCTCCCCGCGTACCAAGGATTCCCCAAAGCGCCGATTATGACTGTAGGGAGAAAAGACGGTTGCCTCATAATCTCCCAGATGCGCAAGGCCGTAGGCCGTGATTTCATTGCCGCCCATCTTGCGGATCAATCTGGCAATTTCCCGCGTTCCGCGCGACATTAATGCGCCTTTGAGCGCAGTCTTGTCTAAACCGTCCAGCATTCCGGCAGCTATGCCAATTACATTTTTGGAAGCCGCTCCGATTTCATTGCCGAGCAGATCGCTGCCGTAGTAAAAGCGAATCAGGTCGCTGGAAAACAGCCTGACCAGCTCTTTCTTTAAGGACATGGAGCGGCTGTCGATTACCATGCAGTTCGGGATTCCCCGTAAAAAATCCTGTACATGGCCAGGCCCGACCCAAATAGCGACCGGTGTGTCCGGCTTGTACTCCTCAAAGATCTGAGTCAGGCGCTTTCCTGTGCCCGACTCCAGCCCTTTCATGCAGAGAACGACGGCCTTTCCCTCAAGGTTGAAGGAGGAGAGCTGCTGCATCAGGGAACGAAACGACTGCGCTCCAATCGAGATCACGAGGATCTGTGAGGCGGCCGCTTCCTCGAGATCCGAAGTCAGCACCACCCGGTCGCTCAGACTGACAAGCCCGTTGGTTCTGTTCCGGTGCAGAACGGCAAGCTTTTGAGAACTCTGCCTGCCATACAGCGTGACGTGATACCCAATGCTGTCTAGATACCATGCGAGGAAGCTTCCCCAGCGACCGCAGCCAATGATAGAAATCCGCAATCCAACCATCTCCCGATTTTAGTATATCAGTATCATAGCAAAAAAAACGGGAGCGGACAACTGTCCGCTCCCGTTTTTTAACGATTTTGATTTTTTCATCCGTCAAACACCCCTATAAAAAGATGGCACTCGCCCGTATCCGGCAGGAGAATCACAATCAGCTTTCCCACAGTTTTTTACAGATTATCGACCTCTTCCACGCTGATTTCATTGAACCGGGCCGTCAGATCACGGAGTTCCAGAGCATCTTTTTCTCCGTCGCAGACATCCAGAACCAGTCTGCCGTGGTGCATCATCACAAGGCGGTCGCCGTATGCCAGAGCAAAGCGCAGATTGTGCGTCACCATCAGTACCGTTAAATGCTTTTCCCTCACAAATCGTAACGTCATCTCCATCACGTTTTTACTGGAAGACGGGTCGAGCGCCGCCGTGTGCTCATCCAGAATCAGCAGATCGATCGGCGTCATGGTGCAGACCAGCAGCGCCAGCGCCTGCCGTTGACCGCCCGAAAGACTGGCAACCGGCAGGTCGAGCTGATTTTCCAGACCGAGCTTCAGCAGTTCCAGCTTTGACCGGTACTCATCGATTGTTTTTCGGTTGATCCCGCGTGAAAGGCCGTATCGTTTCCCTTTGTGATCGGCAAGCGACAGGTTCTCGAGGATGGTCAGTTGCGGGCAGGTGCCAAGTGCCGGGTCCTGAAACACGCGGCCGATCCGGCGGGATCGGAGATGTTCCGGCACCCGGGTGATGTTTTTCCCCCCGAGCAAAATTTCCCCCGAATCCGGCTCCTCCCCGCCGCAAAGAAGATTTAACAGGGTCGTTTTTCCGGAGCCGTTGCTGCCGATCATACAGACAAAGCAACCCTGAGCGACAGAAAAATGAAAATCCTGAAACAGCTTTAATTCGCTGACGGAACCTCGATTGAAAGTTTTATCAATATGACGCATCTCCAGCAGTGGAGTCCCGCGTTCAGACCTGCGTTCTGGCAACATGCCTTTTCCTCCTTCCCGTCGGCATGGTTTTGTTGGCCACCAGCACGATGGTGAGCAATACCGCCATGAGCAGCTTCATGTAGTTGGTTGGCAGCCCGAGCTGCAAAGCGATCATCAGCACACCGCGGTACAGAACCGCGCCCAGCACGACCGCCGTGGTGGACCGCAAAAATTTGATCCCGGAGAAAAGATTGATCCCCACGATAACGGCGGCAAGCCCCAGCACGATCATGCCGGTGCCGCAGTAAATATCAGCGGATTCTTCCCGCTGGGAAAGGATGCACCCCGAAAGAGCCGCCAGACCGTTGCCCAGCATCAGGCCCAGAATTTTCATGTTGCCGGGATCTTTTCCCAGCGACACGACATATCTCGGGTTATCCCCGGCAGCGCGCAGAAGCAGGCCTGATTTTGTTTTCAGATACAGGTCAAGCAGAATTTTAATCGCCAGGCAGAACAGGAATGCCACCGTGAGCGCCCGCAGGGTATTTTGAGAATCCGGGATCAGCGCCGCAGGCCCGGAGGTATAAATGGTCGGCTGATTGTAAAACGCCTTGACTGCGCTACCGGAGGTAATGGCGAGGTTGACGCTCCATAAAGCCGTCATCACCAAAATTCCGGAAAGCAGGTCGGTAATCCGCAGCTTAACATGCAGCAGTCCCGTCACCCCGCCGGCTGCAGCCCCGCAGAGAAATGCCGCAAGGCACGCGAACCACGGATTCAGTCCGGAAGCGATCATCACGCCGGCCACGCACGAACCGAGCGGAAACGTCCCTTCCACCGTAAGATCCGGAAAATTCAGCACCTGGTAGGTCACATAAATTCCAAGGGCCATAATTCCGTAGACAAACCCTTCTTGCAGCACACTGACCAAGATTTCAAAAAAGACATTCATATCATTTGTCCCCGCTTCCCATCCATGGTATTATCCGGCAATTTTTTCCGCGCTGGAATATGCTTTCGGCAGGGAAATTCCAAGCTGCTGCATCACTTTTTTGTTGTAAACCGGTTTTCCGTCCTGAACGGTGTAAACCGAGAGATCCGCCGCCTTGACCGTGCCGTTCAGAATCTTTGCGGCCATTTTGCCGGTTTGTTCACCCAAAACTACATAGTCGATGCCGACTGTAGCGAGGCAGCCGTTTTTGACCTGTTCCACCTCAGAGCCAAAAATTGGAATTTTCGCCTCATTTGCCGCTTGCAGCAAGCCTGGCAGGTGGTTGACGACATTATTGTCGGTGAAATTGTTGATGCAGTCCACCTTTTTAGAAATCAGCGTCTTCATTCCGGGTTCCACATCGGAAGAGCCGGTTACGCCGACGTCGATCACTTCAAACCCGTATTTCGGCGCGAGGCGCTGAAAAGTCTTCAGGCTGGCAGTGGAATTCGGTTCGCTGGTGGTATGAAGTACGCCGATTTTTTTTGCATGCGGTAAAAACGCGCGGATTAGTTTAAGCTGGCTTTCCAGCGGCAGAATATCGGCAGAACCGGTGCAGTTGACTCCCGGCTTCGCAAGCGATTTGACAATACCCGCCCCGACCGGGTCACCGACGGCGGTGAAAACGGTGGGAATCTTCGTCGGGTTTGCCGCACCGTACAGCGCCATTGCAGCCGGGGTTGCAATTCCCATGACCAAATCGTAATTTTTGGCCACCATGGTCTTGGCTATCGTCTGGGCATTATTGGCATCCGCCTGGGAATTCTGAAAATCTATCGTCAGATTTTTCCCTTTCTCATAGCCGGATTCCTTGAGGCCTTTCATAAAGCCGGTGTAGCAGTTATCGAGCGATGGATTGACAGCATACTCGATGACCCCGATGGATTTGTAAGCCTTTGACTGCGCACCGCCGGATTTCCCGGCGGGAATGGCGGATGATGCGGAGCCGCCGGAAGAACAGGCGCCAAACGCCCCGGAAAGGAGAATGGCTAAAGCCGCCGCAGTCAGCTTTTTTGCAAAATTTTTCATACAAAACGCCCTCCAGAGATTCAAAATTATTATGGTTTCTCTTAAAATTAGGCTTTCGCCACCAGCCGTCCGGCATCGGAACCACCTCCTTCCTTTTGAAAACCAGCGAAAAGGCAAACAAAAAAGCCCTTGCCCCTGCAAACACAGGGACAAGAGCCTAAAACTCCTGCGGTACCACCCACA
>DHDF01000103.1:0-2446 GCA_002399225.1 bacterium UBA4883
TCCAAAGACAAGAACCTGTGGCACCTTTCGCATGAAGGCCTCGACCTGGAAGATCCCGCGAATGAACCGCAGTATGACCAAATTCTGGAACTCGGCGTGTCGCCGGAAAAGGCGCCCGACCAGCCGGCTTATGTGACCGTTTCGTTTGAAAAGGGCGTCCCGGTCAAGGTAAACGGGGAAAAGCTCTGCGGAGTCGATCTGGTCGCCAAGCTGAACAAACTCGGCGGCGAGAACGGAATCGGCATCCTCGACCTGGTGGAAAACCGTCTGGTCGGCATGAAATCAAGGGGTGTGTATGAGACTCCGGGCGGCACGATCCTGTACCACGCGCACCGTAAGCTGGAGGAGCTGTGCCTCGATCGGGATACGTTCCACTTCAAGCAGATCGTCGGGCAGAAGTTCTCCGATCTGGTTTACGACGGCAAATGGTTTACCCCGCTGCGCGAGGCGCTTTCCGCCTTTATCGATTCCACCCAGCAGAACGTGACCGGAGACGTGAAGCTGAAACTCTACAAGGGAAATCTCATCGACGCGGGCGCCAAGTCCCCATATTCGCTGTACAATGAGGAAGTCGCCACGTTCAGCGCGGATCATGTCTACAATCAGGCGGACGCGCAGGGCTTTATCAATCTGTTTGGCCTGCCGATTACCGTACAGGCCGTGATGAAACAGAATCTTCCGTCCGGCGGCCACGACTGAAAAGAAATTATCCGTACCTGGGAGGCAGAGACATTGAAGCTTTGGGCGGGCCGGTTCCACAAGGAACTTGACAGTAAAGTGAACGATTTTAATTCTTCCATTTCTTTCGACAGCCGCATGGTGGAAGAAGATATCGAGGGCAGCATTGCCCACGCGACGATGCTCGGCGAATGCGGCGTGATCGCAAAGGAAGAAGCGGACAAAATCTGCGCGGGTCTGCACGGAATTCTGGCCGATTTAAAAAGCGGAGCGCTTTCGATTGACCCGGAGGCGGAGGACATCCACACGTTTGTGGAAGGGGAGCTCACGGCGCGCCTCGGCGACACGGGCAGGCGGCTGCACACCGCGCGTAGCCGGAACGACCAGGTTGCCGTGGATCTGCGCCTTTCCCTGAAAAAACAGTGCGCCGGGCTGCAAAAGCAGATTTACGGCCTGATTGAGGTCCTGTGCGGAAAGGCGTTGGAAAACAGCCGTACCGTGATGCCGGGATACACCCATATGCAGCGTGCGCAGCCCGTTACATTCGGGCACCATCTGCTCGCCTATGCCGAAATGTTCCTGCGCGATGCGGGCCGGCTGGAAGACGCGGAAAAGCGTATGGATTTCTGCCCGCTCGGTTCCTGCGCGCTGGCGGGTACGACCTACCCGATCGACCGGAACCGAACCGCCTCGCTGCTCGGTTTTTCCGGCCCTACGCAGAACAGCCTCGACGGCGTTTCCGACCGGGATTTCTGCCTGGAGCTTTCCTCCTGCATCGCAATCACGATGGTGCATCTTTCCCGCTTTTCAGAGGAAATTGTCCTCTGGTGTTCCTGGGAATTTAAATTTATCGAGCTGGACGATGCGTTTTCGACCGGGTCCAGCATCATGCCGCAGAAGAAAAATCCGGATATTGCGGAGCTGGTTCGCGGCAAGAGCGGCCGGGCCATCGGCGACATGACGACGCTGTTTACCATGATGAAAGGCCTCCCGCTTGCCTATAATAAGGATCTGCAGGAAGATAAAGAAGCGATCTTCGACGCGGTCGACACGCTTCGGATGTGCCTGGCGGCATTCACCCCGATGATCGAAACCATGAAGGTGCTGCCGCAGAATATGCGCGCCGCCGCCGCGAAAGGGTTCATCAATGCGACGGACTGCGCGGATTTTCTGGTGAATAAGGGGATGCCGTTCCGCACCGCTTACAGGATCACGGGCGAACTGGTTGCCCTCTGCATTGAAAAAGGCCTGACGCTGGAAACGCTCCCGCTGGAGGAATACCAAAAGGAGAGCGATCTGTTCGATGAGTCGGTTTACGGTGCGATTTCGCTGGAGCGCTGTGTCGACGGACGGAACGTGCTGGGCGGTCCCGCCCCGCAGAATGTGGAGGCTCAGGCCGGCCGGATTCTAAAGCTTCTGGAGGCGAAACAAAAATGATTCAGGCGGGAATTGTCGGTGCGACCGGCTATGCCGGCGCGGAGCTGGCGCGGATCCTCACGCAGCACCCGCAGGCGGAGCTGGCCGCCGCCAGCTCGGTCAGTTATACGGGGAAAAAGCTCAGTGAGGTCTACCCGGCCTATTATCACCTCTGCGATATCGTCTGCGGGACGCGGGAAGAAGTCGTTGAGAAAAGCGATGTCGTTTTTGCGGCGCTGCCGCATGGGCTTTCCCAGGAACTTGCGGCGGACTGCTTTTCGAAAGGAAAACGATTAATCGACCTCGGTGCGGATTTCCGGCTTAAGAACGAGGAAGACTACAAAAAGTGGTA
>DHDF01000103.1:2585-2946 GCA_002399225.1 bacterium UBA4883
GAGGAAGACTACAAAAAGTGGTATCAAGGAAAATTTACGCACCCGGAGTTGCACCGGCAGGCGGTCTATGGACTTCCGGAACTGTTCCGGGAACAGATCAAAGGGAAGAAGATCGTCGCAAACCCGGGGTGCTTTACCACGGCGGTTCCGCTCGCGCTGGCCCCGGCACTGCAAAACGGGCTGATTGAGCCGGACGGCATCGTTGCGGACTGCAAGAGCGGCGTAACGGGCGCGGGGCGCTCCCTCACGCAGAACACCCATTTTGCGGAGCTGAACGAAAGCTGTTCGGCCTATAAGGTTGCCAACCACCGGCACAATCCGGAAATGGAGCAGACCCTGCGCCTGATTTCCGGCAAAGACG
>DHDF01000103.1:3122-3276 GCA_002399225.1 bacterium UBA4883
TCACCTTTGTGCCGCATCTGCTGCCCGTTAACCGGGGGATTCTCGCGACGTGCTATGCGCGCCTGAAGCCCGGCGTCACGCCGGGGCAGGTCCGAAAAGCGTATGAAGAGCAGTATGCGAAAGAGTATTTTATCCGCCTGCTGCCGGAAGGCCG
>DHDF01000103.1:3544-3908 GCA_002399225.1 bacterium UBA4883
GGGCAGGCGGTGCAGAACATGAATCTTCTGTTCGGCCTCGATGAAAAAACAGGCCTGATGGCGCTTCCGCCGGCTTTTTAAGATTTCGAGCGTGCGTCCCGGCTGTTGTTCCGCAAAATGTCGGGTTAAGATACTTATAGTAGATACAATATGAATTAATACAGATCATTATATATTCGGTCGGTTTCTAAGACGTCGGTGAGCTTGCCCGCGCGATCAGGGACCGTACGGGAGGCAGAAAAATGGAAGTACAGTTTGTGGAAGGCGGCGCAACCGCCGCCAAAGGGTTTGCCGCTTGGGGGATACACTGCGGCGTTCGGAAAAACGCTTCAAAACCGGACCTTGCGATGATTATGTCGTCGGT
>DHDF01000103.1:4188-13762 GCA_002399225.1 bacterium UBA4883
AGCGGAAACGCGAACACCTGCAATGCCGACGGCGTAGAAAAGGCGGAGCGCATGAGCCGGGCGGCGGCCAAAGCGCTTCGGATCGGCGAAGACGACGTGATTGTGGCTTCCACCGGGGTAATCGGCGTGCCGCTGCCGATTGAGCCGATTGAAAACGCGGTGCCGAAGCTGGCGTCTCTTTTGTCCCCGAAAGGTTCGCTGGAAGCGGCAAAGGCAATTATGACGACGGACACCATGGTCAAAAACCTCGCGGTCGAGTGTTCACTCGGCGGAAAAATGGTGCGGATCGGCGGCATTGCAAAAGGCTCCGGCATGATCCACCCGAACATGGGGACGATGCTCTGTTTCCTGACGACGGATGCGGCGGTTTCCGCTCCGGTGCTGGACACGGCCCTGCGTGCGGCGGTGGATCGGAGCTTTAACATGGTCAGTGTGGATGGGGACACTTCCACCAACGACACCTGTGCCGTGATGGCTTCCGGCCTTGCGGGGAACCCGGAGCTGACAAAGGCGGAAGGGGCCGGCTACGAGGTCTTTGCCGGCGCACTTCTGAAGCTTTGCACCGCGCTGGCGCGTAAAATCGCGAAGGATGGGGAAGGGGCTTCCCGCCTGCTGGTCTGCACGGTGACCGGCGCGAAAGACGAGGAAAATGCAAAAAAAGCTGCGAAGGGCGTCGTGCGCTCCAGCCTGGTCAAGGCGGCGATGTTCGGGGCGGATGCAAACTGGGGCCGCGTTCTCTGCGCCGTCGGGTACTGCGGCGCGGAGACGGACGTTTCCAAAATCAAGGTGGCGTTTTCCTCCCGTGCCGGCAGCATTGCGGTCTGTGAGAACGGCGTGGGGCTGGACTTTAGCGAAGAGCTGGCGAAAAAAGTCCTCTCGGAGGACGAGGTTACGATTCAGGTCGAACTCGCCGACGGAGATGCGCAGGCCACGGCGTTCGGGTGCGATCTGACTTACGACTATGTCAAAATCAACGGCGATTACCGCACCTAAGCGGCGTGTCGCCGCTGCCGACGGCCCGCCATACGGAAGAGCAAAAACTGTTCGCCTTGTTTGGCGGGACAGTAACAATTCCCGGCATCATCGATTCTGGTTAGGACCCTTTTTAGATAGAAAACGGAGGACAAAGCAACATGCAGATTTCGAACGCGGGCCGGGCACAGGTACTGGTGCAGGCCCTGCCGTACATCCAGACCCATGCCGGCAGAACGGTTGTGGTGAAATACGGCGGCAGCGCGATGGTGGACGAATCGCTCAAAGACGCCGTCATGAGCGACATCGTTCTGATGCAGCTGGTCGGCATCCGGGTAGTTGTGGTGCACGGCGGAGGAAAGGAAATCAGCGCAATGCTTCGGAAGATCGGCAAGGAAAGCCGGTTTGTCGACGGAATGCGCTGCACCGACCGCGAAACCATCGACGTCGTTCAGATGGTTCTGGCCGGCAAGGTCAATAAGGACCTGGTTCAGCTCCTGGAGCGGCACGGCGGGCGCAGCGTTGGTCTGTGCGGGCTGGACGGCGGGATGCTGACCGCGGAAAAGCTGGAGGCCGAAGAGGATCTCGGCTATGTCGGCAGCATCACGAAGGTGGATGCGTCGGTGATCCGGCAGTCTGCGGAAAACGGCTATATCCCGGTGATTTCCACCGTCGCGGGCGGTGAAAATGGCGAAGTGTACAACATCAACGCGGATACTGCCGCGGCTCGAATCGCCTCGGAACTAAAGGCGGAAAAGCTGATCCTGATGACCGACGTACGCGGCTTGCTCCGGGACAAGAACGATGAAAGTACGCTGATCCCCGCCGTCAATGTCAGCGATGTGCCGAACCTGCGGAATCAGGGGATCATCGACGGTGGGATGATCCCGAAAATCGAATGCTGTGCGGATGCCGTGCGGCGGGGCGTCGAACGCGCCCACATCATCGATGGGCGAATCCCCCATTCGATTCTGATTGAACTGTTTACCAACGAGGGGATTGGAACCATGCTGTACCAGACGGAGGGAACCAAATGACTTTTGAAGAGATCAGACAGCAGGAACAGCAAAACATGATGCCGACTTTTTCCCGTTTTCCGGTGGCGCTTGCCTCCGGGAAGGGCGCGACGGCGACCGATGTTTCCGGAAAGCAATATATCGACTTTACCGCCGGTATCGGCGTCAATTCGCTCGGCTACTGCGACCCGGAGTGGTGTGCGGCCGTCTCGGCGCAGGCGTCGACCATCCAGCATCTTTCAAATCTGTATTACAGCCCCGTTCAGACCGAAGCGGCGGCAGAGCTTTGTAAAATCAGCGGCATGTCGAAGGTATTTTTCGCAAATTCCGGCGCGGAGGCAAACGAATGCGCCATCAAGCTCGCGCGCAAGTACGGCTTGGAACGCCTCGGACCCGGCTGTGCAGAAATCGTTACGCTGAAAAATTCGTTTCACGGCAGGACCGTCACCACGCTTGCCGCGACCGGGCAGGATGAATTTCACCGCTCCTTTGCTCCGCTGACCGTCGGCTTTTCGTATGCGGAGCCGACGATGGAAGGCGTTGAAAGCGCCGTGACGGACAAGACCTGCGCCGTCATGGTGGAGCTAATCCAGGGCGAAGGCGGCGTGGTGCCGATGGAGAAAGCCTTTGTCAAAGCTCTGAGGGCGTTCTGTACGAAGAAAAAAATTCTGATGATCGTCGACGAGGTTCAGACCGGCGTCGGCCGCACGGGGGCTTTTTACTGCTATCAGAATTATGGGATCCTGCCGGATGTGGTCACCAGCGCGAAAGGGCTTGCCTCCGGGCTGCCAATCGGCGCATGTCTCTGCACGGAGCCGCTTGGCAACGTGCTGGGCCCTGGGACGCATGGTTCTACTTTCGGCGGCAATCCGGTTGTCTGCGCAGGCGCGCTTGTGGTGATGAAGCGCCTTTCGGAACCGGAGTTTTTAAAGGGCGTGAAGGAGAAAGGCCGCTATTTCGCGGAACAGCTCGGCGAAATGCCTGGCATTGCCAAAGTGCGCGGCATGGGCCTGATGATCGGCGCGAAGCCGTCGCGCGGCAGCGCGGGGGAGCTTGCGGCGAAATGCGCGGAACAGGGCCTTCTGATCCTGACCGCAAAAGACGTTCTGCGGCTGCTCCCGCCGCTTGTTATCACCAAAGAGGAAGCGGACCGGGGGCTTTCAATTCTGCGGCAGGTGCTGAAAGCCTTTTAACCATAAAAAAAAGACGGCAGGAGGAACCCGTTATGAAGCATTTATTGAAAATGATGGACCTGACCGCGGGGGAGATCACGGAGATCCTGAACCTTGCGGATCAGCTTAAGTATGAACTGAAACACGGAATCGCGCATCCCCTTCTTGCGGGCAAAACGCTCGGCATGATCTTTGAAAAGGCAAGCACGCGTACGCGCGTCTCGTTTGAGGTCGGCATGTACCAGCTCGGCGGGCTGCCGATTTTCCTTTCTTCCAACGACCTGCAGATTGGCCGCGGAGAGCCGGTGCAGGATACCGCCCGCGTTCTTTCGCGGTATCTGAACGGAATCATGATCCGCACGTTCAAGCAGTCCGAAGTGGAAGCGCTCGCCGCAGACGGCACTGTCCCTGTCATCAACGGCCTGACCGATTATTCCCACCCGTGCCAGGTACTGGCGGACCTGATGACGATCCGTGAGTACAAGGGCGCGCTGGAAGGGAGAAAACTCTGCTTTATCGGTGATGGGAACAACATGATGAACTCGCTGATCGTCGGCGGGCTGAAGATGAAGATGGAAGTCAGCGTTGCGTGCCCGCCCGGGTATAAACCGGCGCAGACCGTGCTCGATTTCGCCGTGCCGCATCCGGCGTTCAGCATGACGTCGGACCCGGTCGAGGCCGCGAACGGCGCGGATGTTGTGATCACGGATGTTTGGGCTTCCATGGGCGAAGAGGCCGAAGCCGAAAAGCGCCGCAAGGACTTTGCGGAGTATCAGGTCAACGACAAGGTGCTTGCAGCTGCCAAACCGGACGTGATAGTTCAGCACTGTCTGCCTGCCCACCGCGGGGAAGAGATTACGGAAACCGTTTTTGAAAACCATGCGAAAGAAATTTTCGACGAAGCGGAGAACCGTCTGCACGCGCAGAAGGCCGTGCTGGTCAAATTGATGGGAAAAGCGTAAAAAAAGGCCTGCCCCGCGCTCTCTCTGTGCGGGGCAGGCCTTTGGCAGTCCGAAGCGGAACGCCGTAAAAGGCGAGCCGCTTTTTTTCGGCATCTTTTTGTTACCGAACCAAAATACCGTTGTCGGTGGATTGCAGGATCAGAATTTCTTCCTCATAGCCGGTTTTGGCGTTCATGTAAACCAGGACGCGGTCACCGTTTTTGCCTTGGCACTGAAATTCCCAGCACAGCACCTCATTGAGGCCGGGGGTCGGGATGACCGCCAGGCGGCTTTTCTGAACCGTCAGATTCGGACTGACTTTTTTTTGTGCATCGGCGGCGGAAAGCGACGCGCTCAGCTTTCGGCCGGTGTGGTTCATCAGGTAGCCTTCCGCCTGAAACCGCACGATATCTCCGCTGTCCAGTGCGACTCCCACTTTAATGAGGTCCGGGTAGCACAGGATTCCATCCTGCAAAGAGGCGTAGTTCACCACGCAGATACCGTCGCTGATCATATAATAGGATTCTTTCATGTTCTGAATTCCGTGTTTTTCCAGAAACGCGCGCGCCTTTTTGAAAGCCGCGCGGTGGTCCAGCTTGCTTTTTGAAACGGTGCGGGTGTTTGCCATGTTGATAATATATCCCCCGGCCTTCGTGACGGAGATTTGCACGGACCCGTCTTTCGATGCGAAATTATAGGTCGGCAGACTGCCGGAAGTGTCCTGCGTATGAGTCAACTGCGTTTGGCTCAGACCGGAAAATTCTGCGGCGATGCTTTGCGCGTTGCCCTGCGGGATGGTTTTCTTTCCTTCGGTCATCTTCGGCTTTTTCTGGCCGATATGGTCGGAAAACGGCCCGTCGTAAATCATAGAGGGAAAATTGGTAAAGTCCTGCTCCGTGTTTTTCAGGGAATCGTTAAAGTTTGACGCACTGAAGTCCGGGTTGACGTTTTGCAGGTCGCTCTGAAGCTTTTTGGAATAGGATTCCAGGTTTTCCATCGACTGAAATTCCTGTTTGCTGATCGGCTGCCCTTCCGAAATTTTCTTGGAAAGGCTCATCGAAAAATCTCCGATCTGCGAAATGAATTTGCTGACATTGTCGACGGAGGCGTCGGTCAGCGGCAGAGTGGAAAGTGCGGCCTTTGCCATGCTGGACTCCCGCATCAGCTTTGCGGCAAGGCCGTTCTGCTCCGTCGCCGTGTTTGCATATACCGCTTTGTTCAGCGTTAACTGGATGTTATCGACACAGTCGCGCAGGTCATTCAGCGAGCGCGTGTAGCCGTACTGTAAATCCCTTTTATACTGTTCGGCCTGGGAATAACCGTAAACCGTCGCTCCCCCCAGGGAAAGAATGATGGCGACGACAATCGCCAGGGTCGCAATCCGCTTCTTTTTCATGGTTTCACCTCTGACTTTAGTTTCAGGCTGAAAAGGAACAAATATACGTTTTACAGTGAGAAGAGATCGGATTTTTCCACATCTCCGTCTTTTTGCAGTCACATTTTTAAACGTCTGTACTGTACAAAATCTAATTTCCGTATTATAATAAATTATGATTACAATATTGGTAAATTCAAAGAAGGACGGCTTAAACACTAGGTTTTGCTAAGTTTCCCTGGGATTGAAAAAATTCCGCGGAGGCCCTTTCTACAAGCCGAAAGGGAGTCTGAGGCAACTACGGCAAATTTCACTGCACGGTAAAAAACATCGGGAAGTGATTCTGATGCAAAATTCAGAGAAAAGTCAGCCCTGTGGCAGCCTTTCCCAAAGACTGCTTCAAGACACCGCCGGCTGCGGGGAACGGCGCCTGATGATCAAATGGCTGGAGGATGCAATCCAAAATGATCGGTTTGAAATTTATTACCAGCCTCTTTACACCGTGTGCGACGGCAGTTTCACCGAGGCGGAAGCATTGCTCCGGCTCAAAGGGCCAAACGGCAGCTACATCCCGCCGGATCAATTTATCCCTGTGGCGGAAGAATCCGGTCAGATTGTTGAAATCGGCTGCATCGTCCTTCGGCGTGTGTGCGGATATATCCGTCATCTTTTGTCCTGCCACATTGACATTGAGACCATCTCCGTCAATCTTTCCGTTCTGCAGCTGCTGGCGGAAGATGCGGTGCCGCGCCTTTTGGGTATTATCCGTGACAGCGGCATTTCCCCAAACCGTATTCTGTTTGAAATTACGGAAAGCGTCCTGATCCCCAATTATAAGCTGATTGCCGAAAAAATCACAGCGCTGAGAAATGCGGGAGTCCAGTTTGCCCTGGATGACTTCGGCACAGGATACTCCAATATCACAAACGTGATCAACTTGCCGTTCGATGCGGTAAAAATCGACAAGAGCCTGATTTGGAACTCCGTAAAAAACCGCCGGTGCAGCATCATGATCCGCGAGCTTACCCGGACGTTCCGCCGCATTAATCTGACGGTGACGGCGGAAGGCGTGGAAACCGAAGAACACGACCGTTTTGTCAGGCAGTGCGGCTGTGACAAAATTCAGGGTTTCCGTTATGCCAGACCGTTGCCTGTCAGCCGCGCCGAGGACTACTTCGGGCGTTTTGCCGAATAAACTTAAGACCTGAAAAAGAAGAGATGCGCGCGGTTCCTTTTTACAGGTCCGCGCGTATCTCTTTGCTTTGCTGATTTCGGCCGGTTTTCCGCCCGGCTTTTCCCTTCGCCCGATTTCGCTTGATATTTCCAGCATCTGCAAGTATAATAAGAACAATTGCATGGCCCAATTTTTGGAGGAAGAAAAAAGAGTGGATATTCAGGGCTTTTATCGTCAGATCAAGGGGAGATCCGTCGCGTTCTGCGGCATCGGCGGAAGCAATCTGCCGCTTGCAATTTCTTTTGCGGAGAAAGGGGCCGTCGTCACGGCGCGCGACAGACGCCCGGCGGACAAACTCGGCGAAGCGGCGGACAAGCTTCGCAAAGCCGGTGTTCGGCTTCGCTGCGGGGAGGATTACCTTGCGGATCTTGAAGAAGAGATTATTTTCCGCACACCCGCGATGCCGTATACTTTGCCGGAATTGGATGCGGCCCGCGCCCGTGGGGCCGCCGTTACGTCTGAAATGGAGATCTTTTTTGAAACCTGCCCGTGCCGGATTTTTGCCGTGACAGGCAGCGACGGAAAGACCACCACCTCGACCATTATTGCAAAAATCTTGGAGCATGCCGGGAAAAAAGTCCACCTCGGCGGGAATATCGGAACGCCGCTGCTGCCCCGGGTGGAGCAGATGAAACCGGGTGACGCCGTGGTTGCGGAGCTTTCCAGTTTTCAGCTGATTTCCATGCGCCGCAGCCCGCAGATCGCGGTCGTGACCAATATGACTCCGAATCACCTTGACGTGCATAAGGATATGCAGGAGTACATCGATGCCAAACGGAACATCATTCTGCATCAGAATGCTTTCGGACGCGCGGTCCTCAACGCGGACAATAAAATCACCGCTTCCTTCGGCAGAGATGTGCGCGGGCAGTGCCTGCTGTTCAGCCGCATGCATCCGGTGGAATACGGTGCCTATGCGGGACCGGACGGAAAACTCTATTTTACCAGCGGAACGGAAAAAACGCGCGTGATGGACGTTTCTGAGATCCGGATCCCGGGCTGGCACAATGTTGAAAATTACCTGGCGGCGATCTGCGCCGTCTGGGGGTACGCGGGAGCCGGGGACATTTCCAGCGTGGCAAAAAGCTTTCCCGGCGTAGAACACCGCAATGAACTGGTGCGCGAATTTGAAGGGGTTCAGTACTACAACGATTCCATCGGCACCACGCCGAGCCGTACGATCAATGGCGCGCTTTCTCTGTTTGACAGGCGTATTTTGCTGATTGCAGGCGGCTATGACAAGAAAATTCCGTTCGGTCCGCTCGGTCCGGTCATCGCGGAGAAGGTCAAAACGCTGGTGCTCATCGGCCAGACGGCGAAAAAGATTGAACAGGCGGTCGTTTCCGCCCCGAATTACAGCCCGGAAAACCTTAGGATCTTCCATGCCTCCACCTTGGAAGAAGCGGTGAACATTTGCCGCAGGGAGGCCGAAAACGGAGATATCGTCTCGCTTTCACCGGCCTGCGCCAGCTTTGGCATGTTCCCAAATTTTGAGGCACGCGGCGAACGCTTCCGGGAAATTGTCAACGCACTGAAATAGGAGAGGAGGGATTTTCCTTTGGAGGAACTTAGAGAGATGCTTTTCCGCCTTTGCCGGGCTCCGGGAACTCCGGGCGAAGAAGTGTCCGCGGCAAAAACCGCTGCTGCGGAACTTTCGGGAATTGCGGAAACGCGGATTGACCGGATGGGCAATCTGACGACTCAGTTCGGCAACCTGGATGCGGCGGAACATGTGCTCCTTGACGCGCATTTGGACCAGATCGGCCTGATTGTCACCGGAATTGCCAAAAACGGATTTCTGAATGTCGGGCGCTGCGGTGGAATCGACGCGCGCGTGCTTCCGGGAATGGCGGTTACGATCTGCGGCAAAGAGACGCTCTGCGGCGTTGTCTGCTGCATGCCTCCTCCTTTGCAGGAAGACGGGGAGAAAAAAGTCCCGCCGGCTGACGAAATGGCAGTCGATGCGGGGCTTTCCCGTACAGAGGCGGAAAGGCTGGTCCGCCCCGGCGACCGAATCCTGTTCCGCACAGAGCCGAAACGTCTGCTCGGAACACGCGTTTCCGCGGCGGGGCTAGACGACCGCGCAGGGGTGGCGGCGTTTCTCCGCTGTGCGCAGATCCTCTCCGGTGAAACTCTGCGCTGCCGGGTAACCCTCCAGTTCAGCGCGGGGGAAGAAATCGGCGGATTCGGCGCGACGACCGGCGCTTTTTCCGCAGAGCCGGCGCAGGCGATTGCGGTAGATGTCAGCTTCGCTTCCCAGCCCGGCGTCCCGGAAAAGAACCGGGGCCGCCTCGGCGGCGGGCCGATGATCGGCATTGCGCCGGTCCTGAGCAGAAAGATCACGGAGGCGCTGATCCGCCTGGCGGAAGAACGGAAAATGCTTTTTACGCGCGAGGTCATGGGCGGTTTGACCGGGACAAACTCCGACACGATTGCAACTGTGGGGCGGGGCGTGCCGACGGGACTCATTTCCATCCCGCTGCGGAATATGCATACCCCGGCGGAGGTCGTCGACCTGAATGACATTGAAAACACGGCGCAGCTGATTGCCGCGTATCTGCGGGAGGTGAGCTGATGGGCCGCTTTGAGCTGCTTCAGGAACTCTGCGCGGCGCACGGAGTTTCCGGGCGCGAAGATGCCGTGAGGGAGATCCTTCTTCGGGAGATCCGGCCGCTTGCCGATTCGGTTGAAATCACTCCGCTCGGCAATCTCATTGCCTTCAAAAAAGGGGGAAAAAGGCCTAAGACCAGACTGATGCTCGACGCGCACATGGATGAAGTCGGGTTGATCATCACCGGAGTTACGGAAGAAGGATTCCTCAGTTTCTCTACGGTCGGCGGCATCGACCGCCGCGTCCTGCCGGG
>DHDF01000103.1:14091-14497 GCA_002399225.1 bacterium UBA4883
GCAGCGGTGTTCGATTCCGTGTTTGACTTGTCGCACGGCATGGTCAAAAGCCGTGCGCTGGATGACCGGTCCGGCTGTGCCCTGCTGGTCGAGCTGATGAAGGACGGCCTGAAATATGACACGACGTTTGTGTTTTCCGTACAGGAAGAAGTCGGGTCAGGCGGCGCAGGGACCGCCGCGTTTGAGGTAAAGCCGCAGGCGGCGATCGCGGTAGGATGTACCGCGGCGGCGGATATCGCGGGGGTCAAACGCGGCAGGGAAGTCTGCCGGCTGGGGGACGGCCCGGCTGTGTCGTTTCTGGATCGGCAGACGGTGTATGACCGGGAATATTATCATCTGACATTTGAAGCGGCAAAAAGTGCCGGGGTCAAATGCCAGCCTAAGCGCGCCGTTGCCGGCGGCAACG
>DHDF01000103.1:14612-20538 GCA_002399225.1 bacterium UBA4883
GCGCCGTTGCCGGCGGCAACGGCGCGGGTGCTATTCAGCTTTCACGCTCCGGCGTCCGGGTGGCTGCGGTGTCGCTGCCGTGCCGTTACCTTCATTCCCCAGTCGGAATCATTGCCCAAAAGGATTATAAGGCAGCGAAAAAGCTCCTTGCCGTTTTGGCTGAAAGGATCGCTGAAACAGATACGGTATGATTAAACTCATAGAATCAAAAAAAGATCTTATTGCTACAGAGGAAAGCCCGTTTGGGGTCCGGATCCGCTCCATGGCCGAACTTTATGGCGTGGGCGAGCCGTTCGCTCAGTTCTGGGCTCAGAACGGCAGCTCTTCCCTAGCAAAGCTGGACGACACCGCTATGCTGGAGGCCGGCGAAGGGGACTGGGAGGAACTGACCAGTTTCCTGCGCATGCTGGGGGTGAAGACCCTTTCCTGTTCGGAAAAAGCCGCTGGCCGCCTCGGCTTTCCGGTATCAGACCGGGGGGAGATCATGCTGCTGCACGGTTCGGTGGAGGATGTGTATCCTTCGGAAACGGTGAAAAACCCGGGCCTGCGCGAAATTTATGCCCTTCTCTGTGCGGCGCAGACGGAATCGTTTACCCCGCCAGAATTTGAACCCTTTTATATGGACATGTCTTACCGGACCAGACATGATGCGGCGGTCTCCGTCGGAATTCGTTCCGACGGAGAGCTTGCGGCCTGCGCCCTGTGTTCTTCCCTGACGGAACACGCGGCGGTTGTGTCTGCCGTAGCGGTGTTGCCGCAGCATCGGCACAAAGGGCTGGGCCGTTCGGTGATTGCCACGCTGACTTCCCTTTTAAACCGGGAACGGGTTTATCTTTTCAGAGCGGACGGCGAAAATGAAGAATTTTATCATGCCCTGGGATTTGTGCCGGACGGCGGATGGGCCCGGATTGAGTTTTAGTCCTCCGGCGGCCGGCACCGCCTTTGCGGAGGGGTTCTGATTGCCGCAGAATGTGAAAAGCCGGCGGAATCGGAACTAGATGGAAAAATTGGACTCGGATGATTTTTATCATTCCGGGTCCAATTTTTTTTTGCGAAATGAGCCCCGGAAGAGCAAATCGAAAGAAAATGAGGAAGATGAATGAACGGGGCGCGCATACTCGTCCGGTCTGTCCGGTCCCGCGGCACAGATGCCCGTCCTGCAACATAGTTTGAAGGGAGGCCTGCATATGGGAAGGAGATTCATATGGTGGTTACTTTGAAAAATGATGGAATCGCCGAGGCTCTCCTCTTGGGAAAGGAACCGAAACAAGAGGCCCGGACGGCAGGCGGGAAGCTTGTGCGGACCGGCCGACTCCGGCCTATCCGCGCGGCGGATCTCGCTGAAGAGCGGAAAGCTTTGCGGGAAGAGGGAAGTTTGAATTGAAAGAACAGTGGATAGATGTTTCCACGCACAACGGTGCGGTTGACTGGCGGAAAGTGGCGGATTCCGGCATCCGCGGGGCGATCCTGCGGGCTGGTTACGGCAATCGCCTTTCACAGACAGATTCACGGTTTCAAGAAAACATTGCCGGCGCGGCTGCAGCAGGCCTGAAAACAGCCGTGTACTGGTTTTCCTATGCGAGCTCCGAAGCGGATTCTCTGCGGGAGTGGGAAATCTGCAAACAGGTGATTCAGCCGTATCGCGGCCGTATTTTGTTTATCGCATACGATTATGAATATGCTTCCGTCAGCTATTGCAAGCAGTTGTGCGGGACGGCGCCGTCAGCCCGGCAGATCGACAACATGGCGAAAACCTTTTTAAACGCGGCCCGTGCGGACGGCTGGAATGCCGTGCTGTACCTGAATAACGATTATCGGCTCCATGTCTATGCGGCGGCGACGCTGGCGCAATATGATCTGTGGCTTGCGGATTACGACGGAACCCCGGACACAGCCTGCGCTGTGCAGCAGACGGCAAGTTCCGGCAAAGTGCCCGGGATTGCCGGCTCTGTAGATTTGGATACCGTGTTCCGCAGTTTTACAGGGGCCGCGACGGCGGTGAAGATTGACACCACGATGGACCTTTCCCGGCCTCACGGTCAGTACTACACGGTGAAAACCAATTGCCCCGGTCAGGCGGCCGTGACGGTAGGAACCGGCGGGGTCGTAACCGTCGTGCCGTTTCCCAGAAACGGCACGGAGCAGTTATTCGCGCTGGTGGCCGTCGGGGCGCCCGGAACGGAAACAGGGATCTATACGGCCGCTCCGGGTGAAACGCCCCTGAAGAGATTCATTTTTCGTGTGGTGTAAGGAGGAGGCGCTCTGTTGTCGGTGCAGAACTTAATTGCCTTGATTAGTGCCCTGGTGGCCTTGCTCGCGCTGCTGGTTACGCTATTGCGCGGGATCCGGTCCACGGCGAGGGAAGATGGAAAAACGGCCGAAGTACTGCGCCAGGTAAACGGCAAGCTGGAAACCATCAGCCGGCAGGAAGCAGCGAACAGCGCGAGGATCGAAACAATTGTCGAACGGGTGGTCATTGTGGAGCAGTCCACAAAGCAGGCACACTTCCGCATCGATGAGCTGCGGGAGGAACTGCATAAATAGAAAAAGCCGGAAGATTCCGGTAGAAAGAAGGGGCTTTTTGATGGACTGGAAAAGAAAACTGGTCTCACGTAAATTTTGGGTTGCTGTCTCAGGGTTTGTGGTTGGCGTGATTACCCTGTTCCACCCGGGGTCAAACACATCGCAGGTCGCGGGCGTGATCATGGCGCTCGGTTCGGTGATTGCCTACCTTGTGGGAGAAGGAATGGTGGATTCCGCAGCGGTCGGCCTGGCAAAAAATTTGACCGGAAGCGGCGGGCAAGAGAAAGATCTTACTGAAAAAACAAACGGAAAAGGGTAAATAATCGGATCTCCTCTGACCGGCAGCGCCGGTTTTCACTGGCCGGGTCGAGTGCATCTTTTGCAACGGACAGCTTGTCTCTCGCAAGAAAATCGAGGCGGCAGGCCGGAGATCCGCGACGGCGGGAGAAAGTGTTTCACTTTCTCCCGCCGCTTTTTTGCCGTGCTCCGAAAAATCCTCTTCTATTTTTACGTTATTCCTATTGAGAAATGACGAAAAAAGACTATACTAAAAATAAAATGGGTTGTTTTGCCATATGATGCAATTCTGTTTGTGAAAAACGAAAATCCATTTTTTCATTCTTGTTTGCGGGGGCAAATTTATGAGATATATTCCAACCCTTTGTCTGCGTGAGGGCATGGTACTTGCGAAAAGTCTTTACGGAGAAGACGGCAGCCTTTTGCTGCAAGCCGGGCAGCCTTTGAAATCTTCTTATATTTCGCACATTGCGCGCAATGGATTTCAAGGCGTGTATATTCGCGATCAACTTTCGAAAGAAATCGAAATTAAAGCCGTTATTGACGATGAACTGAGGAACTCGGCAGTCAAAATGGTCCGGGACCTTTTTATTCAGACTATGACTACGGGGATCACCAAGAACACGGCTGATCAGATCAAGAGGGTTGTAAACGACATTGTGGAGGAAATCATTGAAAACAAAGATGTCATGGTCAACATGATTGATCTGAAATCTTACGATAATTACACTTATTATCATTCCGTCAACGTCGGAGTCCTTTCGATTGTTGTCGGCGTGGCGGCAGGGATGAACCATACCGAACTTTACCAGCTTGGACTCGGCGCGCTGCTGCACGACATCGGCAAAGTATTTATTGATAAAAAAATCATTGACAAGGCGGGTCCTCTGACTCCGGAAGAGTTCGCAAAGGTCAAAAGACATCCCAGAATCGGGTATGAGTACCTGATGAAAGCTTACCTGGATTTGCCGGTTCCCGCGCTGATGGGAGTTTTGCAGCACCATGAACGCATGGACGGCAGCGGTTACCCGGAAGGCCTTTCTGCGGATGATGTCAGTCCGTTTAGCCGCATCATTGCAATTGCAGATGTGTTTGACGCCATGACGTCGGATCGCCCTTACAGGTCCGCCATGATGCCTTCGGAAGTCATGGAGTATTTAATGGGAGGCGCGGGGACCCTGTTCGACCCGGATCTGGTCTGCCTTTTCACCAGGAGGGTGGCGGCATTTCCGCTTGGCACCTGTGTGCACCTGAGCAACGGCATGACGGGGATCGTGGTCGAAAACTATGAGGACTGCTGTCTGCGGCCGAAAGTGAAAGTTTTGTCCCGCGTCGAGCACAGTCCGCTTTATCTGGATCTGAAAAACGACAGGAACTTAACCAATCTCACCATTATGGGTGTGGTGAAAATGTAAGTTCCGCTTTTTTTATTTGCTGACTTTTCTCTATTTTGGGCCGCACGGAATTTTATCTGTGCGGCCTTTTCTGACCGAATTTAACCACATTTTGTAGTTTTTTTTGAAAAAATATGTTATACTTAATCTAGAATTATTTTATTCGGGATCAATCCCCATAAAAATAAACAAATTTTCATTGACTAAAATAAATTTTAGTTATATAATGAAAGCTGAAAAGACAGTGAGATTAAATTCACAAAAATAGAAAGACGGATTCACTATTATTATGGAAAAGGCAATAAAATTTTAAAAAAAAAGAAGAGATCATGAGGAACTCTTTCAAAACCACTTTTTTCTAGCATTACATAGCAGATAAGAATTTCATGATAAAAAATGCAAAAAAAACAGCCCCAAATTGCATGGGGAGGAGAGAATGGGAACAAATGAATCCTGTAGGCATCCATTCTGCTCCGTATATTATAAAAGACCGGTCATCGTTTTTGCAATAAAAGGCGCTGTTAGACAAAATGAAAAAATTTTCCGTGGCTGTAGCCGCTGCAAAGCCTATGAAATGTTTGGCTTTATCTATTTGTGATTCAAATTTCTGATATGCATATACACCGTACTTTTTGAAATGGAAAGCATATCGGCAATTTTGAGGATGGCATCTTTTAAATTAAAAATTCCCTGGCAGTATAAGGTCCTGATAATTTCCTTATTCCGGTTTGCGGCGGTGATGCTACTGTCATTGAAAACTTTTTCCTTTGCGTTTTCAACCGCCTCCCGGATCAGATCATCGGAGTTTTCCACATAGTTTTCCGTGACCGTTCCAACCGTAGAGGAAGCGGCTTCCGGCGAGAAGGAACTGACCAGGGAAGCAAGGGGGGTGTTGAGGTAAAAATTGATGCAGAGCAGTCCGATAGTCCGGTCCTTATTTCCCTGGATGGAAATAGTGCAGGATTTCAGAAGCTGGCCTGTTTTGCTTTTGCTAAAATAGGTCAAGTTACGCTGCTTGGGGTTCTTATGAATATTTTCAAGGAAAGGCAGAGCCAGATCGGTGATTGGGGAGCCAATGCCGCGGCCTGAGTGGTACCCGTTGAAGATTGCGATCACGGAGTGATCCAAATCTTCGAGATTATGCAGGATTATTTCATATCCTTCGCCCAGGTAATCCGCCAGGCCTTTGGCAAGCACTTTGTAAGTCTCCAAAATTTCTTTCTCGGTTTTTGTTAATTTCAAATTAAAATTCTGCATAAAATTCTCCCCGTATCTTTAAAAACTGACATGAAAAAGCTTTTCATAAAAAACACTTACCATATTAAGTGTTTGAGCGGATTCTGTCAATAAAAACCGTTGAAGGAAAAGGCCGATCCAGCAATTGGAGGTAGGAGATGGATGTATTCAGTATTATCGGCCCTGTGATGATTGGACCTTCCAGTTCACACACGGCCGGTGCCGTCAGAATCGGCAATGTCGCAGGTTCCCTGCTGGGGGAAGAAATCGCGTCTGCAGATATCCTGTTCGTCGGTTCCTTTGCTAAAACTTACCGGGGGCATGGGACGGATAAAGCGGTGATCGCCGGCATCCTCGGCATGGCGCCGAGCGATTCACGAATTAAAACAAGTCTGGAATACGCGAAGAAAAAGGGCGTTCAGTTTCAATTCCGGACCGGAGAAATGGATGGGGTCCACCCCAACACCATGCAGATT
>DHDF01000103.1:20611-21252 GCA_002399225.1 bacterium UBA4883
CCGGACCGGAGAAATGGAGGGGGTTCACCCCAACACCATGCAGATTACCCTGACTGGAAAGCAGGGGAAAAAAGTGGAGGTCCTGGGCTCTTCCATCGGGGGCGGAAACATTGTCATCAAGAAGATCAACGGATATGCAATCAATGTTTTGGGCCAGAGCACGACTCTGCTCGTTTTTCACAGAGATATCCCCGGCATGATTTCGGACGTCACCAGGCTGCTGGCCATCCATGACATCAACATCAACCGTTTCAGCCTGCAGCGGGACAAAAAGGGCGGGATTGCCGTGATGGCAATCGAAATTGACGGAAAAATTCCGGACAATGTTGTGGAAGAGGTCAAACATGTCCACAACGTGACTGAAGTCGTTCTTTTGAAAATGGATTAGGAGAAACAGATGCTAACTTATAATTCGGTTCAGGAACTGATTGAAGCCGCCTGCGCACAAAAGCGAAAAATTTCAGAACTTGTGCTGGAAGACCAGGCGGCTTCTCTGGAAAAAACGCAGGAGCAGGTTTATGACGTGATGCGGAGCAGCTTTCAGGTGATGAAGGAGGCGGCGGCCAGCGGCCTGCAAAAAGAGAGCCGTTCCGCGAGCGGACTCACGGGCGGCAGCGCGGTCAAAATGGAGCGCGCGGTCC
>DHDF01000103.1:21362-25425 GCA_002399225.1 bacterium UBA4883
CGCTCTTCCGATCTGGTCAAAATGGAGCGCGCGGTCCGTTCCGGGAAGTCCATCTGCGGGAAGGTGATCGGCGAGGCGATCGCGAAGGCCCTGGCTGTTTCAGAGACGAACGCCTGCATGGGGAAAATCGTGGCGGCCCCGACGGCCGGTTCCTGCGGAATCCTTCCCGCCGCACTGCTGACCGTGATGGAAGCGTACCAGGTGCAGGAGCACGACGCCGTGATGTCCCTGTTTACGGCGGCGGGGTTCGGGATGGTGATCGCCAAGAAAGCCAGCATTGCCGGCGCCGAAGGCGGCTGCCAGGCCGAATGTGGTTCGGCCTCCGCCATGGCCGCCGCCGCTTTGGCGGAAGTCATGGGGGGGACGCCGCAGATGGCCGGGAACGCCTGCGCCATCGCCCTGAAGAATATTCTGGGGCTGGTCTGCGACCCGGTGGCGGGATTGGTGGAAATCCCCTGTATTAAGAGAAACGCCTCAGGGGTTACCAACGCGTTCACGGCCGCGGATATGGCCCTGGCGGGGATCGAAAGCGCCATCCCGCCGGACGAAGTCATCGAAGCGATGAAAAAGATAGGCGACGCCATGCCGAATTCCCTGAAAGAAACGGCGGAAGGCGGCCTGGCGGTAACACCGACAGGCAAGAAACTTTATCAGAAGGTCTTTGGGGTAAAACCTTAACCTCAATGGAAAAAAACTAGCAAACTTGGAAAGCATCCCTGCAAAACTGGCCCATGAACCTCAGCCACGCCCTGATCCGGATTGCCGTCGTCGGCATTCTGGTTTCGCTGCTGGTCATGTTCGGCGCATTTTTCGGCTCTGCCCTGATTGCTGAAATTATCCTGAAAGCGGAGGGAATGATCTAACGCTTTTAAAAGAGCGTGTCATCGAAACTTCAGATGGCTTCGTTTCAGCTGCAGGGAAACCACTTTTAGCGGTATTGACTGATAGACGATTTTGGGGGCTTGCGCTTATCCCGGGCGGCAAACCGTTTTCCGCCGCCGGGAGGCGCGAACCCAAAATACATAAATCTTTATTATTTTATTTAGGAGGTCTTTTTGAAATGTTGACACTGGAAATGATCCAGGACGCGCAAAAGGCACTGAAAGGCGTTGCCCGCGTCACTCCGCTGTCCCAGACGAAAAATCTTGGGGACAATGTGTACATCAAAGCGGAAAATCTGCAGTTGACCGGCGCGTTCAAAATTCGCGGCGCTTACAACAAAGTTCGCTCCCTGACCCCGGAGGAAAGATCGAAGGGCGTCATTGCCTGCTCGGCCGGCAACCATGCGCAGGGCATCGCGCTCTCCGCGACAAGGCTCGGCATTAAGTCCATTATCTGCATGCCGGCGGCCGCGCCGCTGAGCAAGGTCGAGGCGACGAAGAAATATGGAGCGAAAGTGGTCCTGGTCCCAGGTGTTTATGACGACGCCGCGGCGGAAGCGGTACGTCTGACCAAAGAGCACGGCTATACTTTCGCCCATCCGTTTAACGACGAATATGTCATCGCGGGCCAGGGCACTATCGGCCTGGAGATCCTGGAGCAGCTGCCGGAAGTCGATCAGGTGGTTGTCCCGATCGGCGGCGGCGGCCTGATCAGCGGTGTCGCTTTTGCCATTAAGCATCTGAAGCCTTCCTGCAAGGTGATTGGGGTTCAGGCAGCCGGCGCGGCGGGAATGCTGAACTCCATCCGGAAGGGCAAACCGGTCGCCCTCGACAGCATTTCCACCATTGCCGACGGCATTGCAGTCAAGAAGCCGGGCGACGTGTCCTTCGCGCTGTGCAAACAGTATGTGGATGAAATTGTAACGGTTGAAGACGATGAAATTGCAGCCGCTATCGTAGCCCTCATGGACGGCATGAAGATCGTTGCGGAAGGCGCCGGTGCTGCGCCGGTTGCGGCCGTGATGTTCGGCAAGGTCGATGCGACGAACAAAAAGACCGCCTGTGTGGTTTCCGGCGGAAACGTCGACATTACAACTTTGTCCCGCATTATTTTGAAGGGCCTTTCCAAGAACGGTCAGATCGCGGAATTTACGACCAAGATCGCAGATCAGCCCGGCAATCTGGCAAAGCTGCTGGAGGTCATTTCCGGCACCGGTGCGAATGTGCTCAGAGTGAACCACGCGCGTGAAGACCGCAAATCCGAAGTGGGCGCCTGCGTGGTAAAGATGGTTTTGGAAACCCGCAACATGCAGCATGTGGAGAAAATTGGGAAAGCGCTGAAAGATAAAGGCTACGAAACGATTGATACATAAGTCCGCAAGAATCTAACGGCTTCTATCATTTTTCACCAAGGGGGGGATAGGCTTCCGGTGAAAAGCCGGAAGTCTTCGAGACATGAAAAAAGAGAAAAAAGAGAAAAACGATAAAAATAAGATCACGCTGGGGCTGCTCCCTAAGCTGATTGTTGCGATCGTCCTCGGTATTGTGGTCGGTAACATCGCAAAATCGGCAAACGCTCCCGTCATCATCCGGCTGGGCGCGACATATAACTCTATTTTCGGTAATTTCCTCAGTTTCTGCATTCCGCTCATCATCATCGGCTTTGTTGTGCCGGGCATTGCAGATCTGGGCGATGGCGCCGGAAAAACGCTGGCAGTGACGGCGGGGATCGCTTATCTGTCCACGATCATTGCCGGAACCTTTGCGTTCTGTGTGGACAAGGCGGCCTTCCCGGCGTTCCTGAAAGTTGGCTCGATTCCGATGACCAACACCGCCAACGCCGAAAAAACGATGCAGAAGACCTATTTCACCATTCAAATGAATCCGATCATGGATGTCATGGCCGCCCTGCTGATATCGTTTATTCTGGGCCTGGGCATTTCCATTATGCATGCCCATACCTTGAAAGCGGTCTTTGATGATTTTCAGGGCGTTATTGTCAAAGTCGTCACCGGCGTTATCATTCCGCTGCTGCCAATTCACGTCTACGGCATTTTTGCAAACATGACCTATGCCGGAACGGTTGCCGAAATCCTGAGTGTATTCATCAAGGTCTTCATCTTGATCATTGCAATGCACTGGATCATAATCACGTTCCAGTATACGGTGGCCGGTTCCTTTGCCAAGAGAAATCCGTTTAAGCTGATTAAAAAGATGATTCCGGCTTATGTAACGGGCATGGGGACTCAATCCTCCGCCGCTACCATCCCGGTAACGACACAGTGCGCCAAGAACAACGGAGTCCGCGACAAAATCGCCGACTTTGTGTGCCCGCTGTGCGCCACAATTCATCTGTCCGGCTCGACCATCACGCTGACCAGCTGCTCCCTCGCGGTCCTGATGCTGTGTGGCTCCGGGACCGGGTTTGGAAAAATGTTCCCGTTTATTCTGATGCTGGGCGTAACGATGGTTGCGGCTCCCGGCGTGCCGGGCGGCGCCGTCATGGCGGCCCTCGGAATTCTGCAGTCCATGCTTGGCTTTAACCAGGATATGCAGGCCCTTATGATTGCGCTTTACATTGCGCAGGATAGCTTTGGGACTGCCTGCAATGTCACCGGCGACGGAGCAATTGCGGTGCTGGTAGATTTTATTTTCGGCGGTCGTAAGTCGAAAGATGATACTTCTACTCCCACTGCGGTTTCCAATACGTAAATTTCTAATAGATCAACCAATATAATTTGAAAGGACTTTGATCTTCATGTTTAACGTTACAAAAACAGATCGTGCACCGGCGGCAATCGGCCCTTACTCCCAGGCTATTTCGGCCAACGGTTTCCTTTTCGCTTCCGGTCAGGTCGCTCTGATGCCCGGCACCGGCGAAATTGTCGGCAAGACGATTGAAGAGCAGACGGAACGTGTCTGCCGGAGCATCAAGGCAATTCTGGACGCCAATGGACTGACTTTTAACGATGTTGTCAAAACCACCTGTTTCCTGGCGGATATGAATGATTTCACCGCGTTTAACGCCGTGTACGGCAAATATTTCACCAGCAAGCCCGCCCGTTCCTGCGTGGCGGTAAAGGCTCTTCCGAAGAACCTGCTGTGCGAAGTCGAGATCGTTGCTGCCCTGAAGAAATAAGACGGCTTCTTTATACCGGGCGGGGCCCAGCCAACTTTTTGGC
>DHDF01000103.1:25537-26243 GCA_002399225.1 bacterium UBA4883
CCCAGCCAATTTTTTGGCTGGGCCCCGCTTTTCTTATCCGCTGTTATCCAATGCCTTTGTACACAATTCCGAGAATAAAAATCAAAATAGTCAGCGGCACATAAAGGTACCGGGCCGTTACGGAGTACAGCTTCGGAAGTCCCTTTTTCCTTCCGCAGTTCAGTTCCTCTTCAATTTTATTCTTGCCAAGCACATAGTAAATGGAAACCGCGCCGAAGACCGCGCCGAACGGAACCACCAGAATCGTGATGAAATCCATGAAGTCTCCGACCGTCTGCGCATTTTCCAAAAAAATTCCGATGGAAAACGAAAGCAGGACACTGAGCAGTACCGCTGCCTTTCGAGACATTTTCAACCTGTGCTGCAAACTCTCAATGACGGCTTCAAACATATTGATCAGCGAGGTAATGCCGGCGAGGAGCACGGAAAAAAAGAAAATGCACGCCAAAATTCTTCCTGGTGCGAGCCGCCTGAAAATGTCCGGAATCGCCAGGAACATCAGAGACGGTCCGGCCGACGGCTGAATCCCAAAAGAGAAAACCGCCGGCATGATGGCGAGGGCGGCAAGCAGGGCGGCCAGCGTGTCAAACAGAGCCGTCTGCAAAGACGCGTGGACAATGTCCTCTTTCCTTTCGAGGTAAGCGCCGTAAACAATCATGCCGGACCCGGTGATCGACAGAGAAAAAAATGCCTGCCCCATTGCCAT
>DHDF01000103.1:26298-35609 GCA_002399225.1 bacterium UBA4883
AAAAATGCCTGCCCCATTGCCATAACCCAAGTGTCAACGCGCGCCAGGGCCTCCCATTTCGGGATAAAAAGAAACCGATACCCCTTTGCCGCGCCCGGCAGAAAGAGAACCCAGACTGCCAGAAAGGCAAAAAGCAGAAAGAAAACTGGCATCATAACCTTACTGACTTTTTCAATCCTTGACACCGAATTGGTGAACAGGATGAGAAGGGTGATTCCCAAAACGGCGGCGTGCCAGCCAATGCTTCCAAAATTTTCCGTTGCCTGCGCAAAATAAACCGGGCTTGTGTTCCGGAACATCGCCCCGGTTGCGGACCCGGCCAGGTACCGCAGCACCCAGCCGATAATGATGGCGTAGCCGGTCGCGATGCCGAGAGACCCGATCAGCGGGATCCACCGGACGGCTTTCCCAAATTTCCAGCCTTTTGTATGTTTCCAGCAGACCTCGTAGGCGCCAAGCGTGCCGGTGCGCGCCATGCGCCCGATTCCGAATTCTGCGGGAAGGCCGACATAGCCGAATAAAAGGACAAACAGCAGATAGGGAATTAAAAACGCCGCGCCGCCATACTGCCCCAGCCGGTAAGGGAACAGCCAAATGTTGCCCAGACCGACCGCCGAGCCGACACAAGCCACGACAAAGCCGAATTTACTGCTGAAGATCCCGTTTGCATGTTTTTCTGACAATCCGTTCTTTTCCATTCTTTTACCCTAATCCCTCTCCCTTAAATCGCGTTGCTGTGTTCCTTTATTATAGCATAATGGAAAAAATACTTACAGCCAGCGCTTTTCGGCAGAGCGTTTTTTCCCGGAACACCGAGGCGAAAATTGCGAAAGTATTTCTTGATTTCTTCGATCAGCTTTTTCAGGGCGGAAGATAAGTATTTATCCTTGTGATAAATAATACGGAACTGCCTGGAAAGCTTCATATCTTCAATCGGAATCTGCATCACGTCAGGCTTATCCAGAACCAGGGACTTCGAAAGGATGGAGACGCCCTGACCGGCGGCGACGATGTTGATGATGGAGTCGGAGCTGTGGCAGACCCACTTTTTCACAATTGGGATCCCGTTCTTTTCAGTCAGGTTGATCAGAAAATCACGCGTGCCGGAGCCTTCTTCACGCAGCACGCAGTCTGCGTTTTCCAGATCCGTCAGCCGCACTGATTTTCTGCCGGCGAACGGGTGGCTTTTTCCGCAGATCAGCACCATTTCATCCTCATAAACCACTTGGGACACGATATCGCCGGAATGGACGTTTCCCTCAATCACCGCAATGTCCAGCGTGCCTGCGAGAATTTTGCGGATGATATCCTGAGAGTTGTCGATGTAGACGCGGACCCGGATTTTGGGATTGTCCCGTTCAAATTCGGAGACGAGGTTCGCAAAGAAGAAACTTCCCACCGTCAGAGAAGCCCCGATGTGCAGGCAAAGCTGTTCGGAAGCGTGGTACAGAAAATGCTCCATATCTCTGAAGTTGGCGAGAATATAGCGCGCGTACTGTAAAAATTCCTGCCCTGTTTCCGTGATGTAAAGCTTTCGGTCCAGCCGTTCAAACAGCCGGACGTGGTAGGTTTCCTCAATCTGTGAAATGGCATGGCTGACGGTCGGCTGCGAAATGTACAGTTTCCTTGCGGCGGTTCCCATCCGGCCGGATTCCGCCACGGTTACAAAAATTTCCAAATCACGGATGGTCATTCGGTTTTCCCTCGTTTCTGCATAGATAAAAAAACATGAAATTATATTTATTTTAGCATTTTACAAAACAATACGCAAGCGATATAATCGAGAAGAATAAAGGACGGGAGATTTTTTCCGGCAGCTTTTGCGAAAGAATCCCAAGTTTCCGCAAAGAAGAAAGGAAGGGCTTGCATTGAATCAAGCAAAGACTTATCTGCTCACGCCAGAAGCCTGCGATCAGCTTTTTGCCAGGCTTGAGGAGCGGTTTGATCTGTACGCTCCGGTCCGAGTGCCGGCCGGCGGGCGTTACGCGCAGACGGATTCCATTCTGTACCGGCAGATACATAAATACAGCGAGATTGAATTTCGGGAACGATCCACTTATCCGATGAAAGAGGTCCTGACGCCGATCACCCAGACGCTGTTCTATTTCACGGAGGACGAGTACCGGGAGAGCAAGGGGCCGAAAAAGGATATGCTCGTGTTCGGCAGGGCCTGTGACCTTAACTCGATTAAGATTCAGGATCAGATGTATCTGAAAAACGGGGACGTGGAGGATTATTTCTACAAACGGGTCCGGGATCGGGTCAAGTTTGTCCTGATGGAATGCACGACCCAGTTTGACGGCTGCTTCTGCTGCAGCGTAGGCGCCAATCAAACGGATCTTCACTCCCTTGCGGCGTCGTTCCGGGAAGACGGAGTCTATTTTGAAGTGCGTGACAAAGAGTTTGAAGAGTATTTCCGCGGGGCCGAACCGTCGGATTATGAGATCCGCTTTCCGCAGGAAAATGAGATGAAGGTCAAATACCCCGTGATCGACAGCCTCGACCTTGCCAATAAAATCAAAGGACACCCGATGTGGAAAGAATTCGATGAACGCTGCATCGGCTGCGGTTCCTGCACGGTTGCCTGCAGCACCTGCACCTGCTTTGAAACGACGGATCTCGTTTACACGCAGAACGCGCATGTCGGCGAGCGCAGAAGGACCTGCTCCTCCTGCATGGTAGATGGATTTGACCGCGTGGCCGGAGGCGCCAGCTTCCGGAAGACGACGGCGGAAAAGTACCGCTACAAGATTTTGCACAAGGTCTACGGGTACGACGCCAGATTCCATCAGGGGCCGATGTGCGTCGGCTGCGGAAGGTGCTCGGCGCGGTGCCCTCAGCTGATCAGCTATCCGGAAACGCTCAACAAGCTTTCCAAAGCCATTGAAGAAATCAAACAGGAAGAAGGTGCCCGCAATGGTTGAAAATCCGGTCAGGCCGCGGGCGGCCAAAATTCTCGGAATTTTTCCGCAGGCGGAAAAAGAGTGGACGTTCCGCGTGGAAAACTCCGCGCCGGTGCGCCACGGTCAGTTTATGCAGCTTTCTATTCCGAGAGTCGGGGAGGCCCCGATTTCCATCAGCGGATTCGGGGACGGGTATGTGGATTTCACCATCCGGAAAGTCGGCAAGGTAACCGATGAGCTGTTTGCCCTAAAGAAAGGGGATATCATTTTTCTGCGCGGCTGCTACGGAAACGGCTGGCCCGTGGAAAAGATGAAAGGCAAAAATATTGTGGTGGTGGCCGGCGGGACCGGCGTCTCCCCCGTCAAAAGCCTTATCAACATGTTTTATAAAGATCCGGACTATGCCAAGGAGATCTATCTGATTCTCGGGTTTAAAAATTCCAAGAGTATTCTGTTTGCCGACGAGCTGAAACAGTGGAAAGCCGCCGAGCATTTTCATACGTTCTACACCCTTGACAATGAAGACTGTCCCGGCTGGAACAAGGGCCTTGTCACCGGGTTTATCGGAAAGATTCCGTTTGATTCGTTCGACGGAAATTATGAATGTATCGTAGTCGGACCGCCCGTCATGATGAAATTTTCGGGCGCGGAACTGCTGAAAAACAATGTGCCGGAGGAAAAGATCTGGATGTCCTTTGAGAGAAAGATGTCCTGCGCCATTGGAAAATGCGGTCACTGCCGCATCGATGAGACCTATGTCTGCCTGGACGGCCCGATCTTTAATTATACGATCGGCAAAAAGCTTGTGGATTAGGAGGGAATTTCGTTGGAAGATTGCAATGTGAAAAAACTGCAGAACAACTGTTTTCGGCAGTCGAAAGTTCCCGGTGAATTCATGCTACAGCTGCGTGTGCCGGGCGCGGTGATCGATGCCAAATGGCTGGATGTGATCCAGCATGTATGCAAGACTTGGGGCGACGGGACTTTCCACCTGGGCCTGCGCCAAACGCTCAACGCGCCGGGCATCAAGGCGAAAGATATTCCCGCCGTGGATGCCTATATTCAGCCCTATCTGCAGGAAATCGAGTGTAAAGAATGCGGAGTGGACATGGAGACCAAGGCCGGTTACCCTTACATCGCGCCGCGGAATATCATGGCATGCATCGGCGGTGTCCACTGCATCAAGGCCAATGTCAACACGCAGCGGCTGGCCCGGAAGCTGGAAAAGATTATTTATCCCAATCCGTACCACATCAAAATTTCCATTTCCGGCTGCCCGAACGACTGCGGCAAGGCGCACTTTCAGGATTTCGGCATCATCGGCTGCACCAAGCCGATTTACGACATCGACCGTTGCATCGGCTGCGGCGCCTGTGTGCGGAAGTGTGAAAAGGCCGCCACGCGGGTGCTTTCGCTGAACAGCCGGAACAAAGTGGAAAAGGACACCTGCTGCTGCGTCGGCTGCGGGGAATGTGTAGTAGCCTGTCCTACGGGCGCATGGAGAAGGCCGGACAAGGACTTTTATAAAATTATCGTCGGCGGACGAACCGGCAAGCAGTACCCGCGCATGGGCAAGATGTTTGCAAACTGGCTGACGGAAGACAGCGTTCTGGCCATTATAAAAAACTGGCCCAAGTTTTCCGACTGGGTCTTGGGCGGCAAGCCGGTCTACATCCACGGCGGCCACCTGATCGACCGCGCGGGGTACCAGCGCTTTAAGGAATTTATGCTGGACGGGGTCAAGCTGAACCCGGAGGCGATGATCGCGGAAAGCATTAACTGGACGGAGACGGAATACCGCAGCAATATTCATGTCAAACCGCTCAGCAAGCATGTGAACGTCAAGTAAATCATAAAAGTTTTCTGACGGCGGTCCACCTTGCGGTGCCCGCCGCCTGTGGAGAAAGGGCGTTTTTAACATGGGTTTTTTCCCGCTTTTTATGGACCTTTCCGGTAAAGAAGCTTTAATGGTGGGCGGCGGACCGGCCGCGGAGCGGAAAGTGAAAACGCTGCTGGAGTTCGGGGCTTCCGTCCGGCTGGTCAGCCCCCAGGCAACGCCGGAACTTCTCCGCCTGGCCGCTGTGGGAGCCCTTCAGTACCGGAAACGGGAGTACGGGCGGGGCGACTTGGAGTCTGTCTCTCTGGCTGTGGCCGCCGTGCGGAATCGGGAGGTCGGCCGCGCGGTTTACCGGGACGCCGCCGCCCGCTCGGTTCCGGTCAATGTGGTCGATATGCCGGAGTTTTGCACGTTCTTTTTCCCGGCGGTTGTCAAGCGGGGGGATCTTGTCATCGGCGTCACAACCTCCGGCAGCTACCCCGCGTTTTCCCGGTATGCCCGGGAAAAGCTGGAGGCGCTTTTCCCGGAATGCTGCGGGGAGATGCTGCGGGTTCTGAAGGAAGACCGCCGCAAGGTCCGCAGGGAAATCAAAGATCCGGCGCTGCGGAAAAAAGTTTTGGAAGAGCTTTTGGAAATGGCGGTCCGAGCGGAGTCGGAAAGCGAGAGCCTGACTGTCTGCCGCGGACCGGGAGAAGGCGCGGCCCACGCTGCTTTTCGCCGGCGCTGAGACCTTTTTGACTTTTCTGTTGAATCATGTTATAATTGTTAAAAATTTATCGGATGCTTCCGCGCATCGCTGCCGGAGACATCCAAGCTGAACCGTACCTGACCGCAAGGTGTTTCCGAGCGGAAAGCGAGCGTTCCGGTAGAATTTGACTGTTGCCGACACGGCTCCTTTTCGCCCAAAATGGGAAAAGGAGTCTTTTATTTTGCCAAATGGAGGGGGACGCCGCTGATGATTGACAAGAAAGATCCGGCCGGAGTTTCAAAGCTGCTGAATACCGCCGGGCAGGGCGAAATGGAAAAAATTCTCCGGCATTTTCTGGAAGAAGCCGGTGCGGAAGAGCTTTCTGCCCTCGCGTCCTGCGCGGAACGGCTCCGGGAGCGGTATTACGGAAAGAAAATCTTTTTCCGCGGCCTGATTGAGTTTTCCAGCTACTGCAAAAATAACTGCTATTACTGCGGCCTTCAGCGGGGAAACCGGAAGGCGCGGCGGTACCGGCTGAGTGAGGAAGAAATTCTGGGCTGCTGCGCCGCCGGGCACCGGCTCGGGTTCCGCACCTTTGTGCTTCAGAGCGGCGAAGACCCGTTCTTTACCGACGAACGTCTCTGCCGCATGGTAGAGAAAATTAAAAAGCGTTTCCCCGACAGCGCGGTGACCCTTTCGGTCGGGGAGCGGAACCGTGATTCTTACCGGCAACTTTATGAGGCGGGGGCCGACCGGTATCTTCTGCGCCATGAGACGGCGGACGAGGCACATTACCGGAAGCTGCACGACCCGGAAATGAGCCTGAAAAACCGCATGCAGTGCCTTTGGAACCTCAAAGAAATCGGCTACCAGGCCGGAGCCGGGTTTATGGTGGATTCCCCTTACCAGACTTACCGGACGCTGGCGGAAGATTTTCTGTTCCTGCGCAGGCTTCAGCCGGAAATGGTCGGGATCGGCCCGTTTATCCCGCACAAGGACACCCGGTTCGCAAATTATTACAAGCCCGGAGCCGAGCGCACCGTTATCCTGCTGGCACTTCTCCGGTGTCTGCTGCCGAAAGTCTTGCTGCCAGCCACGACCGCGCTCGGCACGATTGACCCGTTCGGCCGGGAGAAAGGATTCCGCGCCGGTGCCAATGTGGTCATGCCGAACCTTTCTCCGCGGGAACACCGGAAAGACTACAGCCTGTACGACAATAAGATCTGCACGGGCGAAGAGGCCGCGGAGTGCTGCGGCTGTCTGGCAGGCCGAATCCGAAGCGCCGGCTTTGTTCCGGATTTTTCACGGGGCGACCATGTGGACTGGCACCGGAAGCCGCTGCGCGCGCCGGGGACGGCCGTTTCCGCGGGCTGAGCGCCCACCGCTTTCGTGAGAGGCGGGGACGGTACGGGACTCTATAGGTTCTATTTTTTAACTGGGAGGAAAAACTTTGCAGACCAGAGTGGCTATTATCGGCATTATCGTTCAAAATGAAAATTCCGTGAAGGAACTGAATTCGCTGCTGCACGAATATGGGAAGCATATCATCGGGCGTATGGGAATTCCTTACCGCAAAAAGCAGATCAACATCATCAGCATTGCCATCGACGCGCCTCAGGATGTCATCAGCGCTCTTTCCGGAAAAATCGGAAAGCTTCCCGGGGTCAGCGCAAAGACCGCCTATTCGGGAGTGATTACGGAAGAATGAAAGAAATAGATGCGATGGGCGGCCTTTCCTGGCGGGACCGCGCGGTGCTGATTGCTCTGCCCGTCCTTGCGGTCTTTGCAACCATGGCGGTCGGGAGGATGAGTCTGCCGCCTGCCGAGGTGCTGAAAGCGGTGATCGGGCGCCTGACCGGCTCGGCCGCAGTCAGCCCGCAGGAAACCACCGTCGTTTTTTCGATCCGCCTGCCGCGGATTCTGCTGGCCCTTTTGGTGGGGGCCGGTCTTTCCGTTGCGGGATGCGCCTTTCAAAGCCTGTTTTCCAATCCCCTCGCCACGCCGGACACGCTCGGCGTGGCCTCCGGGGCAAGCTTCGGCGCGGCGGTGGCGCTTCTGCTTGGATTTCATCTGGTCGGCGTGCAGGTCCTGGCATTTGCCTGCGGCGTGGCCGCCGTTCTGCTCACCTGGATTTCCAGCGCAGGAAAGGGCGGCATCAACACCATGATTCTGGCGGGCATTATGGTCGGCTCGCTGTTTTCGGCGCTGGTGTCTCTTGTAAAGTTCACCGCGGACACGGAATCCCAGCTCCCCGCGATCACCTACTGGCTGATGGGCAGCCTCAATTCCGCGGGGTACGGGCCGCTTGCGCTCGGCGCGCCGCCGATTTTGGCGGGTATTTTGATCTTATACCTGCTCCGCTGGCGGATGAACATCCTGCCGCTGCCCGACGATGACGCGCGGGCGCTCGGAACCAATCTGCACCTGCTGCGTGCCCTGACGGTCGTCTGCGCGACGGCAATCACCGCCTCGTGCGTGTCCATGTGCGGTCAGGTCGGCTGGGTGGGGCTTCTGGTTCCGCATCTCTGCCGAATGAAGTTCGGCAGCAACCATATGGCGCTGATTCCGGCCTCCGTCTGCGTCGGCGCGACTTTTATGGTGCTGGTCGACACAGTAGCCCGCAGCGCCACTTCGTCGGAGATCCCGGTCTCGATTCTGACCGCGATGATCGGCGCGCCGTTCTTTATCGTGCTGATGCGCCGCACCCAGGGGTGGCGGCTATGATCTTATCGGTGGAAAACGGCTGCTTTTCGTACGGGCACCGCCGCCGGCCCGTGCTGGAACACGTCAGCTTTTCCGTTGGCCCGGGCGAGATTGCCGCAGTTCTAGGTCCGAACGGCGCCGGCAAGACGACGCTCCTGCGCTGCACCATGGGCTTTCTGCCCTGGAACAGCGGGAAAAGCTGCCTGAACGGGAAAAATATCCGCTCCATTCCTTACCGGAAGCTCTGGCAGTCTGTCGCCTATGTGCCGCAGGCTAAAAATACGGTGGTCCCATCCTATACGGTGGAGCAAATGATTCTGCTGGGGCGGAGCAGCCGCGTTGCCATGCTTGCGAAGCCGAAAAGGGAGGACCTTTTTAAGGCGGAGGAAGCGATGGAACGCCTCGGCATCCAAAAGCTGAAACGGAAAAAATGTTCGGAGCTGAGCGGCGGAGAGCTGCAAATGACGCTGATTGCGCGCGCCCTGGTCTCCGAGCCACAGGTGCTGGTTCTCGACGAGCCGGAATCGAACCTCGACTTTAAAAATCAGCTTCTGGTTCTGGAAACGATGTCCGCCCTGGCGGCGGAAGGGATGTCCTGCGTGTTCAACACCCATTACCCGGCGCACGCTCTGCAGCGCGCCGACAAGGCGCTGCTGCTCGGACGGGAAAGCGGCCCGCTGTTCGGCGACACGCACTCCGTTGTGACCGAACGGAATATCGAGCTTGCCTTCGGGGTCAAGACGGTCATCGGGAAGATCGAAACCAGAGAAAAAACGTTGCAGGATGTGTTGCCGCTGCGGCTTTCCGGCCCTTCGGCCGGGCCGGAGCCGGGACCGGAAAAGCCCGGGCTGGCGGCAGTTGCCATTCTTTCGCGCGGAGATCAGACAGCGGAAAAGATCAACGGAATTCTGCACGAATTCAGGAATTCGATCGTCGGGCGCATGGGCCTGCCGTACCGCGCCCGCGGGGTCTTTGTCATCAACGTTGTGCTGGACGCGCCGCCAGCGGAGGTAGATGCGCTGGTTTGCCGGCTGAACCGTTTGCCCGGGGTCAGCGTGAAGGCGACTTTTGCGCCGGAGGACTTTCCGGCCGGCGGAGGTTCCGAGAAGGAGGAAGAAAAATGAAAAAAATAGCCGTTTACGGGAAGGGCGGAATCGGCAAATCGACCACGGTGTCGAAT
>DHDF01000103.1:35846-44211 GCA_002399225.1 bacterium UBA4883
CGACCCGAAGGCGGATTCCACCGTCAGTCTGCACGCGGACAGACCCCTTCCCACCGTGCTGGAACTGGTGCGGGAAAAACAGAATGACTTCTCCATCGGCGATATGACGGTGACCGGGTACGGCGGCGTTGTCTGCGCGGAAGCGGGCGGCCCGCCGCCGGGCATGGGCTGTGCGGGCCGCGGCATCATCGCCGCGCTGGAAAAGCTGAAGGAAAAGGGCGCTTACGAGACTTTCCGGCCCGATGTGGTCTTTTACGACGTGCTCGGCGATGTGGTCTGCGGCGGGTTCACCATGCCGATGCGCAGGGGATATGCCGACAGCGTCCTGATCGTTACCTCCGGCGAGACCATGGCGCTTCACGCCGCCGCGAATATCGCCGAGGCTATCCGGAATTTCCGGGGCCGGGGCTACGCCGGGCTGGGCGGGCTGATTCTGAACCGCCGCAACGTCAAGGGCGAGGACGCGAAAGTGGATGCGTTTGCCGAAGAGCTTGGCACCCGCGTGATCGGAACGCTGGACTATAGTGAGACGGTCCAGAACGCGGAAGAGCTGGGCAAAACGGTGATGGAGGCGTTCCCGGAAAGTGAAATGGCCGGCCAGTACCGGCGCCTCGCCGATGCGGTGCTGCGCGCCTGTGAGGAGGAAAAACCATGCTGAAACCGCTTCACGGGGCGGCAAAAGAATCCGGCGCCTGCCTTCCGATCCGCAGCGCGTCGTTCCCCGAACCGTTCGCGCCCGGTCTGGAGTATTCTTCCCCCGCCCGGGGAACTTGGAACATCGTCCACGTCGGTATGCTGATCCCGCAGGCGCACCAGATCTTTATCTGCGCCGCCGGCTGCCTGCGCGGCGTCGTGCTGACGGCGGCGGAGATGCATGCCTCCGACCGCTTTTCCACGGTGGAAATCCGAGAGAACGATGTGCTGGAAGGGAACATGGAACAGCTGATCGTCGACGGCGTGACGGATATCCTTGGGAGGCTGCCCAAACTGCCCCCCGCCGTGCTGGTCTTTACCACCTGCATTCACCATTTCATGGGCTGCGACCTGCCGCTTGTGTACCGCGCGCTGCGCGAAAGATTCCCGAACGTCGCGTTTGCCGACTGCTACATGACCCCGATTCTGCGCAAAAGCTGGATGACGCCCGACCAGCTCATGCGCCGCCAGCTTTACAGTTTGCTGAAACCGAGGCCCCTGAATCCCCGTTCCGTCAACCTCATCGGCAACTGCAACCCCACCGACGAATCGAGCGAGCTGGTGCGCCTGATCTGCGAAAATGGATTCATCCTGAGGGATATCACCGCGTGTAAAACCTATGATGACTACCAGCAAATGGCGGAAAGCGCGCTGAACATCTCCACCTGCGCCGCGGCCCGGGCGGGCGGCGAGGCGCTGGAAAAGCGGCTCGGGCAGAAGCATCTTTCCCTTCCGCTGAGCTATTCTTATCGGGAGATCGGGCAGAACCTGCGCAGGCTCGCCGAAGCGCTTGGAGTGCCGCAGCGGGATGATTCGCCCGGGCGGGAGCGTGCGGAAAAGGCCCTGAAACGGGCGCAAAGCATGATCGGCGGCACGCCGGTCGCCCTCGACGGCACCGCAACGCCGCGGCCGCTTTCGCTGGCGCGGCTTCTGTGCGAGCATGGGTTTTCGGTCGGGCGGATCTATGCGGACGCATTTTCCGCCGAAGAAAAAGACGATTTTCTGTGGCTTCAGAAAAATCGGCCGGAGCTTTTACTGTTTTCGTTCAGCCGCCCCGAGATGCGCGTTCTGCCGAGGGATACGGAAGGGAAGACACTTGCCATCGGCCAAAAGGCGGCGTATTTTACAGGTTCCGGCCACTTTGTCAATATGGTGGAAGGCGGCGGCATGTACGGCTTTGACGGCATCTGCCGCCTGGCGGGATTGATGACGGACGCTTTCCAGCATGAAAAAGACACGAAAAACCTGATTCAGATCAAGGGGTGGGGGTGCGAACGATGCCTGTAAAACAAGCCGCCAGCATCCTTTCCACCTATGCGGCCGATACGTCCGGCGTCTGCTCCGCCCTCTACGAGCTGGGCGGAATGACGGTGATGCACGACGCTTCCGGCTGCAACTCGACTTATACCACCCACGACGAACCCCGGTGGTACGATTGCGACAGCATGGTCTACATTTCCGGCCTCACGGAGATCGACGCGATTCTGGGGAGCGATGAAAAGCTGATCCGTGAAATTACCGAAACCGCGGAAAAACTTTCTCCCGCTTTTATCGCGGTCGCCGGAACGCCGATTCCCATGATCACCGGCACCGATTTCCCGGCCATCGCGGCAGAAGTGGAAAACAGGACCGGAATCCCGTCTTTCGGTTTCCCGACGAACGGAATGTACTCCTATCTGCGGGGTGCGGGGATGGCCTTTCAGACGCTGGCCGAACGGATGGTGGACGGCACGGCCGTGAAAACACGGGAGCCGTCCGTCAATCTTCTCGGCCTTACCCCGCTGGATTTTTCGGTCAACGGCAGCGCGGAATCCATCCGGCGAAAACTGGAGGCCGGCGGATTCCGGGTCGTCGGCAGCTGGGCCATGGGCAGCAGCCTTGCCGAACTGCGGCAGGCGGGCCGGGCCTGGGCCAACCTGGTTGTCTCCGCCAGCGGGCTTTCGGCGGCAAAAACGCTGCGGGAGAAGTTCCACACGCCTTTTGTCGCGGGGGCTCCTTTCGGAGACCGCTTTTCCGGAAAGATCCTTGCCGACCTGAATCAGGCCGTGCGCACCGGGCGCAGCGGAATCTCTTACGCCGCGCCCCCAACGTACGGAGAGCCCGAAATCGCCGTTGTCGGCGAAAGCGTGGCCGCGGGATCGCTGGCGTGGGCCGTCGCCGCCTGCACCGGGAAAACCGCACGGGCCGTCTGCCCGCTGGAAACCGACCCGGAGCTTCTTCCGCCGGGCGGAGCGGAACTTTCGGGAGAAGAGGAGCTGGCCGGCTTTCTGCGGCCGTACCGGATCATCGTCGCCGACCCGCTTTACAGGCCCGTCTGCCCGAAAGGCTGCCGGTTTGTTCCGCTTCCGCACGAGGCGTTCTCCGGGCGGATTTTTCGGAAGGAAATCCCGGACCTTGCGGCGGATTTTGATGGCTTTTTCAGAAAATTTTTTGAAAGAGGATTTGCGTGATGAAAATCTTAAAAAAGTTTGCCTGCCTCGTTCTGTCTGCTGCGGTTCTTCTCGCTGCCGCCGCCTGTTCCGGGACTGCCGGCAGTCCCGGAACACCGAAAAACAGCTCCGGCGGCGTTGGAAGCAACTCCGCCGCCCAAACGGTCACCGTGACGGATGACAACGGAAATTCCGTCACACTGCCCGCAAATGCCAAGCGCATCGCCGTGTGCGGCATTTATCCGCTCCCTTCCGTCCTCACGGTCTTTTTCGACTCCGCAAAGAACATTGTCGGGATGCCGAAGGAGAGTATGACGGCGGCAAAGAACAGCCTGCTTAGCAAGCTGTACCCGGAGATTCTGAAAGCCGACACCGGCTTTTCCAACGGCGATTCGGTCAATCTGGAAGAGCTTGCCAAGCTCAAGCCCGACGTTGTCTTTTACTCCGCCTCCAATAGGGAACTCGGGAAACAGCTCAAAGCCGCCGGATTCGGAGCCGTCGCCGTTTCCGTCGGCAAATGGAATTACAATTCCATCAAGACGCTGAACCACTGGATCGCGCTGCTGAGCCAGATCTTTCCCGACAACAGCAAGGCCAGAATCGTGCAGGATTACAGCAACAAGGTTTACAATCTGGTCCAAAGCCGTGTGAAAAATCTGCCGGACAGCAAGCAGGCGCGCGTTTTTTTCCTGTTCCAGTACAGTTCGAATACCCTCTTATCCTCCGGAAAGAACTTCTTCGGCCAATGGTGGGCGGACGCGATCGGCGCGAAAAACGTCGCGGAGGGCATTACCAAGGACAATGCCGCTTCGGTCAACATGGAACAGATCTACAAGTGGAATCCGGATCTTATTTTCATCACGAATTTTACAACGGCCTATCCGGAAACTCTGTATGGGAACAAGGTCGGCTCCTTCGACTGGAGCAGCATCAAGGCCGTTCAGAATCGGCGGGTCTATAAAATGCCGCTCGGCATGTACCGAAGCTACACCCCCGGCGTCGATACCCCCGTCACCCTGCTTTGGCTGGCGAAAACGGCCTATCCCAAACTCTTTTCGGACGTTGATGTCACGAAAGAAACCAGGGATTATTATAAAACCGTTTTCGGCATAACGCTCAGCGACAAGCAGGCGCAGACGATCTTTGCGCCTCCGGCTGCGGCGGGCAGCGGATTTTAAAGGAGGCGCATGACATTGGGACTGAATGACACCCCCTCCGCAGATCGGGTCCACATCGGCTTTTTCGGGTGCCGCAACGCGGGAAAATCCAGCGTAGTCAACGCGGTGACGGGACAGGATCTCGCGGTGGTTTCCAAGACGAAAGGCACCACGACCGACCCCGTCAGCAAAGCGATGGAAATCCTGCCGCTGGGGCCGGTCGTGGTGATTGACACGCCCGGATTTGACGATGCGGGCGATCTGGGCCGCCTGCGCGTCCACAAGACCAGGCAGGTGCTCGGTCGAACGGACTTGGCGGTCCTTGTGGTTGATGCGGCCGCCGGGATGAAGGCGGCCGACCGGGAGCTGCTCCGGCTGTTCCGGGAAAAGAAGATCCCGCACCTCACGGTTTTCAATAAAAGCGATCTTCTCCCGCCGGGTTTTGCGCGCGTTCCGGGCGTCCTTTACGTCAGCGCCGCCCGAAACGAAGGAATCCGGGAACTCCGAGAAAAACTTCCGCCGCTGCTCCAAAACGGCGGGGACGAGCCGCGCCTGATCGGCGACCTGCTTCACCCTTCGGACATCGTCATTCTGGTGACGCCGATCGACGAGGCCGCGCCGAAGGGAAGGCTGATCCTGCCGCAGCAGCAGGCGATCCGGGATGTTCTGGATGCGGACGCCGCGGCTTTTGTCGTCAAGGAAGACAAAGTGAGGGAAACGCTTGAGAACCTGAAGAAAAAGCCGGCGCTTGTCATTACGGACAGCCAGGCGTTTTCCCAGGTAGCCGCGCAGACGCCACGGGAGATCCCACTGACCTCCTTTTCCATTTTGATGGCCCGCTGCAAAGGATTTCTCGAAAGCGCGGTCAAAGGCGTGGCGGCGGTGGAACGCCTGAAGGACGGGGACACGGTGCTGATGGCCGAGGGCTGCACGCATCACCGTCAGTGCGGCGACATCGGCACCGTGAAGCTCCCGGGCTGGCTGAAACGCTACACCGGAAAAAAGCTGAACATCGAAACCAGTTCCGGCGGCGGGTTTCCGGAGGATCTGTCCCGCTATTCCCTGATCATCCACTGCGGGGGATGCATGCTCCGCGGACGCGAGGTAAAGCGCCGGGCCGAATGTGCGGCGGAGCAGAAGATCCCCATGACGAACTATGGGGTTACAATCGCCTACCTCAAGGGAATTTTAAAGCGGAGCCTGGGAATTTTTCCGGATCTGCTTTCGGAACTTGAAAAATGAGCGCTGCGGCAGATTTTGCCGCAGCGCTCACAAACTTTTTTCTTCAGGTTTGGTTCTCTCCCCGGATTTTCCGCAGAAGACTGACGACTTCGTCGGTCTTTAGCACTTTCCCATAAGAGACCACTTTTCCGTCTACCACCAAAGCGGGAGTAGACATCACTCCGTAAGCCGCGATTTGGGAGAAATCGGTCACATGGTCGATGGTTTCTTCCATGCCGAGATGCCGGAGGGCGGCTTTCGTGGCGGCTTCAAGCTGGTTGCATTTTGCACAGCCGCTGCCCAGAATCTTAACGCTCGCTCCGCCGGGGCTTTCAGCCGTTGCGGAGCCTTTTGCGTCCCGGTTGCTGCCGCGGGCGGGATTTATTTTTTGATTTTTTTCTTTTTTGCTGAAGAAAGACATCAGTCAGAACCCCTTTCTAAGGTTTTCAGTGTGCTTTTTTGTATCAAAAACATACATCCTACAGCAGAATTCCTTGAACAGCGTTAAAAAAGTATCCCACCAGGATGATGCCGACCGTGCAGATAGTGGCAAACAGCGCCAGAAGCTTCGGTTTCACCGCTTTGCGGAGCATAATCATGGACGGCAGCGACAGCGTGGTGACCGCCATCATAAAAGAGAGAATGGAACCGAGCTGCGCCCCTTTGTACAGCAGGGCCTCCGCGATCGGGATCGTTCCGAAAATATCGGCGTACATCGGCACGCCGACCAGAGTCGCGAGGATGACGCCGACCGGATTTTTATTGCCGAGGGCCAGCGAGACCCACTCTTCCGGGATCCAGTTGTGAATCACGGCCCCAATGCCGACCCCGACCAGAAGATACGGAAAAACTTTTTTTAAGGTGGAAAGCATTTGCTCCTTTGCATAGACCAGCCGGTCTTTCACCGTCAGGTCGGGCGATGAAAGATCCACATGATTGGCGTTTAGAATAAAACTTTCCACATATTTTTCCATATGGAGTTTTTCGATAATAGTGCCGCCGACCACCGCGATGATCAGCCCGACGGCTACATAGACAATTGCCACCTTTGCGCCGAAGATGCTCATCAGCAGGAACAGAGAGCCGAGATCCACCATCGGGGATGAGATTAAAAAGGAGAATGTCACGCCGACCGGCAGCCCCGCGGAGGTAAAGCCGATAAACAGCGGGATGGAAGAGCAGGAGCAGAACGGCGTTACCGTACCGAGAAGCGCCGAGACGCAGTTGGCGCCGAGCCCGTGAAAACGCCCGAGAATTTTTTTGCTGCGTTCCGGAGGAAAATGGCTTTGAATATAACTGATCAAAAAGATCAGAGAACACAGCAAGAATATGATTTTTACGGTGTCGTAGAGAAAGAACTGAATACTCCCGGTCCAGCGGCTGCCGGGGGAGAGCCCCAGCGCGGAAAGCCCGCCTGCGATCAGGCCGTTCAGCCATTTCATGCCGAGAATCTGGTACTGAAAAAAGTCCCAGACTGCTTTGATGGTTTGCATGGAGACCCCTCGCTTTCAGCGAAAAAATAGTCAGATCAAATAATTTTGATCTATTGGGTTGGTAAAAAGCCATCCGTGCAGATGGCTTTTTCTTCTTTTTACAAAATGTCTTTCAATGAGAGGCAAAGTTCGGCGTTGTCAGGGTTTTCAGCAGATTCAGAGCGTGAGTGCTGCCTGCTTCACTGATTTTGTAGTGGGTCCATTTCCCTTCCTGACGGCTTTCCACAATACCCGATTCCACCAGAACCTTCATGTGGTAAGACAGAGCGGACTGACCGATATTCAGCGCGTCAGTCAAAACGCAGGCGCATTTCTCGCCGCTCCGCAGCAGTTCCAGAATTTTCAGGCGCTTTTCATCACAGAATGCTTTGAAGACTTTCGCCTGTTCTTCATAGGGGACAGCCAAACAATCACCTCATATCAAATATGTTTGATATGTTACCAATATAGTCGTCTCGTGGAGATTTGTCAACATCAAAATATTGGTTGGACTGCCCGGCTGCATCGATTTGTGAGCCGCCCTCTGTTTTCAAGGCAAAGTTCGGAATCGGCCGAGTCCCTCTAGCCGGAATAAAATCATTAAAACAGCGGGATAAATTTACTTTTTGGTTTGGATGTGATTCCCTGATGAGCCAGGACAGGGAGAAAAATCTGGAGCAGCACCAAAAACAGCACCACTTCAATTGGCAGCATGACGATGTTTTTGACCAGGCTTTTCAGGAAAAAATAGTAATATGCTTTGTGAAACAGAATCTTGCTCCAGAGAGCTCCCAACCCCACGTGAATCCCGAAGTCAACGGTTAGTTTGGCAAAGAAAACACGCAGAACGGTGATTCGGCAGCGATAAAGAAAAATCCCATAGAGGAAGAACTCCAGCATGGTTGACAGCGTGTAGCCCGGGAAAAAAACATTGGCGGGGAAAAGCAAAAAACCGACCAGGTCGTACGCCAGGCCGGCCGCCAGGCCGACGGCCGGGCCGAAAATCATGGAACCGAACATTAAAACTATGAAAGCGACCGAAATTCGAAGATTTATGCTGACCGGAATATACATGGCGCCCAGAACGATGCCCATGGCGATCGTCAGGCCGGCAAAAATAAGCGACCGCACATTGTGAAATTCGGAAGAAGCAGTCCTCCAGTATTCCGGAGTGAAGATGGACAAAGCACTGTAGTAAGGCATAAAAAAACCTCCTTGAATATGGCAAGACTCAATGCCACATAAAGGAGGAATGACTCCTATATGCAGCAGCGGGATGCGGTAATTGCACGGCAACTTTTGCATCGGCTTTTCGCCGGAAAGAAAAATTTCCGTCCCGGGATCAACTCCCCGTTTCCCGGACACATGACCCGCGGTCTCCTACTCTGCCATC
>DHDF01000103.1:44321-60927 GCA_002399225.1 bacterium UBA4883
GGGATCAACTCCCCGTTCCCCGGGCACATAACCCACAATTACCTACTCTGCCATTTTTAAATGATGATTTACCGTCAATAAAGACCTGTAATTTCCCTCCTTCCGGCTTCCGCTCACAGCAAAAAAGGCCGACAATCCAGACGATTCGCCCAGACGGTCGGCCTCTTTCCACCATACTCCCCTGTGGTTCTCCACATCCGCCAGTCATATGGCTCTTCCCTAGTACTTTACACCGAAGCTCTTTTTTTGTCAACTCGTTTTCCAATTTTCTATGGTGTGATTTCGTTTTCAAATATTGAATAAATCATGGACAAAAACGCAGATGTATTATGTTGAAATTCATTGGTATAAAGATTATAATAAAAAATACAATGAAAAAATTGGAAAAAATTTTCCAAATAAAACCATAATTCTCTCTTAACTGTCTAGATAACGGGAGAGAACTGATAACAGGACTGCATAAAATACCCTTTTGCCGGATGTGTCGGAGAAGATCAGTGGAAATTTTCATGTAGGGGAGTAGAAAAATGGACGGTGAAATTGTCAGAAGGGCCAAAGAAGGCGAGACGCAGGCACTGGAAGAACTTTATGCTGACACGCGGCAGATGGTTTATTTCACGGCACTGGGGATCGTAAAGAATGAGCAGGATGCCCAGGACCTTGTCCAGGACATTTATATGAAGGCCTTTCAGAATCTATCGCGGCTGGAAAGCGAGAGCGCTTTTCTCACATGGTTAAAAACCATTGCGACCAACACCTGTAAGAACTATTGCAAAAAGAAGAAGCCGGCGCTTTTTCAAGATCATGACGAAGAAGATTTTATCCTCGGGAAAGTGGAAGAAGTCAGCGAGGATTTTCTGCCGCAGGAGTATGTGGAGCAGGCGGAAAAAAGGCGGTCGGTGCAGGAAATTATCGGCGGGCTGCCGGATGCGCAGCGGATGGCCGTTATGCTGTACTATTTTGATGAACTGCCTCTTTCCGAAGTTTCAAGCATTATGGAAACTTCGGACGGAACGACGAAAAGCAGGCTCAATTACGCACGGAAGCAAATTAAGACCAAAGTGGAAGCGCAGGAAAAGCAGGGCAACAAGCTGTATGCCGGGGTTCCGGTGCTGACCCGGATTCTCCGCATGGCTTCCCGGGACTGCGATCTGCCGGCCGAAGCGGCCCAGAGGATTCTGGCTCATTCTATGCAGGCGGCGAGTGCCGCTGCGGGTTCGGCTGCGGCAAATCAGGCGGCGGTTGCGGAACATGCCGCGGCTGCGCTGGAAGATACCGCATCGGCTGAAACGGCGCAGGGGGCGGAGGCCGCCGCCGACACCGCGGTGTCGGGAGCGAAGGGGATCTTCGCAAAAATCGCGGGCATGACGGTCAGAACGAAGGTCATTGCTCTTGTCTCGGCAGGACTAGTGCTTGCGGGCGCGGTCACCGGGGTGGCCGTCTCCGTGAAGAAGCACAACGACGCGGTGCAGGCCGCGATGGTTCTCCAGCAGAAATGGAAGGCGGAAAGCGAGGCGCGGAAAAAGGCTGCGTCGGAGGCCGCCGCCAAGAAGAAAGCGGCCGAAGCCCAAAAAAAAGCGGAGGAAGAAAAAGTCGCGCTGAGGCAAAAGCTCTGCGGCAAGCAGTGGAACTGCCAACTGAACGGGAAAGAGTATATTGAAAGATTCTATTTTTACCCGGACGGCAAATGCGAATGTAACCTGATGAAAAAAGAGTCTAAAGAAGGCTCCAAACACTGGGTGCAGAAGGACTATTACGGCGAGTTTCAGGTGACTGCGAAAGATAAGACCCTGATTCACCTCACGCTGCAGTCCGACGGCGGCAAGGTCGGTGCGGCGGATCTTACCGCGGCGGTGAAAGTAGGAAAAGGCTGGTACGATTCCGGAACGGAAGCGGCGATTGCAGAACAGGAGAAGACGAAAGTTTTGACCCCGCTGACCTTCACGCTGGAATCCGGTAAATTTCCCTACCAGGAAACTTCCAAAGAGGGAGATATGGAATACGTTTACTGCCTTGGCGACGGCAGTGCATCAAGAGCTTTGGAAAATTCTTCAGTGTCCGGTTCTCAGCCGCCGGATTCCGGAAAGTCGCCCCAAACCGAGCGGGTACAGTATCCGGTCAACCTTCTGGGCGCGTCCGTCGCGCAGATGACAAGCCGGTTTGGGAAAGATTATGAAATTTTAGGAAGCTTTTCCGGAGGAGCGCAGGTCGGGTATCGGGATAATCGAATTCCGTATATCTTTATTCTATCTAACAGTGATCCGAGGTCTTATGATAAAATCCCGTATGTCTTGATTGCCGAGGGATATCAGATCGATCAAAAATTCCGCAGCGGCCTGACCTATCAGCAGCTCAAAAAAATTGCCGGAAGCAATTTGAAAGCTCCTGAGGGGCCGCCGGATGACAACTCCGACTATGACGAGTATGACGCGCCGTACTGGACTGTTTCCGTCAATCGGCCGGGGTATCAGATCCTATACCAGTGGAGGGATAAAAACGGAACCTGGCCGGTTTATACCATGGTGGAAATTGACCATCCGGAACGGTTTTCCCCCGATGCGGCACAGACGGCAAGTTCCGCGCCGCCGACGACGTCGGGCGGTGAGTTCGCTCAAAAGCTGGTCGGCGGATGGGACTGGAACTTAAACGCCGGCGATGGCGGGCATTTGTGTGGAATGAAGTTCAATGCGGACGGAACCTGCCGGTTTCGGTACAGCGAAAAAATTCCGGTGGATAATAAGCCCCTTAGTGAAGCGAAGGCTGCCTCGGAAGAGTATGACGGCACCTATAAAATTTCCGGCGGCGACAACATTACATTTCAGGCGGCCTATTCTTCCGACGATGCCAAGTATTACAAAAATCCTCCTAAGACCTGCAATGGAAAATTCCGGATTCGATGGACTTCAGTGGACGATTCGGGGTTTGACTTCGTTGCCGCCGATGGCAAGGAAAAGGGGATGGCGCTGACTTTGACAGACGGCCAGTCGCCTTTTGAAATGATGAATTCGGCGGCCGGCCAGAAGATCGGAGAATCCCTGTATTTCAGCGGCTGAAGTTAAAGGCCCGATCGGTTCGGATAGAAAAAGGCTGCCGGGAAGGACAATAAAAAAGGAAAAATTGCGCGAAATAAAACCGGGGACCTTTTTCAGTTGTCTATCCATATGGAAAGAGGAGAACCACAGTCCGCAAAAAGAATTCGGGGAGAGTTGCAGAATGGAGATTGAGGTCGTACAAAGGGCAAAAAAGGGAGATTCCGACGCGCTGGAACAAATTTATAATGATACGCGGCAAATGGTGTATTTTACGGCGTTGGGAATTGTGCGCAATGAACATGATGCGGAAGACGTGGCGCAGGATACTTACGTCAAGGCATTCCAAAACCTTTCCGGCCTGCGGGATGAGAAAGCTTTGGTCGGCTGGCTGAAAACGATTGTGATCAATGTCGGGAAAAACAGCTTGAAGAAACGGAAACCTCTGCTTTTCCAGAGCAACGATCAGGAAAACGACATGCTTGGGTCGATTGAAGAAATCGGCGAAAATTTTCTGCCGCAGGAATATGTGGATCAGGCGGAAAAAAGGCGAATGATTCAGGAAATGATCGGCGAATTGCCGGATGTACAGCGAATGGCCGTGACGCTGTATTATTTTGACGAACTGCCTCTTTTCGAGGTGGCAAAAGCGATGGAAACCACGGAAGGAACAACGAAGAGCAGGCTCAATTACGCAAGGAAGCAGATCAAGGCCAAGGTGGAGGCACAGGAGAAGAAGGGCAACAAGCTGTACGCCGGGGTTCCGGTCCTCACCCGGATTCTGCGCCGGGCGGCCCGGGACTGCGACCTGCCGGCTGAAACGGCACAGCGGATTCTAGCTAATTCGATCCAGGCGGCGAGTGCCGCGGCGGGCTCGGAAGCGGCAAATCAGGCGGCGGTTGCGGAACACGCCGCGGAAGCCCTGGGAGATGCCGTGCCTGCTGAGACGGCGCAGGGAGCGGCGGCCGCAAAGGGAATTTTTGCAAAGATTGCCGGCATGTCCGCCCGGACCAAACTGATCTCTCTGATTGCCGCGGGGCTGGTGCTTGCGGGTGCGGTCACGGGGACGACCGCCGCCGTAAAAAAGCACAACGACGCGGTGCAGGCCGGTATAGTTCTTCAGCAGAAACAGAAAGCGGAAAGCGAGGCAAAAAAAGCAGCCTCGGAAGCCGCCGCCAAGAAGAGGGCGGCCGAAGCCCGAAAGAAAGCGGAAGAAGCCGCGGCGAAAAAGAAAGCGGAAGAAGCCGCAGCAAAGAAAAAAGCGGAGGAAGCCGAGGCTAGGGAAAAGGCCGAAGAGGCCAAAAAAGAAACCATGGCGCTTTACAAGGCGTTTTACGACGCCAACTGGAAGGGGAAGGCGAAAGCCGTCTTTTTCGCCGACCTGACGCACGACGGAAACGATGAAATGATGATCGACTGGGCGGGAAATGGTGACGGCAGCGTCGGAAACGTATGGCTCGATATCTATGCGGTTCGGGACGGTGCGGTGAAAAAAATTCTTACACGCGGCGGAGAGGGAACGCATGTATCCCACGACGTGGTTTATCTGTACCGGGAAAACGGACTGGACTATCTGTTTTCGTACTCCGAGTGGGGGCCGAATGCGCCTATGGACATTCTGTCCATCGTGTCGGTCGGGTACACTGTTTTCTTTTTGGATGAAAACGGCGAGACGAAAAAATGGAAATCCGATTCGTACGGGCACACGGAATATGAGGACGGAACCATCCAGTACGATCAAGCTGGGAATGAGGCTCAGCAGAAAAAGCATGAGAACGCCGTGGAGCAGGGAATCAAGAATTACCGCGCGAAGTCGAAGCTCTTGCTGAACGCCGGGGAGCTGGGCGAAGGCAGCCGCGTTTTTGGGGAAGGCGACCCGGCTCCGTTCGGAGAAAAAATTTCGTAAAAATAAAACCGTTGCATCGACTTCTTTGTCTTTGTAAATAGAGAGCGAAAATATTTTGAGGAGGGAAGATGAAATTGAAAAAATTTCTCAGTCTCGCGCTGGCTCTGGTTTTGTCTCTGGGCGTAACCGCGCCGATCAAAGCCTTCGCGAAGGAAAGCGATGAAGACAATCCGTACAGAGACCTGGTCGACGCAAGCATTATCTGTAATACGATGAGCAGCCCCGTACCCGATGAGGTTACCATCGCGCAGGGGGAAAGCATCGGATTTTTCTTTGAAACAGTCTACGACATGGTCAATCTAAGGCTGCCCGAAAGCATCCGCGACGAAATCGTCGGAGAATTTCATCAAAGCCAGGTTCGGGCGCCGAAGATTACCTTTTCCAACAAGGACGCAATTACCTTTGACACCGATTACAAAGGGGACCCGGGCTTTGTGATCGGCGGGGACGACACGGGGTCCGTGCGGCATATTCAAATTGAAGCAACCGGCGACGTGGGCGACTCCACCGAAGTTTACGCCGAGGCGTATGGCCACCGCCTGTGGATTTGCACCATCACCGTGGGAAAAAAGGGAACAGGCGTCCAGGGGAAAGGGATCCGCACGAAAAAACCGGCGCCGGTTCCGCACAAACAGGGGCTTTACGGCATTGTCGAAACCGGCACCTACGACGCCACCGAGCTTTCGCAGATCGGCGTTTATTCTCCGCTGAATCAGACGTTCGACCCGTCCCGTTCGTTTGAGGATCAGGCATTGGCGCTGAACGGAAACATTTCCTGCGCGCTGATGAATTACCATATCTGCCAGGTCTCCGCCGGATACGACAGCATTGCCTTCATGCACCAAAGAAAAAGCGACGGAAAATACGGCCTTCTGGTGGAATCCTGGCGGCATTCCAAAGATGAGGGGATTGCCTGCTACCTGAACAGTGTGCTCAAGGCGTTTGTCTTTTTCTGCAACAGTAAAAACGCCGGCGAAGCACTCTTTGCCTTTCTCGATAAAATGTGCTGCTCCGACAGCGCCGACCCCGCCTCTTTCGGTTTTGCGGATTCCAATCCGAACGGGACGAAAGGCACGCTGACCTACAAGGACGGCACGAAGATCGAATACGACCAGAGCGGCGGCAAAATTGATTTCATTTTTACTCCGGCTTCCGCGAAATTTTTGGGTTAGAGGGAACAGAATGAAAATTGCTTCAAAGTTGAGGAAAAAGTTATCTATGTTTATAAAAGAGACTCCAAAATTATAAGAAAGATATAAAAGAAAGGGAAAACTGCTATGAAAAAATCAGGGAAATTTCTGTCCGCATTTCTGGCTCTCTCCATGTCAACCGCCGTGTTTTGCACCTCCGGTGTGTTTGCGGCCGGTACGCTGAAGAGCGACACCACGGAACCGTTCAGCGTGGGAATGGGGAAAAACTACACGTTTAAAATCACGGCCTCCGGTACGAAGGACAAGCCGGCAGTCACCGTTGCGAACGGCAGCGCGCTGAAGGTGACATACAAGGGCCGGACTGGCAACAATTATTATTACACCGTGACGGCAACCGGGCAGAACGGCTCTACCAGCGGCGTTTATATGGCCCTTCCATGGCAGAAGGCAATCCGTTGCTGCATCGTGACGGTCGGCACGCCGCCGACTCCATCCCCCGCGCCTGGGCAGACGACACAGCCTTCTGCTTCCAAATCGGTGGACTTGGATAGTCTGAACTATGTGACGGAACAAAATGAAAATTCCAATATCCATTTTTGGGATTTAAACGAAAAAAATGAAAATGACAGAAATTGCCTTGTTTCCAATGCCGATGTGAGATACAAAAAGGCTTTAGTGATGCGTGTTGGGGAGCCTTATCTGCCGGTGGACAAGGGTGCATATACCATCTATCGGGATTACTTGCTTAATGGGAGCTATAAAAGGCTGACCGGTGACTTTGCCCTGGCGCAGGTGTCGAGGAACTTTAACATTGGGAAAATGACAATGAAGGTGTATGGCGACGGGAAACTGCTCTATACCAGCGACCCGGTGTACGCCGATGTTCTTCCACAAAAGGTGGATGTCGATGTTTCCGGTGTAAAAATGGTGCGAATCGCAATAGAAACGGATTTTGAAAGCGAATGTATCTGTTATGCCGGTTTTTACGGCCCGCAACTGACGAAATGATTCCGCCGTTGCCGTCGTTTGCAACCAAACTGTGACACTGCAAAACAAAGAGGCGCAGCCGAAGAGAAATTTCTCCGCGGCTGCGCCTCTTTAGTTCAATTTCAGAAAGCCCTTTCAGGAGAACGGTTGCGCCTGCTCCTGCGGCTTTTCCAAGTTTTTTCTACGAGTGTTTTGTTTATGGGCATCGGTTCAAATCACTGCGCTGATAAGGAATCTGCAAACTCTTTCACGGTTTGATTGAACAGTTCGCTTTCCTCCCAAAATGGGCAATGGCTTGAATTTTTAAAGGTCTTTATGAGGGAGCCCGGAATCTGGTCGTGAAGCCAGTAACCGGCCTCCGGAGGATTCAGCTTTGGATCTTCACCGAAGAGGATCAGGGTAGGCACTCGAATCCCCTTGACAGACTCCCTGTAGTCTTCAAAGGTTTGGTTCATGATGATCGCCTCGGCGATCACCGGCGGGATTTTCATCATTTCACCCAGGAAAAATTCGCTTTCCTCTTTTTGGGGAACGTGCAGCATCAATTGAATCAGCTCTTGATACATCGGCTTTCTGTCTGTCTGAAGTGCGGCGGCCATGTCGCGCAAATCCTGGATGGTCATAACGCCGTACTGCCACCCCGGCCATGCAAAATCGGAAGCACCCTGATCGACGCAGATGAGCGCTCCCAGTTCATCAGGAAACATGGCGGCATACTCCCACACGACCATAGAGCCCATGGACCAGCCGACGAGAATAGGCTTCTTCAGCCCCAGAGCCTGCACCAGTTCATGAAGATCCGAGGCGAAGGTTTTGATGGTGTACCCGGACATCGGCTTTTCAGATTCCCCATGCCCGCGCAGATCCACTGCAAGGGCCCGATAATTATTTTTGGAAAAATATGGAATCTGCTTTTGAAAGAACGCCTTGCTGCACACCATCCCGTGAACGAAGATAATCGGCTTGCCCTCGCCCTCATCGACATAATCGAGCGTCACTCCAGATTTTGTCTTAAATTTACTCATTTGAAAAGCATCTCCTTTTATTTTAATTTGATTGTTATTCATTTTGTAAAACACGCCGCACTGAAAAAACAACACTCTGCAAATGATTTTAAAGACGGATGCCGGTCTGAGAACGGGCCTTACATTTCCAGATTCCCGCGGTTGATCGTATCCCTGAATTTCTGAGAAGTGGAATATCGGATGACTAAATACAGCACGCCGCATCCCAGCCAGGTAAAGCCGACAATTTTGCAGCTGGCGCTCGCGTTGATCAGCACATATAAAATTCCAAAAAATCCGAGAAGCGGAAGGATCAGGTTCGAAATCACTTTCCGTTCTTTCATCTTAATGAAATAATGAGCGATGACGGACAAGTTGACCCCCATGAAGGCGATCATTGCGCCGAAAGCGACAATGTCCGCGATGAAGTTCCAGTCAAAGATATAGGCGCCGGCGTAACAGATCACGCTCAGAATCACGATATTCCAAATAGGCGTTTGAAATTTTTCCCCCACATGGGAAAAAATCCGTTTGGGGATCACTTCATCTCTGCCCATCGAAAAGAGAAGCCGGCTGGCAGACGTAATGCAGGTGCAGGCTGTTGCCAGGCAGAAGAACTGGGTGATTGTCACCATGATAAAGGAATAGGCCTGGCCTCCGACCATGCTTTGCAGGTCGACATTGATCGTGTCCGGATGAAGAATTTTCGTGTAGTCTGGGAACAGCAGGGACGAGACATAAGCCAGCAGACAAAGACAGGTTGCCTGAATGATAATTGCCGTGATAATGGCATGCCCCACTTTTTTCGGCGCAATGGTAGTTTCTTCCGCAATCGTCGAAATGCCATCGAATCCGAGGCACGACAGGACCGCAAGGGTACTGGCCCCCACAACGCCGGAAATTGTAAACCCGTCGGCGTGAAAGACCACGTACGGATTGATTAAGGACAGTCCGTGCCTTGTAAGGTAAATCGCCGATAGAACCGAGAAAAGAAGGACGCTGATAAGCTGGAATGCAAAAATACTTGTGTTCAGATATTTTTCCAGCTGCAAGCCGAGAATGTTGATAAGGAACACCGCACCTGCCGCAATAGACATCCAGACCGCATATGGAAAAATCGGTACGATACGGGCCATGTAAAGTCCGAACAAGATGAAAATAAACAATGGCGTTAAGATATAATCAAGAAGCAGAGTCCAGCCGACCACAAATCCGACTTTCGGGTTGATGCTTCTGGTTACATAAGTGTATGCGGAACCCGCCGACGGGTAGATTTGGACCATTTTTGCATAGCTTAAACATGTGAAAAAGACCACAATACATCCAATCAAAAATGCCAGAAAACTGTGGCCGTGGGATTCGATCTGCGTGTCTCCCAAGTACAGAAAAACCGCTGTAGGAAACATGAAAACCACTCCGAAAAACACGAGATCCCAAAAGCCCATAACCCGTTTTAACGGGTTGTTTGCCGGTCCTTTCTCCTCTTCTAAAGTTGCTCCTTTGTTCATGATTTTCCCCTCTCTCACCTGATGGCTTTAACTATTTGCAGTAATTCAATCTGTCGTTTTTCCCTCCTTTTTCACAGGATTACGGTTCAATATGATGAAATCTTTTTAAAGCAGATTGAATACAATGGAATGCATAATATGAGAAATACAAAATATAAAATAAAGGATAACAGTTTTAAACCTCAAGCGTAAGTTCAGAGCAAATGAAATTTTTTTCAGGATCATAGGGGATCGGAAAGAAACATCGGTCAGGGACAAATCTGAAAAAATCAAATGTGGAATGGTCCTTAAATTTCTGTAACAGATTAGGGACTCCTCCACCGAAATATCATCTTGATAACGATAATATTTTGGGTAGGATAGCACTTATTTTTGTAACTGTCAAGGTTGTTCCCTGAGTTTCAATGATTTCACTTGTTTTTTAGTTTAATGTGAATAACTTTCATAAATATCGAAAATTTGCGGCTAAGATTTGGACTTTTTCCGATGCTTTTATGGAAATTTAACCTGAGCCTTTCATAATTGATAGAGGGACGGCAGCCGGGCGCAGAGTATTGGATTCTTGCCCTTATTTTCCTTATATAGCATGATATCATTGCAAAATTTTATCGCTAATCAGGCGGTTTATTTATCCTGGCTTCGCGATTGAAATTCGATCTTTCCGCTGCGTAAGCATACAAAAAGCGGTCCATCCTAAAAAGGATGGACCGCAGACTGGGCTTCTGTATTGGTCCTCTGAATCCACTGCTTATATCCTGATAGCTGCCTCTTTGAGCGAATCCTTCGGCGGAACAGCGGATGCAATTGCCTCAAAGCTGTTTTCGGACACAGGTGCGCGGAATCCTTACTGAACCCTCATCCTTAAGGACTTGCTTTTTCAGATAGGAGTTCAGAGGACTGGTTTTTCAAGTGGCGATGATAAAATGTGATTTGAAATGGAACGGAGATCACAAAAGTCAAAAAATCCGAAATAGGCTGTGACAGGATGATTCCATTAAGATGAAACAGAGCCGGCAGGATCAAAATGAGTGGAATAAAACAGATGCCCTGACGACAGCTTGCAAGAAAAGTGGCTTGCTTGCTAAATCCAAGACATTGATACATTTGGTTTACATAGGTTGAGTAAGCCATAAACGGCATTACCCCACAGGCAAAGTAAAGCGCCCTGGTACCAATTCGGATAACTTCTTTATCATTTTTGATAAACCAGGCAATGACGGCGGGTGCATTCATAGACAGAAGGACCGCTAAGGCGGTGCAAATGACGGTTCCCGCTTTGCAGACAAAGAGAAAGGCTTCACGGACTCTTGCTCTATTTTTTGCACCGTAATTATAACCTGCGACCGGCTGAAATCCTTGCCCGATTCCGATGATAATGTTGCGTACAAACATGTAAATTTTGTTTGCAATTGTGACTGCGGCAACGGCTGCATCCCCATACACTGCGGCCTGCACATTGAGCAGTGCGGAAGAAAGACTTCCCAGCAGTTGGCGGCATATGGTGGGAAATCCCCTCTTAACAATCAACAGATAATCCGCTGGATGTCTGCTGATAGAGGGTATCTTGATGAGGACAATGCTCTTTTTTCTTAAGAAGAAGCTTGCTAAAATAAAAAAACTGATGGTTTGGCTGATCAGGGTCGCAATTGCGGCACCTTCGATCCCCATTTGGAAAGATGAGATAAACAGCGGGTCCAGTATGATGTTCAGAATGCCGCCTGTACACAACCCCCACATGGCTAAAAAGGCTTCTCCCTCCGAGCGGAGAATGCAGTTCAATACAAATTCGGAACACATGATGGGTGCGCCGATTAATATGTATTTTCCATATTTGCACGCATAGGGGAGGATGGTTTGTGTTGCCCCGAGGAATCGCATGAGCCCTTTGAGGGTGGGTAAGTCGACGGCTATTAAGATAAATCCAAATAATATTGCCGCAAATAAAGCACTGCTGCCGTATTTATTTGCCTTTTCGTTTTTTTTCGCGCCCAGATTCAGACTAATCAAGCTGTTGGCCCCCATGCCAAGGCCAAATCCAACAGCTTGTATAATAGACATCAGAGAAAAAACAACTCCGACTGCGGCGGTTGCGCTGGTCCCGATCTGTGCAACAAAGTAGGTGTCGGCAGTATTGTAAGCGGTTGTGATCAACTGACTGATTACGGTGGGAACTGCAAGGGAAGTTATGAGCTTGGGAATGCTTGTTTTCAGCATCTTTTCATATTGAGTCTTGCTGTTAAATTTCATAAATGGTTTTTCTCCAGGTTGTTTTTCATTTCTTATAAAATCAGTAACTTGTTCGGGATATACCCTTTTACGATTGCTTGTTGAAACGACGGTGCGCGCAGTTCAAATCATGACCCGGACTGCGTGCATAAAACATTATAAGCAATAGAAATTTATTAAAACTATATTTCGAATACACGGCGTAAGCAAACCGGGGAGTTCAGATAGAGTTTCCCCGAGGTACCAAATTGCCCATAGCGCTTTCCCTGGCCTTTCGGGAGGAAAGAAGTCCTAAATGCGTTCCCATGTGCTCATCATCAGCAATTCATATTATCATTATATCATTTGGGATGGTTTTGTTATCGCTTCTCTGAATGAAAAAAGCAGAATAATCAACCCTACTAGAATCATTAAAATAGATGTGAATTTTTTTGATAATGAACTTCCCATCTCTGTACCAGCAATAGTGTCAAATATCACTAGCAGTACAATTGCTGGAACTAATAACAATTCGATAATTATGTTAAAAGTAAATGTATTAACGATAAATTCAACTAAAGCAGCAAATCGCAGATTAATAAGTATCGTTTTACTAAAGTAATGCCTATCAATTTTATCTCCTGCTGCTTTAAAACAAGCAGGAATACCAGCAAAAAAGGCCCCTAGTAAAATATCCTTCAGATATATTGGTTTCCATAAAGGGAGCGATGTTAAGAGAAACACTAAAGCAACAGCATACTTCTCTGGTAATAAATACCATCGGAATTTGCCACACTTTATTATAATAAACTTTTAGGGCGTATTTAAACCAATATTTTTTTAATTATAACATCAAAAGGAAAATACAATCCAGATTGTTGGCATTTTAATTATCGATTAGTGCACAAAGTAAGGCGCAGCCGCAGAGTCTTCCTCCACGGCTGCGCCTCTTTTTTCTATTTTATCGCCCGGAATTAAAATAAACGGTACAAGATAGGCCACGAAAGCATTTCCTTTCGTGGCCTCGATGGTGCGGGTGATTCGACGACTAAATAAATCATCCATCAAGGACAATTTATCTTGCGGTTGTTGCATGTACTGCAAACAATATAAAGTGTCATTAAAGCCATAATGGCTAATTGGAACAATTTGGCCAGCTTCACAGATAATAAACATAATGTGAAGTTCAATCTACACAACTTATTTTTGAAATTACTTGGCCTCATCTGCTGTGGAACATCTTCTATTAACAATTCCAAATATAACTGTTTCCACAATTAATAGCAAAGCACCAAAATAAAATCCCCATTCGCCCTTTCCGGTTTTGTCCATAATGAAACCTGTCAGAATCGGCGCTACAATGGATGAAGAGATGCCAAAAAAATTGAATACACCCAACGCCGTCGCTGTCTTTCGACGGTCGCAACGATCGGATATGTAAGAAATCAGCACCGGGTCTACCGACATTTTCCCTAAAAATCCGTAGACCAGAAGCACAAGCGAAAGTAATGTAGAATTGGGTGCTTGCATGGAGAGTACCACAAGCAAAAAGCTGCATATTTCCAGCACTATTATAATCTGCGGTTTTCTGTCGCGAAAACGGTCAGACAGCCGCGCAAAGAGAAGAGAGCCGGGGACGGCTGTAATAGCAATCAATGCCGTTAGCATACCCGTGGCGGGTCCGGTAATGTTCCTTTCCTTTTCCAATAATTCGGGTAGCCACGTCACGATCAGGTAGTAGGAATAACAGGTGGTAAAATAGATGACATAGCAGGAAACCATTGTCAGGCTGAAGAGTTTGTTAGCCGGTTTGCCTGACAGCGTCAGGGGAGGGTCATCCCTTTCAGGGTCACAGACTTTAGGGGATTGCGTGTTCTCTTGCACATTACACGAAGGATTGCGGATGGCAATCATGACCCAAAAAGTCAATAAAATTGTGCAACCGATCGAAATAAAGACCATTGTCTGCCAGGGCAAGTACAGTGTTTTAACCAGAATGCTTGAGCCGACCATTCCCAAGATCATTCCTAAAGCAGAGCCGCTGTTGACAATTGCGGTGCAGAAACTTTTCTTTTTTGGTGGTACATACTGAGCAGTCATAGAAAAAGATGCTCCGTAATATGCACCGCATCCAATGCCTGCAAGGAGGGCGCCAAAGTAAATCAGTTCAATGTGGTATGCCAGCGCAATGCAAAGTGTCCCGATTGTAAAAAGGATAAATCCCGGGATTAAAACCTTCTTCTGGCCAAAACGGTCCACGAGCAGTCCAGAGGGGATCTGCATGGCCGTATTCCCAACATAATAGAAACTGGTAATCAACCCCATGCCAAAATTGCTGTGCGGACCTACTGTTTGCTGAATTTCCGTATAAACAGGTGCGAGCATAGCTCGATAGATCCAAATCACCACCCACCCCAGGAAAAAAGTCAGCACAATAATCTTCCAATAAGAATAACCGAAATTTCGTTCTGAATGCAGCATTTATTACATCCATTCTTATGTTGCAACTTCCATCTTTCCCACACCTTAAGGTTGTCTTCTCGATGGTGCTGCAATAATCTAATCGTTCATTGTTTTAGGAGCTAAAAAAGCTTGGTTTTGCACTCTCTTTAAATTGTGTTGGTTGATAGTCTATGCGCAGTTCGAAAAAGCTTCTGAAGGTACTAAACATTATGCGAAACATTATGCGAAGATCTTCTGTTTATGACTCGTTCACGAGATTGCCCGTCATTTGGTCAATTGACAGCTCTAAAATCTGCACATGCGCTCCCGCCTTGCGTATTTCTTTCTCGGCACCTTCTGCTGTCGGATAATATTTCTGGCCAATCTGGCGAACAATTTCTACTGCTTTTGAGCCGCGTCTATTTTCTTAACACAGCCAAAGATCACAATGCTTTTTATATTTAACGCCCAATCTCCGCTTTTACGAAAACCTTCGTCCATCACACAAAAAGATACCTTATCATCAGATGCCAAAGCATCGAGTTTGAAGTTTTCCGGTGTAACCTACCATTGCCTTTTTAAAAAAGTTTGCCACATGGTTTTATAAATTTCTCCGCTGCCCTTTGATACTTTCGTCTGGCCGCAGCGACCATTGCCAAAATTAACCCTTACTATCCTTTATACTTGGTTCGGCACGGAAACGCAAGACGCGCTCCGGAAGCTGCAAAAGCGGCCCCTTCCGGCAATTCGCCGTCACATTGGGCGGTTACGAATCATCATCTACCTTTAATTGGCAGGCACTACTTCATCTGTCATAATCCATACATCATTAACCTTTGAAAATTCCAATGTTTCCGTATGGTCAAGCTCATCAAAGAGCTTAAAATCAACAGTAACGTATTGTTTGCCATCTTTTTCTTCTGCATATTTCAGGCTTTTTAAATCACATGTCATAGCACCGTAGCCCCTCGCACCCCTTCTTAAATAAAGCTGTCCCTTATATTCCAAAAAGTCATTTGAAAACCATTTATCAATGACAGCATCAGATAAATATTTTTTTAAATAATCCCTTACCTCAGAATTTGTTTTGAAGTTTTTTACAGGATAATATGAAGACTCGCAAGGGTCAATAAAATAGTCCCTGTATTTGCTCTCTTCGCCCGGTTTAAAAAGCAAGGCAACATCGCCCAAGCCGTCAGCATAGGCACTCTTGCTTTTATATGCAGCTAAATACTCATTATCCCCCACCTCTGCACAAAACTTTTCCTGCACACAGGAATCAAGGCAGTCCACATTAGGCTTAATGTCCTTTAAGAACTTTTCCTCACTAAACGCCTCTGCCTTAGTTGGGGCATTGCATGAAGCCGCAGAAAAAAGCATAAATGCAGCTAAGGCCAGTGTTGCTATTTTTTTCATGGCCATTCTCTTCTCTCATTATAGAATAAAATATATGTACCAACGAGTAAGGGCATTTACATTGTTTAGATTTTTATAGAATATCGCTGAAAGTGCGAGTAGCATTAATGAACTGAATGAAAATGTATTTTCTTACTCTGCTCATAGTATGTCTGCAATACTTTTGGTGTTGGCTACCAACTGCTGAGTTGGTTTATATTATGAATTTGTATCTCTGAATTAATGGGGTTGGTTTTGGTCCGTTAAAAACTAATCCAATATTTTAGTTTCTCAGTGTTCAGAGCGAGTTGAACCTATAGGCTCAATTTTTGGCTTCAGGCCTATAAATTTGCTTAAAATCCTGGTTTTACTGGACTGTTATAGCCGGTATTGAGGTCCCACGTTTTCGGAGGATTGTTGACTCTGCCATTGCGAATGATTCCCTCGCGCGTTTCGACCCAAATTTGGCTTGACGTTGGCAATACTAAATGAAAATGGCAAAACAAGTCGCAATATGATTTAGGAAAGTGTGTAAACTTTCGGAGTGTACGTTTCACACCACTTAATGCCCTCTTCCAAAACACTATATGCTTTGAAGGAGTCTACTCATTGTAAATTGTTGTATACCTGTTTCTTTATAGTGATAGAAGCAAACTAGCTTTGCTCGTTCTTGTTTCTAAGGCTACACAAATCTATAAAGTCAATTATTTGCATCCAAGCACCTCACATTTTAAATGTTATAAAAAATTATATTTCTATATAGCCATTCGTTTACAATACTGATTATATTCCCAAATCCATCCATTTTCAACACAAAAAGCCCTAATTCGCACAAAACAAGGCGTAGCCATAGAGTCTTCCTCCACGGCTGCGCCTCTTTTTTCCTATTTTATCGCCCCAAATTAAAATAGACGGTACAAGATAGGCCACGAAAGCATTTCCTTTCGTGGCCTCGATGTGTCATTTGCTCATTTTAGAT
>DHDF01000119.1:0-3270 GCA_002399225.1 bacterium UBA4883
CCGAAGCGCATCCAGCACGCGCTCAAGGTCTACGCCTACTCTTCGCTCATCGGGGAGCGCGAGGGCCTCGACGGGCGCACGCTGGCCACGCTGAAAACCGCGGCCGCCCTGCACGACATCGGCATCCGCAACTGCGAAGCGAAGTACGGCTCCGCGCCGGGCAATCTGCAGGAGCGGGAAGGCCCGCCGGTCGCCCGGAAGCTGCTCGAGCCGTTCGGCCTGCCGGAGGATTTCGTCGGCCGGGTCTGCTTCCTCATCGCGCACCACCACACCTACTCCGGCGTGGACGGCCCGGACTACCGCATCCTGCTGGAAGCGGACCTGCTGGTGAACCTGTACGAGGACGGTGCCTCCGCGCAGCAGGCGCGCAGCGCGGAAAAACAGTTTCGTACGAAATCGGGGCGCGAATACCTGGCCTGCCTGTTTCCCCGTGAATAAAATTTGCCACCCTGCTAAACTATCCGCCGTTCTGTTCGATAAATAGAGTGTAGGGATGGTCTATTTTTACAGTCAAAGCGGGTGAAAGCGTGGGAACGGAAGGCATCGCCGCCATCGTGGCGGCCGGAAGCAAGCAGGCGGACAGTCGGTTGTCCGGAAAGGGACGGTCTCCGCAGATCGCGGAGCTGCAGTACCTGGAGCAAACCATCAAAAAAATGGAGAACGACTATCAGTCCAAAGCCCGCACACAGGGCGTCTCGAGCATCGAGGTCCAGTCCAAGGTACGGGCGTTCGACAATCTGATCGCGAAAGTGGATGAACAGATCGCGCAGCTCCAGCGGGAGTCGAAAGAAGGGACCGCGTCCCCGCGCGGCAACGTCTCTTCGCTGTATTACAGGACCGCCGCCTCCATGGTGGCCATGCGGAACTCCGGCGAATCCATCCACACCGTCCTCTCCCAGACCACGCAGGCGATTCAGCAAAAATCCCAGGAGGCCCAGCAGGCGGCCCGCAAGGCCGCGCGCATGGCCGAGGAGGAAAAGCAGGCCGAATCGCTTCCGAAGGCCGACGCCGAATCGCTCGACGTGCTGGTGTGACCTGCAGCATAAAAACGGCCCGTACCGCCGATCGTCGCGGCACGGGCTTTTTGCGGGCCGTTTTGCAACGACCCCTCCTCTGAATACTACCTTATTATGAAAGGAGAAGCATCGATCAACTCTTCCGATCCAGTTTCGGGAGGATCAACACCATGGCGATGCCGACTACCGCTACCGCGGCGGCAATGATGAAAGCGGTGGAAATGGACACGGCTTTCGCGAGAAAAGAGGTTCCGATGGATGCCACCCCGAAGCCGATCATAACCAGGGCAACGGTGAGGCCGGCATTTTTTGAACCCAGATAGTCTGTGATCAGGGAAGGCATTGTGGCTGTGGTTCCCCCGTAGGTAAAACTGAGGAGCCAGAAACAGATGATATACAGAAGACCCGTCGAGAACGTCAGGAATATCACCGCGGCTATGGTAATGATAAAGCAGACGATCATGGCGCCTTTCCGCCCGATTTTATCGCTGGCCGTCGAAACGATCAGGCGGCCGGCGACCTGCATCAGAGACGCGATCCCGACGCCGGTGACAGCCAGGGCAGGGGACAGGCCCTTTGAAGTCCCGTAACTGACAAAGATGGCACTCAGGAGGACAAAAGCGGGTATCGCACAAAAATAAATGACGGTCAATATGTAATATTCCTTTGTCCTGAAACATTCGCCTGCCGTCAGACACTGATGCGAAGTCACGGTCGTCGATCCGGTCGGCTGATAATCGGCCATGTAGTTTTCCGGTGGAGCTTTAATGGTCAGCATGCCGAAGATCGCGATCACCACATAGATGCATGCAAGGATTTTGAATGTGCCGGCAAAGCCGTAAGTTTGCAGCCAGTTGCTGCAGAGCGGGGAAAGGATTGTGGCGGAAACGCCGAGGACGGCGAGCGTGATGCCTGTGGCAAGCCCTTTTTTGTCCGGGAACCATTTCTGCATCATCGCAACAATGACATTATAAACCATTCCGTCCCCGATGCCCAGCAATCCCCCATAGGTAAACCACATTCCTTCAGGCGCCGTTTTCGGCAGCAGGGCAGTCGTGAAAATACCGACGGCCATCAGAAGGTATCCGACCAGCAGGATCATTTTTACTTTGTATTTCTTTTGCGCTGTGCCGCCCACATAATTGCCGAGCACAAAGACGGCAAGGAAGATCGTATACGGCAGGCTGGCGCTGGAAGATTCTATCCGGAAGAACTTCATGATGTAGGGTTGGATGATACTGTACGTGTAGCAGAAACCCATGATGAGACTGCATACGACACCGGACAGGAGAATGATGATCCTTTGGCTGCTCCTTTTTTCTTCCATTTGCGTTCTTCTCACTTTCTCAAAATTCCGTCAGGAGTGTTCGTCGGCCAGGCTGAGAAGTTTGTCATAGCAAAGGTAGCGGTAGAGCTGGCAAAAGTGCCGGAAGCCGTCTTCGCCTATGATATAAACGTTGGGCATATGAGAGGTCCTCCGCTTGGCGTATTCGATCTTGGCGTATCCGTTGTCCATCGCGGGGTGGTTGTTGATCGTCACGTCGCAGTGCAGTTTCTCTGTTTCCTCCAGGAAGTGATCGAGGGACTGAAAATAAGTCACGATGCCCTTTACGCTTCCCGGGGCGTTGCTCCCGCCCCACATGCCCGCCATATGCGTCACGCCCTTGTCATGCACGGGAAATGCGAAGCTGAGTCCGCCCGGCGTGTGGCCCGGTGTGAAGAAAACCTTGATGGTCGTCTTGCCGAGCGTGATCTCATCGCCGTCGCCCACATAATGGTCGATGTCGAAATTTTTCCAGGTTTCCGGTTTATCCGGGAAAAACGGGTGGTCGCGCCAGAAGTCGTCGTCTATCTTCGAGAGGTATGTTTCCGCGTGGAAATTCTCAACGATCCATTTGCCGCAGCCGCAGTGGTCGAAGTGGCCGTGGGTAATGACCAGCTTTTTGATTTCCCGCGGATCCCACCCGATGTCCCGAATGGCATCCACAATGGCGTTGAACATTTCCACTTTGGGATAGATCGCGTCGATGACGATCAGTCCTTCCGTCGTTTTCAGGATAAAGGAAGCCGTGGAGGGGTTGGCGACAACGAGAACGTCGTCAAAAATCTGTGCATGCGTGAACCAGGACGTGTCCGGCATCCGATCGATCAGATCCGGCGGGTTGCGGTACTGTGAAAGATACAAGATCGATACACTCCTTTTGTTTCAACAATTTTTATATTTATCATCCATAAACATATTAATATGTTGAAA
>DHDF01000119.1:3456-3628 GCA_002399225.1 bacterium UBA4883
AAAAAAATTATCAATAGTTCCGACAAAATCGCAAAATACTTTTTTCTTTCGCATTATTGAAATGCGCTGGAAGCAATCCTCGTTGCTAATTTTGAGAACGGGATCGAAATTGATTCATACGCAAAAAAATATGCCTATGAAATCCTATAATCAGAGAAAGCGTTTAAGGGGG
>DHDF01000119.1:3789-4274 GCA_002399225.1 bacterium UBA4883
GGGGGTTGCCATATGTGCAGCAGATACAATTATTCTTACAACATTGCTTCTGTCGAAAAGGCAATCAGGATGATTGAGCTTTTGGCCCGGCACAATGGGGCTCTTACCGTGACGGAGATCGCCAAGGCGTTGGATACCCACCCTTCGAGCGCAGACCGGTTCCTTCTCACGTTTCAAAATCTCGGCTATGTGGAAAAAGACGCCAAGACCGGGAAATTCCGATTGTCGGAAAAACTGATCATGGTGAGCCACAGCCTCATTGCCAATCATCCGCTTACAAAAAGGTATCTGGCCATTATGCACACGCTGGCCTACGAGTTCGGCACCACGACCCATATCATGGCGTTTTATAAGAGCAATACCATCACCCTGCACAAGGATCTGCAGACCCACAATCTTTCTTTCGATAAGGCCTTTTTTGATCCGACGCGCTATCATTATTGTTCGGCGCCCGGGAAACTGCTGCTGTCCACTCTGCCGGAGGA
>DHDF01000119.1:4373-4963 GCA_002399225.1 bacterium UBA4883
GAACTGCGAGAATATTTTGCAACGACGAAACTGATAAAATTCACCAGGAACACGCTCACCTCTGAAAAGGCCATTCGCGAAAACCTCGATCTGATTCGGGCAAGGGGATACTCGGTCCATGACGAAGAGTGGCTGCCCGGCAATCTGACGCTTGCTTTTCCTCTTCGCGTGAACGGCGAGATCAAAGGATCGCTTTCTCTGATGTGTGACATCTCCATGAAAGACAGAATGTTGCAGTCGTCCACCGTCGACTACATCAAGCATCTGCTTCTCGAACCGATGATGCCATAAAAGGGAGGTTGGCGCCGCGCGGATTCCCGCACTTCTGTGCGAGCTCGTCGGCCGGCACCTCGAACACGCGGACATCGTCTCTGTATGCTCTGCCCTTCACGATGGAGCTGTCGACAAACATACACCTGCCTTTCCTGACGACCGGCTCGAATTTGTCCACGGAGGGTCCGTTCATCACGATCAGGACATCGCATTTTTCAATACAGGGCGTCGCCACCGGCTGATCGCTGATTTTAACCGAACAGTTCGCCGTGCCGCCTCTCATCTCCGAACCGTAAGACGGAATCCAAGTGACATTG
>DHDF01000087.1:0-146 GCA_002399225.1 bacterium UBA4883
CTGGAAGCGGTTGCCGAACAGGATGACACCGTGATGGAGAAATACCTTAATGGGGAAGATCTGACAAAGGACGAAATCATTTCCACCATCCGCAAAGCGACCATTGCCAACAAGTTTGTCCCAGTCACCTGCGGTTCTTCCTATAA
>DHDF01000087.1:306-1496 GCA_002399225.1 bacterium UBA4883
GTCACCTGCGGTTCTTCCTATAAGAACAAGGGTGTTCAGAAGTTGCTGGACGCGATTGTCGCTTTCATGCCGGCTCCCACCGATGTTCCGGCAATCCGGGGAACTAACCCGGAGACAGGTGAAGAAGAAGACTGTCACGCTTCCGATGATGAACCGTTCGCAGCGTTGGCCTTTAAAATTGCGACGGATCCTTTCGTCGGAAAGCTCGCTTTTTTCCGCGTCTATTCCGGTAAACTGGATGCCGGCTCCACCGTTTACAACTCGGTGAAAGACGACAATGAACGCATGGGACGCATCCTTCAGATGCACGCGAATCACAGGCAGGATCTTGAAACGGTTTATGCCGGCGATATTGCCGCCGCCGTAGGATTGAAAAACACCACGACCGGCGATACGCTCTGCGACCCGAAACGTCCAATCGTGCTGGAGTCCATGGAATATCCGGAACCTGTGATTCGAGTTGCCATTGAGCCGAAAACCAAGGCCGGCCAGGAAAAAATGGGCATTGCCCTTTCCAAGCTGTCGGAGGAAGACCCAACCTTCAAAGCCTATACGGACGAGGAAACCGGACAAACTATCATTGCAGGAATGGGCGAGTTACACCTCGAGATTATTGTCGATCGTCTGCTCCGCGAGTTTCACGTGGAAGCCAACGTCGGTAAGCCGCAGGTCGCCTATAAAGAAACGGTGCGCCGCCTTTCCGATGTGGAGACTAAATATGCCCGGCAGTCCGGCGGTCACGGCCAGTACGGCCATGTCAAAATTAAGCTGGAGCCGAATCCGGAAAAGGGCTATGAATTTGTCAACGCAGTCACCGGCGGTGCGATTCCGAAGGAATTTATTCCGGCGGTTGATCAGGGAATCCAGGGAGCCATGCAGGCCGGTATTCTAGCCGGATATCCGGTTGTGGATGTAAAGGTTACACTGTATGACGGCTCTTTCCATGAAGTCGACTCCTCTGAGCTTGCTTTTAAGATCGCCGGTTCCATGGCGTTTAAGGAAGCAATGGCAAAAGCTGATCCAGTGATTCTGGAACCGATTATGAAAGTGACGGTTACCGTTCCGGAAGAGTATATGGGCGACGTGATGGGAGATTTAAATTCCCGCCGCGGTATGATCGAGGGAATGGACGCAATTCCGGGGGCACAGCAGATTCGCGCGAAGGTCCCGCTTTCCGAGATGTTCGGCTA
>DHDF01000087.1:1654-1896 GCA_002399225.1 bacterium UBA4883
CGCTCCAAAACGCAGGGCCGCGGGCAGTATGTTATGGAACCCGGCAATTATTCGGAAGTGCCTAAGAGTATTTCGGAGAAGATCATCACTGCACGCAAAAAGGCTGATTAACTATAAAATTTGTTCGATTTTTTTATTTTTTCTATTGCTAGAATGTTAAGCATCATGTAAAATGTAGATACTGAGTTTCGGATAAAAAAAGGAGGATCTCCAATGGCGAAAGCAAAATTTGACAGGTCGAA
>DHDF01000087.1:1995-14785 GCA_002399225.1 bacterium UBA4883
GCAAAATTTGACAGGTCGAAACCTCATGTGAACATTGGCACCATTGGTCACGTTGACCATGGCAAAACCACATTGACTGCGGCAATCACAAAAGTCCTTAATCTGAAAGGCGAAGCGGACTTTGTCGATTACGCGAACATCGATAAGGCTCCCGAAGAGAGAGCGCGCGGCATTACAATCAATACGGCACATGTTGAGTATCAGACCGACAAGCGCCATTATGCGCATGTTGACTGCCCCGGCCATGCCGACTATATCAAGAACATGATCACCGGCGCAGCCCAGATGGATGGCGCAATCCTTGTCGTATCCGCCGCCGACGGCCCGATGCCCCAGACCCGTGAGCATATTCTGCTGGCCCGTCAGGTTGGCGTTCCTTATATTGTTGTTTATATGAATAAAGTTGACCAGGTAGATGACGCCGAACTGCTCGATCTTGTCGAAATGGAAATCCGCGACCTTCTGAATGAGTATGAATTCCCGGGCGATGAGACTCCAATCATTCGCGGTTCTGCTCTGAAAGCGCTGGAATGCACTTCCAAAGATCCGGATGCACCGGAGTATAAATCTATCTGGGAACTGATGAATGCGGTTGACAGCTTTATTCCGACTCCGCAGCGCAAGGCCGATCTGCCGTTCCTGATGCCGATTGAGGATGTTATGACCATCAGCGGCCGCGGTACGGTTGCAACCGGCAGAGTGGAGCGCGGCATGGCGAAGATCGGCGACGAAGTTGAAATCGTCGGCCTTTCTACGGAAAAGAAAAAGTCTGTTATTACAGGCCTTGAAATGTTCCGCAAAACTCTTGATTTTGCAGAAGCCGGCGATAATATCGGTATGCTTCTCCGCGGAATTCAGAGAGAAGATATTGAGCGCGGCCAAGTCGTTGCCAAACCGGGCACTGTTCATCCGCACACTAAATTCAGCGGTAAGGTTTATGTGCTGACCAAGGACGAGGGCGGACGTCATACGCCGTTCTTTAACAATTACCGTCCGCAGTTCTATTTCCGCACCACTGACGTAACCGGTACCATTACTCTTCCGGAAGGAACTGAAATGTGTATGCCCGGCGATAACGTTGAGATGACGGTGGAACTGATCACCCCGGTCGCAATGGAAGAGGGACTTCGTTTCGCTATCCGTGAGGGTGGCCATACGGTCGGTTCCGGTGTTGTGACAAAGATTTTTGAATAATTAGTTTACGAAGATATTTGGCTCGGCGAGTGTTTTAATCGCCGGGCCTTTTTTCTGTGTTGTTAATTTTTAAAATTTTGCGGTGGGATCGAAAGATTCTGCCCCACTCGGTTCTCCGCAGCGTATTGGTGGGCGAACTTCGCAAATTCTTCCTGGCAGTTCACAGATGTTTTTCCTCGGTGATCAACTTTGGCGTAAGTGCAGTCCGGACGCATTTCCCTGGCATTTTCATTGTCTTGCAGCAAAAGACTGATACCTCGCAGAATCCTTTCTCGCAGCCGTTCTTCTTCCACAGGAAAAACAAGTTCCACTCTGCGGTCAAGATTGCGCGGCATCCAGTCTGCGCTTCCCAGATAAACTTTTGGGATTCCGGTACATTCAAAGACAAAAATCCGGCTGTGCTCTAAAAATCTTCCGACAATGCTTCGGACGGTTATATTTTCGCTGTACCCGGGTTTTCCGGGAACCAGGCAGCAGATTCCCCGAACAATCAGCCGTATGGGGACACCCGCACTGGAAGCCTGATAAAGAAGGCCGATGAGCTCCGAGTCCACAAGGGAGTTTACCTTTGCCGTGATTCCACTGGGCAGACCTTTTTGGGCATTTTCAATTTCATTCCGGATCATCCTTACAAAAAAGAGTCGGAGCCCATTCGGCGCAACAAGAAATCGGTTGTATTCCGGGGGACGAGAATAACCGGTCAGAACATTAAATAAAGAAGAAGCATCGATCCCATAAGGCTCCCGACAGGTGAAAAGACCAATATCCGTATAGATTCTCGCTGTGGAATCATTATAGTTTCCCGTCGCCATATGGAGATATCTCCGGATGCCGTCCTCATCGCGCCGCACAACCAAAAGAATTTTGCAGTGCGTTTTCAGCCCGGCCAGACCGTAAATGACATGACAGCCGGCTTCTTCCAGCTTTTTGGCCCACTTTACGTTGTTTTCCTCATCAAACCTGGCTTTTAATTCTACCAGAACGGTGACTTGCTTCCCATTTTCCGCGGCCCGGATCAAAGCGGCAATAATCGGAGAGTGTCCGCTGACCCGGTACAGCGTCTGCTTGATGGCAAGTACATTTTTATCTTCAGCAGCCGTCCGGACAAAATCGATCACGGCCTCAAAGCTTTCGTAGGGATGGTGCACCATGCGATCCCGTTCCTGAATCGCCTTGAAAATGTCGTCGCAACCCACGAAGTCGCCGGGGGGCTCGGCGGGATGAAACGGACGATAACAAAGAGCTTCAAATTTAGGAAGAGAAGCAAAAGCGGAATAGAATGTTAGATCTAAGGGGCCCGGAATCTCATAAATCTGATGATCCTCGATTTTCATCATCTCTCTCAGGAACATCTCGGTTTCATGGTCGTGTCCCCGTGAAAGTTCCAGGCGAACCGGTTTGCCACGTTTGCGTTTCTTAATATAATTTTGCACTTCAATCATTAAGTCTTCCGTATCTTCGTCAATGTCCAAGTCTGAACTTCTGGTGATTCGAAACGTACAAGCCGAACGGATTTCGTTCAGTTCGAACAGAGAGCCCAGCTTTTGGATAATAACATCTTCAAGGAGAATATAATCATTTTCACGTTCCGAAGGAACACGGAGAAAGCGGGGCAAAATTCCGGGAACCTGGACCACTGCAAAATAAGATTCCTTTTTTCCTTTTAACCGCACCGCGATGTTCAGGCTGCGATTTGCGAGCAGAGGGAATGGACGGCTGCGGTCTACTGCCAGCGGAGTCAATACTGGGAATAAAATCCGGTCAAAATATTCAGAAATATAGTTTTGCTGGTCTTTGTTTAATTCTTCGCGCTTTAAAAAGCGGATTCCGTTTTTTCTCAATGCAGGCAAGAGAGAGCGGGCATAGCAGGAATATTGCTTTTCGACAAATCCATGAATCTTTTTTGAGAGAACCGGGAGTAGTTCCGATGGTGTAAATCCGGAGGGATCACACCGAAAATAGTGTGAATCCACCTGATCTTCCACGCCGGCTACCCGTACCATGAAAAACTCGTCGAGATTAGAAGCGGTAATCCCTAAAAAGCGCATCCGTTCCATCGTGGGGTTCCTTTTTCGAAACGCTTCTTCCAGTACGCGGTAATTGAAATCCACCCAGCTCAGTTCTCGGTTCCGATAGGGAATGCCGGGCTTTTCATCTTTTTCGCTCAATGACTTCACAACCTTTGGTTTGTTTGCAGCAAGTCCGTTTGTAGGGTCAATTCCGGATTGTAGCCGAATACCTCTTTGAAATAGGGTGCGCACTGACCAAACGCCCACTGCTCCAGATAAAGGTTTGCATCACTTCTGGAAGAAATCTTCAGCCGGTCTTTGTCCAGCCGGACTTTCAGTTCGCTTAGTTTTTGTTTCTGTGATTTATCCAGCGCGTTGGCCAAACGGAAAATGGCGATCAGCTTAGAAACAATCAACCTGTTTTTTTCATTCAGAGAAGCGAAGGCAGCGTCCTGCGGATCCGGCACGTCATATTCATTATACCGCGCCACAAAAGCCGTTAGAAGCTTTTCTTCTTCCGTCAGGCCATAGAGGTCCATATCCTTGATCAGGTCAAAGGAGCTTTGCAGATGCCCTTTGACTGTAACATAATGACCGCAGTCGTGCAGAATCGCCGCAATTTCCAAAAGCAAACGTTCCCTTGCGCCTAATCCATGAGCCCCTTTCATCTTATCGAAAATTTTGCAGGAAAATTGCCGGACACATTCTGTATGCAAGCGGCTGCAATGATAAGAATCCGCTATTTCTTCGGCGCAGGAGATGGCGCTGACCTGAACATGTTTCTGGTACTGAGCGGCGCTTTTGGGAAGCAGCATCTGGCGGATTAAAGCGTCCCAGAGTTCTACATCCGGGGATACAACCGTTGTGGAAACCGTAAATTTCAAAAGTTTCAATGAAATTGCCAAAGAAGAATAGAAAAGCTCCGCCATTTCTTCAGAAAGGTGATATTTGCGGCTAATCCGGTCCTGCGGCATTTTCCGGATCTTTTTAAAAAGTTCCCGAAGCTGAAGAGAATTGAGCTTATATCTGCCATTTTCCAAGGGGACTCCACAGATTTTAGCGAGCAGACGGATTCCGCTGCCGGCCAGAACCAAATTGTTTGCCTTGCCGTTTTCCAGCGGAATTTTAATATGGAGAAGAATAGAGTCCAGATATTCTTCGACCACGGTGGAGAAATTCTCCGTCATTGCTTGAATATTCCCCAGCATATCATGCAGTTTCAGCGATCCAATTGGGATATTCTGTGAAAAGATCATCTGCTTTCCATTGTAGACGGAAAAGCCAATGGTCCCGGCCCCGATGTAACAGACCAGCGCGCTTTCACCCTGCTTTTTTCCCATCTGCTCCAGGCAGTTCAGCATTTCCCAGTAAATCAGGGACTTTTCTTGACTTTCCTCTAAGACCTCCACCTGGACTTCATTTTGAATTTTAAGCTGGTCAATAATAAAGGAACGATTTTCCGCCTCACGCAAAGCGGTTGTGGCGACAGTTCTGCAGTTGGTTACCCCGTAGCCGGACAAGGTGTCTTCGTAACCATGAAGCAGGGAAGAAAGTTCACGCAGGCTTTCAAAACTGATTTTACCGGTTGTGAAAATTTCATGCCCCAGGCGCAGGGGATACTCCAAAGTCTCGAGGTCGGCAATTTTGCCCTTTTTCAATTGTGAAATTCTCATCTTCAGCGCGTTGGAGTCAATATCGATGACGGCGGCAAGCCGTGTATTTTTTTTTCGGTTCACTCCATGATGCCTTCTTCCGCGTGAAATAAATTTTTCGAATCTTCTTTTCTAAATAGCATAAGAAGTTCCGCAGCTTTTTCGACCCTTTCGCTGGATTTTTTTGGGGGCTTCCGGGGAGAAGGTCCCTATTCCCAATCAAAAGAGACAGATAGCTTTTGCCGCCCCGGTGTGATATACTATTATTATTCCCGACATAGTCAAAAAAAGCAGAAAGGGATTAAAATTTATGCAGAAAAAACATCATTCGGCGCTCCGGCAAACTGCAATTGTTGTGGTAGTTCTCGCTGCATGCGCCGCATTAGCCGCCGCGGCAGGTCTTTTTCAGGGACAGGCTTTCTCTTCCCTCTCTGGGCGGCAGTCGTCTTCCAAGGCCTCTTCGGCTGTCTCTGTAAAGTCTGCCCAAAAGCCCGTTTCAATCACGATTCTCGGTGCGGGGGACGACCTGATCCACAGCACCATTTATAACCGGGCCAGAAAACTGGCCGGCGGCAAGGGATATAATTTTGACCCCATGTACCAGCGTGTTGCCGGCCGAATCAAAAGCGCCGACATCGCGGTGATCAACCAAGAAAGCATTCTGGCGTCAAAAGTGGCCCCGGTTTCCGGGTATCCCCTTTTCAATTCTCCGACCGAAGTGGGGGACGAACTGGTCCATCTCGGCTTCGACGTAATCAATCAGGCAAACAACCATGTCCTGGATATGGGGGAAAAGGGAATGAAATCGTCGCTTGATTACTGGGATACCAAGCCGGTCACGGCAATCGGCGCATACCGAAACGATGCGGATCTTCAGAATATCCGCATCGTTGAAGCCAAGGGAATTAAAACCGCGCACATCGGAATCACGGAAATGACAAACGGCATGTATCTGCCAAAGGGTTCCGCATACAGGATTCTCTATACGAGCGACACGGAAGAAATCAAAAGCCTGATACAGAAGGCCAAGCGCATGGCCGATGTCGTCGTGATCTCTGTTCACTGGGGTACGGAAGACACCTATACCCTGACGGATCAGCAAAAAAAACTCGCTCAGGAAATGGTGGATTGGGGTGCGGATATCATTTTTGGAAATCATCCGCATGTCGTCCAGAAGCTCACCCTGCTGACCAGGGCTTCGGACGGTGCAAAATGCCCGGTGATCTTTGCATTGGGGAATTTCATTTCCGGCCAGCTTTACGGAAGGAATATGGTCAGCGGGTTGCTTACCGTCACCATGACGAAAAATTTTGCAACGGGAAAGACGACTTATTCCAGCATGAAATTTGAGCCGATTGTTACTCATTATGAGGCTAGATTTGCAAATCTGGCCATCTATCCGCTGAGCGAATATTCAGAAACGCTGGCCAGCAGGCACGGCGTAAGGAAGAAAACAACGCCGGACTTTAGCATGCAGTTTATCCGCAATATCATTAATCGGAATATCCCCAAAGAATACCAGGCGGCTTGACAGCCTGGTCAAACTATGTTAAAATAATAGCAAATTGAATTTGTCTTCGGGGCGGGGTGGAAATCCCCACCGGCGGTAAAGCGGCGGAAGCCGACAAGCCCGCGAGCAGCAATGCAGATTTTGGTTGAATTCCAAAGCCGACGGTAACAGTCCGGATGGAAGAAGAAAAAGCACTTTTATGGTGGCTGTTTCGTCCCGCGATTTTCGCGGGATTTTTTATTTTTTCGTTGATTTTTGCAGAACGGGGTCGATGGTTACGCTTTGTGCTGCAAATCAAAATAAATTGGTTTCAGGGCGGAGTGAAAATCTCCACCGGCGGTAAAACGGCGAAAGCCGGCAAGCCCGCGAGCGGCAGGTCAGCCGCAGATTTCGGTTTGATTCCGGAGCCGACGGTACAGTCCGGATGAAAGAAAAAGGAGCAAGAATGACAAATAATTATGAAAAAGTAAAGAAACGCCAGGGGTTGAAACTGGATGCCAGAAACATTGCACAGATTGGTGTTTTGTCCGGAATCGCTTTCCTGTTGAAAATGCTTGAGTTTCCGGTTTGGTTCGCCCCTGCATTTTATCGGCTTGATTTCAGCGAGCTGACGGTCCTGATTGGCGGATTTGCATTGGGTCCTGTGGCCGGGATCCTGATTGAACTGATTAAAGAGCTTTTATACCTGATCATCCATGGCAGCACGACGGCCGGTGTTGGAGAGCTTGCAAGTTTTGTCATAAACTGTTCGATGGTAATTTCCAGCGCGGTGATTTACAAATGGCATAAAACTCGGCGCACTGCAATTATCAGCCTTGCGGCTGGAACTCTGGCACTGATCGTCATCGGGTGCCTGATGAATGCCTATGTGCTGCTTCCCCTTTATGCTGCAGCCTATCATATGCCAATGAGTGCATTGATCAGCATGGGCTCTGCGGTCAATCCGTCCATTACGAATCTTCAGACCTTTATTGTGCTGGCGGTCGCTCCGTTCAACCTGTTCAAAGGAGTGACGGTTTCCTGCCTGACGATGCTGCTTTATAAAAGAGTCAGCCCTATCCTGCACCGCATGGCCGGGTAAAATGGAAGAAAAAAGCAGAGTACTTTACAAGTTTCGCAACCCATGTTATAATACAAACATAAAAATAAATAGGTCCTTATCAAGAGTGACGGAGGGAACAGGCCCTGTGATGTCCGGCAACCTGCTTTGCGGAAAGTAAGGTGCCAAATCCTGCGGGAGAACCGAAAGATGAGGTGGGCTATTTGGCCGTCCGGTTTTCCGGACGGCTTTTTTATTTTGCCGCCGAACGGCGGCTTAGAATGCAAGGAGGTTCTTAAAAACATATGGCAAAACACTTTTTTACTTCAGAATCTGTTACAGAAGGACATCCCGACAAAATATGCGATCAGATCGCAGATGCCATCCTGGATGCAATTATAGCACAGGATCCGAATGCGCACGTCGCCTGTGAAGTAACGGCAACCACGGGGATCATCCACGTTATGGGAGAAATTTCTACCAACTGCTACGTTGATATCGCCGCCATTGCGCGCCAAGTTGTAAAAGAGATCGGCTACGACAGCCCGGAATGTGGCTTTGACGGAAACACCTGCGGCGTTTTAACTTCGATTGACGTACAGTCGCCCGACATTGCGATGGGAGTCAATCGCTCCCTCGAGGCAAAGAATGGCGCGGCAGATGAGGACGATCTGATTGGAGCCGGGGATCAGGGGATCATGTTTGGCTATGCCTGCGATGAGACGCCGGAGCTGATGCCGCTGCCGATTTCACTGGCGCACAAGCTTTCTAAGCGGTTGAGCGACGTTCGAAAGACAAAACTTATCCCTTACCTCAGGCCGGACGGTAAAACGCAGGTCACGGTGGAATACGAGGGGGATCGCCCGGTCCGCGTAGACACAGTTGTAGTTTCAGCTCAACACAGCGCAGAGGCAAAACTGGAGCAGATTCGGAGCGATATTCTGGCACATGTCATCCATGCTGCTATCCCTGAAAAATGGCTGGATGAAAAGACAAAATACTATGTCAATCCGACTGGACGGTTTGTCATCGGCGGGCCCGTCGGAGACAGTGGATTAACCGGAAGGAAGATCATCGCAGACACCTATGGCGGTTATGCGCGCCATGGCGGCGGAGCTTTCTCCGGAAAGGATCCGACGAAAGTGGATCGTTCTGCCTCCTACGCGGCGCGCTATGTAGCAAAGAACATTGTGGCAGCCGGGATTGCCAGAAAATGCGAAGTGCAGCTTGCCTACGCGATCGGTGTGGCAAGACCGGTTTCCATCCGCGTCGACACGTTTGGGACCTCAAACTTCTCTGACGAAGAGCTTGCCGGCGTTGTGGGGAAGGTCTTTGACCTGAGACCCGGTGCCATTATCCGTAGCCTTGACCTTCGTCGCCCGATTTACCGTTCGGTTTCCAATTACGGTCATATGGGCCGGGAAGACCTTGGCGTTTCCTGGGAAAAGCGGGACCGCGTCGGTGCCCTGCGGGCTGCTCTGAAAAAATAATCCAATCAAAATTCCGCCTTGGCACATAGAATGTGCTGGGGTGATTTTTTATGTTGAACCTCATCGCAAAAGTCGTCTTTGCTCTCTTTGCAGTTTTGGGTCTGGTGGAAATGTTTCGCCGGTTCCTCTTCTGGCTCCTGAGGACGAAAAACCCGGGAAAATTTTATCTGATTGTTTCTATCCGCGGCCATGAAGAAGAAGCAGAACTAATTTTAAGAAGTGCATGCGAACGGCTTAAGTGGCTCCCAGACCGTCACGCGGAAATGATTCTGGTGGATTCCGGAATGGATCAGGAAACCAGAAAAATCTGTGAAATGGCATGCTGCGATCTGCCTGAAATCCACTTTTGCCGCCCGGATGAAATGAATTGGCTTCTCAGCCAATAATTTGCAAATACATATCGGATCGATTATACTAAAAAGCAGATTATATGGAAACAAGAGGGAAGTTGCATGGCGGAAACAAAGCTTCTGGAAACGACCGGGACGGTAGAGCAGATCATTTTTCGGAACGAGAAGAACGGATATGCGGTGATCGAGCTCAACAATGGGGAAGAGCTGATCACTGCAGTAGGAAACCTTCCGTTTGTCGACGTCGGCGAAGAACTGCACCTGGTTGGGAACTGGGTCACCAACCAGACTTATGGAGAACAGTTTCAGGTGGAAGCTTTTGAACGCTCCAGGCCGGCAAACGAGGCGGCCATGCTGAAATATCTGTCTTCCGGCGCCGTGAAGGGGGTTGGCCCTGCAACAGCGCAAAAAATCGTGAAACTGTTTGGTAAAAGCTCACTGGATGTCATGGAAAACGAGCCGGAAAGGCTGTGTGCCATACGCGGTGTCACAAAGGCCAAGGCAGAAAAGATCAGTGAAGAGATGAAAAGGCTGGGTGGTATTCGGGAAATGATGGTACAGCTCGGCGGATATGGGATTTCTCCGGAAGAGGCGGTGCGCGTCTGGAAATGTTTCGGCACACAGTCCGTCGACCGGGTCAAAGAAAATCCCTATTGCATTTGCGAGGGCGAAACAAACATCAGTTTTGATCGGGCGGATCAGATTGCAGCTTCGCTTGAGCGCCCTCAGGACGACCTCTGCCGGGTGCGCGCCGGAATTCTTCATGTGATTCGGCATAATCTTGGCAACGGCCATACCTGCCTTCCTGCGGACAAGCTGACTGCAACGGCTGCACGGCTTTTGGGAGTGGACCGGGAACTGACCCATGATGTGCTGGAAGACCTGAAAGCGGATACTTCAGTGGTTTCCTGCGTCTTCAAAGACCGGGAATTCATTTTTCTGCCCGAACTTTACCGCTCTGAGCTTTATTCGGAGGAGCGTGTGAAAATGCTGCTGCGCTTTCCTGCTCCGCCCATTTCTGGAATTGACAACAAGATCAAAGAAGTTGAAAAAGAGCTTGGGATCCAGTATGCGGAAGGGCAGAAGCAGGCCGTGCGGGAGGCTCTGTCCAAAGGAATTCTCATCCTGACAGGCGGTCCCGGCACTGGAAAAACCACAACGCTGAACGTGATCATCCGCTTGCTGGAATGCAGCGGAGAAAAAGTTCTGCTGGCAGCGCCGACCGGAAGAGCCGCTAAACGGATGTCGGAGCTGACAGGGCGCGAAGCAAAAACGATCCACCGTCTGCTCCAAGTGGAATGGGATGAAAACGATCATCCGGTCTTTGCAAAAAACGAAAAAAACCTTTTGGAATGTGATGCTTTGGTTATCGATGAGCTGTCGATGGTCGACACCTCTTTATTTGAAGCACTGCTGCGGGCTCTGCCACTGGGGCGAAGGATGATTTTGGTTGGCGACAGCGACCAGCTTCCTTCCGTTGGGCCAGGAAATGTTCTGGGAGACCTGATTGCCTCCGGTCTTTTGCCGGTCGTGCGGCTTCGGCAGGTGTTCCGCCAATCCATGCAGAGTTTGATTGTTCGCAACGCCCACCGGATTGTGGCAGGAGAAATGCCGGATTTAAAAGCCAGAAGCGGAGATTTTTTCTTTTTGCCCTGCGACAGTCCGGCAGCAATCAGCGCGACGATTGTGGACCTGTGCAACAGGCGCCTGCCCGCAAGCTACGGGTTTTCCGCGATGACCGACATTCAGGTTTTGTCACCGTCGAGGAAAGGCGAACTTGGGACGCAGGAACTCAATAAAAAGCTGCAGCAGACACTCAATCCTCCGGACAGCCGGAAAAAGGAACTCCGCGTGCATGGTTTCCTGTTCCGCGAAGGCGATAAAGTCATGCAGATCCGCAACGACTACAACCTGCCGTGGACCCGTTCGGATGGTTCCGTGGGGGAAGGCGTGTTTAACGGAGATCTCGGCGTAATTTTGGAAATTGACCGCCGTGCTTCCGTGATTTCGGTTCGGATGGACGAACGGGTGGTAACTTATGAAGCGGAGACTGTGGCGGAGTTGGAGCTTGCCTATGCGATGACAGTTCATAAAAGCCAGGGGAATGAATTCCCCGCCGTTGTCATTCCTATGTTCCGCGGCGCACCGCAACTGGCTTACCGCAATTTGCTTTACACCGCCGTCACCCGTGCCAAATCTTTGCTGATTCTTGTCGGTACGCCGGAAACCGTTCGTACGATGGTAAATAATAACCGTAAAACGAAACGATATACAGGTTTTTATTATCTGTTGATCGGGGGCCAGGAGAATGAGTCTTAAAAAAATTTTGCTGTTCTGCCTGGAACTGCTTTTTCCTCCCCGCTGTGTTTTCTGTGGCAGGGTGATTGCCCCTGGGACAAAAATCTGCCGGGCCTGTGCTGAAACGATCACACCGGTCAACACATTCCGCTGCATGAATCTTCCCGGCACAGGACAGAATATTCCATGTGGCATTTTGTATCCCTATGAAGGTCCGATACGCGATTCCATCATCCGGTTTAAATTTTATGGAGAAAAAGAAAATTCTGATTTTTACGCAGAGCAACTCGCCAAGCTGATTCAAAGCCATGCTCCCGTACCGGATCTGGTGACGGCCGTTCCGATCTCTTCCCAACGAAAAAAAAAGAGGGGCTATAATCAGTCAGAGCTGATTGCCAGAAAAACAGCCGAGACGCTGGGCCTGCCTTACGCGGAATGTCTGAAGAAAATCCACGACAATCGGGAACAGCATCTGCTGCCGCGTTCGGAGCGGATCAGAAACGTGCGGGGAGTTTACCGTGCTGTTGAAGAAGAGGCCAAGGGCAAAAAAATTTTGCTGATCGACGACATCATCACCACCGGCTCCACACTTTGCGAGTGCTGCCGGGAATTGCTCCGGGGAGGTGCCAAAACGGTTGTCTGCGCCGCCGTTGCTCAGGTCGACAAAACAACCTGTTGAAATCGGATAGGTTTTATTTTATAATAGGCACGTGAATTTAAGTCCGTGTTCATTTTGAACGCGTTTTTAATAAGAATGGATGTGATTTTTTGGCGGGAACCGATTTGGCAATTGATCTTGGAACCTCCATGACAAAAGTATATCTTGATGGCAAAGGAATCGTCCTGAATGAGCCGTCCGTCGTGGCGGTGAACGTTGAGACCGAGGAAGTGGTTGCAACAGGGAGCGAGGCTTATTCCATGATCGGCCGGACTTCCGATAAAATAAAAGTCTGTCTGCCTTTGGAAGGCGGCGTAATCTCTGACTTTGACCTTGCCCAGTACATGATTGGAGCCTATTTGAAAAAAGTCAGCCAGAACCACGTTGTAATGCCCCGCGTTGTGGTCAGCGTCCCCTGCAAAATCACCGAAGTGGAAAAGCGTGCGGTTGTGGACGCGGTCAGCGCTTCCGGCGTGAGAAAAATTTGCCTGATTGAAGAGCCTGTGGCAGCGGCGCTGGGGGCGGGAGTCGATATCTCACAGCCGCACGGGACTCTGGTCGTTGACATCGGCGGCGGCACGACGGATATG
>DHDF01000052.1:0-227 GCA_002399225.1 bacterium UBA4883
GTCCGTTCGAGTCGGACCAGTAGTTCCAATGAAAAAAGCCGGAAACCAAGATGGTTTCCGGCTTTTTTATAAAAGTCTTTCCGCTGACGGCTGAGCTGATTTCAAAGGGCTGCTCAGCAAAACCGCTTTTGTGAAACACTTCTTATGAATCAGAGCGGTAAAAATAGAGTGTGTCCGAGTTTAGATCGTAAAGGGCAAAAGTAAAATTGTAAGAGCTGCGGTTCAGC
>DHDF01000052.1:399-5106 GCA_002399225.1 bacterium UBA4883
GGGGCGTTGCTGTTTGCCCGCTGCGGTCCCGGAAATAATACAGCCCGTTTTTTACATTTTGGGCTTCTCTTATCCTATCGTTTCCGTATGAGAACATATCATTGCCGAAAATCAGGATAGAGAGGTCTTTCGGCATCGGAAGAGAATCCCAGTTTTCCATGCCGGGAATCGACCCCGCTTTTTCCGCATCATTATTTATCTTGATTTTTGCATTGATTTCTCCATCCCCGAACCAGCCGCGGGTATCATGATATTCTGTCATGGAAGCTGAGAACGGAATTGTGATTCGAAGTTCTTTTTCCACGGTTGCAGTTTTCTTCTGCAGGGGATTATAACTTAGAAAGAACGCAGCCAGCAAGATGAAAAAGATCAGACCCACTGCCAAGAGAACCGGATGACGCTTTGCCATAAAGACACTGCTTTCTGCTTCCTATGTTGCTGCTTTCGATTGTTTTCCGGCAAAAAACCGATTTCCATGGAAATAATTTGCAGCATTCTAAAAAACTTGGTTGGAGCAAATTCTGCCCGCACAGCGATACGGCGGACACCGGTGAGAAAGGAGAACACCAAGCCAATACGCGGACCGCTTTCAAAGAAGGTTTTCCTTCCGGCAATGATTATAAGATTTTTTCTATAAAATAGCAATCTTAAAATGGATAAGGTTGTCTGAAAAAAAGAAGCAGAGTATAATAGACTCAAAATGTCAACGGAAAGGGGAAAACGTGTGCCGGAGTTTTTTGATATCTACGATCGGGACAAAAACAGAACCGGAAAAACCTGGCCCCGCGGCATGCCGATGAAACAGGGAGATTATCGTCTGGTGGGGTATGCTTGGATTATGAACCAGGACGGTTTTGTCCTGCTGACCAGACGGCATCCAGATGAAGTGTGGGGAGGATACTGGGAATGTACGGGAGGCGGCGTGCAGGCGGGGGAGACCAGTCTACAAGGGATGCTACGAGAGCTGAAAGAGGAAATCGGCGTTTCCTTTTCAGAAAAGGAAGCGTCTTTGCTGCACAGCAGTCTGGATGGGAATGTGTGGGTCGACTCCTGGATTTTCAATAAGGATCCGGCGCTTTCCGAACTTCGGCTTCAGCCAAAGGAAGTGACGAGGGCCATCTGGGTCTGCCGGGCAGAATACGAACGCATGCGGCGGCAAGGCGTGCTAGTGCCGGCCTGCACACACTTTTATGAATGGCTGGAAGAAAGGAAGAAAAATCATGAATCAGGCGACGGAAAAAATATATGATTTAAATTCGGAACTCAAAACTTTTCAGGCGCGGGTTCTGCAGTGCGTTCCAAAGGACGGCCGGTTCTCCATCGTCCTGGACCGTACCGCCTTTTATCCGGAAGGGGGCGGGCAGCCCGCCGATCGGGGCGTTTTAAATTTTGCCAATATTCTGGATGTTCAGGAGAAAGACGGAGTTATTTACCATATGGCGGACAGAAGTATTCCGGAGGGAACCCGGGTCTCTGGCGGGGTAAACTGGCCGCGCCGTTTTGCCCATATGCAGCAGCATTCCGGCGAGCATATTGTTTCCGGTCTGGCACACCGTCTGTTTGGGGTGGACAATGTTGGATTCCATATGGGAGAAACTTCTTTAAGGGTAGATCTGAGCGGGGAACTTTCTGCGGACCAGCTTGCGCTGATTGAACGGCTGGCAAATGAAGCGGTCTGGAAGAATCTTGAGGTGAAAACATGGTATCCGTCGGAGCAGGAACTGGAAAAGATCGATTATCGGAGTAAAAAAAAGCTGACCGGCAAAGTCCGCATTGTGGAGATTCCCGGTTTTGACACCTGCGCCTGCTGTGGAACGCATGTGACGCGAACCGGGGAAATCGGAGCTGTCAAGCTGCTTTCTTCTCAGCGGTACAAAGGGGGAACCAGGCTGACAATGGTCTGTGGCGGACAGGCCCTTTTGGACTATGGGGAGCGCCAGAACAATGTTTCAGCCGTGTCTGTGCTTCTTTCTGCAAAACCAATGGAGATCGCACAGGCTGCGAAGCGCCTTTTGACGGAAAATGCGGACTTGAAGCGGCGAACTTCTGCCCTCCAGTCGGAAGTCTTTCAGCAAAAGGTGAATTCCATTTCGCAGGACTGTGGAAATCTTCTGGCTTTTGAAGATGACCTTACCCCCAATGAACTTCGCCGGTTTGCCCAGCTTCTCTCAGAGCACTGCTCGGCGGCAGCGGCGGTCTTTTCCGGCAGCGATTCCGAAGGATACCGCTATGCCGTTTCAAATGGTTTGTATGATGTCAGACCGCTTGCGAAAGAATTATCGGCTGCCTTTTCCGGAAGAGGCGGCGGCTCAAAAGAATTGGTGCAGGGTTCGGTCCACGGCACGCATGAAACAATTGCCTCGTTTTTTCAGCAGAAATCCTTCTGCCTTTCTGAAATTTAATTCGTGCCTTCGGTGTCAGCAACAAAAATTTCAAAATTCATGAATTCTATTTGTTATTTGTTTCCTAAATTTTGTTTAAAATTTGATATTCCATCTTGCAAATTGAAACATATTGTGATATATTTAACATAGTCTATTGGAGGACTTTAAGATTACAGTAAGACCGGCATAATTTATGGGATTGAAAGAATGGAGGAACAATTAATGTCAAAGAAAATTGTTTTAGCAGGCGCGTGCCGCACAGCAATCGGAAAGTTCGGCGGGACCCTGGCAAATGTTCCAGTAGCTGATATTGGCACTACGGTTGTGAAAGAAAGCATGAAACGCGCCGGCATTCAGCCGGATCAAGTGGATGAAGTCATCCTCGGCTGCGTTTACCAGAGTGGCGTCGGGCAGAATATTGCCCGCCAAGTGTCCGTCTATTCTGGGATACCGATTTCGGTTCCTGCGTTCACTCTGAACAATATGTGCGGCTCCGGACTGAAGAGCATCAATGTCGCGGCAGACATGATCCGCGCCGGTGAAGCCGATGTCATTGTTGCAGGCGGAATTGAAAACATGAACAGCACGCCGTACTTGCTGAAGAATGCAAGATTCGGCTACCGCATGCGTGACGGAAAACTGATTGACTCTCTGCTGTATGATGGCTTGGAAGACACCTTCCATCATTACCACATGGGTATCACTGCGGAAAATGTTGCAGAAAAGTATGGGATCACCCGTCAGATGCAGGATGAGTTTGCCCTGCGCAGTGAGAACCGTGCTGAAGCGGCGACCAAATCCGGAAGATTCAAGGATGAGATTGTCCCAATGGAAGTAAAGCAGAGGAAGAAGATCGTCACTTTCGACACCGATGAAGATATTCGTTACGGTCAGACGATGGAAGTTCTGCAAAAGTTAAGGCCTGCCTTTAAACCGGACGGGACTGTAACAGCCGGTAATGCTTCCGGTATTGACGACGGCGGCTGCGCCATGGTACTGATGTCGGAGGAAAAGGCGAAAGAGCTTGGCGTAAAGCCGATGGCAACTTGGGTTGGCGGCGACTGGGCCGGTGTGGATCCAGCTTACATGGGCCTTGGCCCGATTGCGGCGACCAACAAGCTGATGAAGAAGATCAACATGAAAGTTTCCGATATGGATCTTGTGGAGGCAAACGAGGCTTTTGCGGCGCAGTCCATTGAGGTTGTTCGTGAGCTGAAACTTGATATGGACAAAACGAATGTCAACGGCGGCGCCATCGCGCTCGGCCATCCGGTTGGCTGCTCCGGTGCCCGTATCCTCACAACCCTGCTGTATGAGATGCAGAAGAGAAAGAATGAATTTGGTCTTGCCACGCTGTGCGTAGGCGGCGGTATGGGTGTTGCTACTGTTGTCAAAATGGAAGGCTAAAGCTATTTTGAGCGAATATGTGTGAAAGAAGGCACAGAAGATGGGGTATGTGAAATATGAGCAGAAGGACTTGGTCGGGATCGTTACGATCGACCGCGAAAAGGCCCTTAATGCCCTGAATGATGAAGTTCTGAATGATCTGGAAGCTGCGATTGATGCAATTGATCCGGTAAAAACCCGCTGTGTTATCATCACAGGCGCGGGCCGGAAGGCTTTTGTCGCCGGTGCGGATATCGGTGCCATGAGCACCATGACCAAAGAACAGGGCCGTGCATTCAGCAAGCGGGGCAATGATGTATTCCGCAAAATTGAAAAGCTTCAGGTCCCCGTCATCGCGGCCGTCAATGGTTTTGCCCTCGGCGGCGGATGCGAACTGTCGCTTAGCTGCGACATTCGTATTGCGTCGGAAAACGCTGTGTTTGGGCAACCGGAGGCTGGCCTTGGGATCACGCCCGGATTTGGCGGAACACAGCGCCTTGCCCGCACGGTCGGTGTTGGCAGAGCAAAGGAAATGATTTACACCTGCAAGAAGATCAAGGCTGACGAAGCGCTGAAGATCGGCTTGGTTAACGCCGTGTATCCGGCGGATCAGCTGATGGATGAGTGCATGAAGCTGGCGGGAAAAATCGTACGTAATGCGCCGATTGCGGTTCGGCAGTGCAAAAAAGCAGTCAATATGGGTTTGCAGATGGATATCGATACGGCTGTTTCTTTGGAAGCAGAGTTGTTTGGTTATTGTTTGGATACCAAGGATCAAAAAAATGCCATGACCGCTTTCTGTGAAAAGAGAAAACCGGATCCTTTTATAAACGAATGATTCTAGAAACGATAAATCAATTTAAGGGGGTTATAATATGATCGTTGGCGTTATTGGCGCAGGCACCATGGGGTCTGGAATTGCGCAGGCATTTGCACA
>DHDF01000106.1:0-1316 GCA_002399225.1 bacterium UBA4883
CCAATCTTATTAACCAGCTGAAAGGATACTATTCAACCGGCTACGATATTATCAGTGATTCCAATGTTAAGGAATATCTTCAGATGCACAACAGCGACGATTTTATGATGTATAACTTTTACACTGACCGTATTATGGAGCAGATATCGAAGGCGCGTTACCGCTACCCTAATATGCAGATCCATATCTACACGTCAAACACCGATCTAAAATTCTCCGGGCTTTTTATCCGAAACAAGCAGCTTTTTGAACAGAAAAAGAAAGAGTCACAAAGATTTATCGGCTCTGCGAAATGGGAAAGCGTGGGCCACCCGGGTGAAACGTACTCCCTGAATTGCCTGATGCCAATCGCTGTTTATCGTAATAATATTGACATAGTTGGTGTGCTGGAAATGCAGGTCGATATCTCCGATTTGAAGCAATTTTTCTCAGACTTCGATAAGGAACAGAACATCGTACTGTTGACGGACGGTACGGACTGCCCTATCGTTTCTAATATCGACGCAGGACCGCAGCTCCTACACATTGCCGGAAAGGATTCGGCTGCTGGAAATGAAAATTACGCCGACTACGATAGTAAAAAGTATCTCGTCATCAGCCAAAATCTGGGAAATTCTTCGTTTGGCCTTTCTGGCTGGAAACTCACCAGCCTTGTCCCGATGGACGATGTCTATAGAAACGTCAATTTCATCCAGCACGCTAATCTGATTGCGTGCTCTCTCTGTATTCTCATCGCGGCCCCATTAATCATCTTGTTTTCCCGCACCATCACAAAGCGGTTGGAATATCTCGCGGGAAAAATGGAGGAGATCAGCCAAGGAAATTATGGCGTAACCGTCGCAGTGCCAGGCCACGACGAAATTGCACTGCTGGGACAAAAATTCAACCAGATGCTGAACGCGCTCGACCTGCTCACCCGGCAGCAAATGGAAAACGAGCTGAAGGAAGAGCAGCTCCAGACCGCCAGCAAGGAGGCACGCATTCTTGCGCTGGAAAGTCAGATTGACCCACACTACATGTTCAACACGCTTGAAAGCATCCGCATGAACCTAATACTGAAAGGCGACCGGAAAACGGCCGATCTTGTCCAAGCTTTTGCAAAAAGTATTCGCAACAGAATCAATGATACAGGACAATTCGTCACGATTCAAAGGGAAATCGGTTTTATCGGCGACTATATGAAAATCCAGAATTTCCGCTACGACGGCCGCATCCATCTTCGCATACAGGTCCCGGAGCAGCTACTGCATTATCGGGTGCCGAAATTTCTGCTCCAGCCGTTGGTGGAAAACGCAGTCTGCCATGGTCTGGAACTG
>DHDF01000106.1:1467-3707 GCA_002399225.1 bacterium UBA4883
AGGGAAATATTGATATCTCCGTTAGCCGTGAGGGAAAGAATCTGCTGATCAGCACGCGCGACGACGGTGTTGGCATGCGGGAAGAGGAATTGCGGAAGCTGCGCGAATCGCTCCGCACGCCGCAGTTCGGGTACAAGGATTTCGCTCTCCGGAACATCGTGGAACGCCTGAGCTTGATCTACGGTGACCAGTCAACTTTTATGATCGATAGCAAACCGGACTTGGGGACCACCGTGCGCGTGACCCTGCCCATCGAAAAGCTGGAGGTAGACGGCTGTGTACAGCGTGCTGATTGTGGAGGATGAGTCAATGATCCGCAACGGACTGAAAGTTCTCATTGTCTGGGAGAAATATGGATTTGTCATCGCTGGTGCGGCGGAAAGCGGATGCCGCGCGCTGGAGCTGATGGCAAAGCAGCATTTCGACGTCGTCATCACCGACGTCCGCATGCCCCGCATTGATGGGTTGGAATTGATTCGGATCATGCGAGAACGAAAAATCGACTCTGAGATTATCATTCTCAGCGGTTACCGAAACTTCGAGTACGCACGCACCGGTATCAAATACGGTGTGCGCAACTACCTGCTTAAACCTATCGACACGGAGGAACTGATCAAAACACTGAGTACGATTCGCGTCGGGCTGGACCAGAAATCGGGCCGTGTGGAGAACGACGATAACGAGCTGGTGACACGGGTAAAAAGTTATGTCGCCCTTCATTACAGCGAGGAGATCAGCCTACACACTGTCAGCGAGGCGCTGCATTACAATCAGGTTTACCTGGGGCGGGTGTTTCTGAAAAAAAGCGGCTCCTCCTTCCACGACTACCTGAATCAGGTCCGCATCCGCCAGGCGGCAGGTCTGCTGACCGAAGGCCGGCATATGGTTTCCGACGTGGCAATGCAGGTCGGTTACAAGGACGTGAATTATTTCTGTAGAATATTCAAAAGCATCTACGGTAAACCGCCCAGCAAATATAAAACACATCTGAAAAATATCTGAGCGGCTCGCCGGAGCCGCTTTTTTCATCCGTTTACAGCAAATCAAGTATTCTCTGTCATGGATCCGGTTTAATCTGTCGCTTGCAGAAAAAACTACATCAAACTATAATATTGATTAAATAATACAGTTATTAATTATATTATTATATTGTTTCATTTAATTTATATAGTTTTCTCAAAACTATTTCTTGAACACATTCTGGATCAGAACTGTGCGGAGTTCACAGAGGAGGAAAGCAATGCGAAAAAGTCTTGCGATGGAAAGAACCGTAACCCCAATGAAAAAATCGTTTTTCATAAGACTAAGACAGCAGTATCAAATTTACCTAATGCTTCTGCCAGCAATGATCGTGGCGGCCGTGTTTTCCTATGTGCCTCTTTCCGGATGGATTATGGCTTTCACAGATTATCAGCTTGGGCAGAATATGTTTCAGTCAAAGTGGACCGGATTCACACAATTTTCCAGCTTTTTTAGCGGAGCGAACGACGCATTATACACCGTGCGCAATACGATCGTCATTAACCTGCTGAGCCTGTTCATTGGGCTGTTCGTTGCATGCGCATTTGCTATCCTGCTGAACGAGGTGCGTCTTAGGTGCTTCAAAAAATTTGTGCAGACGACCTCATTTTTCCCCTATTTTGTGTCATGGGTCATCGCCTATATGATCTTCAACTCATTCTTTGCGGTAAAGAGCGGCGTTGTCAACCAGTTGCTGGTGGGTGGTGGGATCATCGGCAGCGGTATTAATTTCCTCGGAGACCCAAAGTATTCGTGGGGAATGATTCTTTTTGTGAACATTTGGAAGTCGCTCGGTTATAACAGCGTCATTTTCCTCGCTGCCCTGGCCGGTATCGATCAGGAACAATACGAAGCGGCCGAGATCGACGGTGCTTCGCGCTTCCAACGTATCAACCATATCACAATTCCGGAGCTAACGCCGACTCTGGTCGTGCTGCTTATTATGAATTCCGGTTGGATCTTCGCCTCCAATTTGGAGGAATTCTATCTTTTCTGCAACGATTCGAATTATTCCAAGATGGAAGTGCTCGACATTTACATCTACAATTACGGATTAAAATATCTCAATTTCTCCTATGCCACGGCAGTAGGCATCGTGAAAACCATCGCAAGCATCGGCATGTTCTGGATCGTCAACGCTACAGCGAAGAAACTTAAAGGAAGCGGAATTGTATGATTCTGGGGGATTTACTGGCATGATGTGCAAAAAGAATTCAACA
>DHDF01000106.1:3845-6645 GCA_002399225.1 bacterium UBA4883
CAGTCGGAGATATTTTATTTGACATTGTGGTTACCTTCGTGATGGCTGTTGTCGTAATTATTTCCCTTTACCCGTTTTTATATATTATTTTCTATTCATTTAGCAATTCCGCACTGCTGGGCACAGGCCTCCTGTTGTATCCAAAAGGGTTCAATGTGGACGCCTACAAGGTTCTTATCAGCGATGAAAAGATCCCGCATGCGCTGTTCATTTCCGTAGCGCGCTACATCATCAGTCCCGCCTGCAGCCTTATGGTAAACTCACTTGCCGCGTTTGCGCTTTCTCACCATCACTTCATGGGACGCAGCTTCATTCTCAGATTTCTGACCATTACTATGTATTTCTCCAGTGGACTGATTCCGTATTACATTCTGATGATGAAGCTGCATCTGACGAATACGTTCCTCGTATATGTCGTCCCTTCGCTGTTCAGCGCATTCGACTTGATTCTGATCAAGACCTATATGGAAAGCCTGCCCGCCGCCCTGGAGGAAAGCGCCATGATCGACGGCGCGAGCTATTTCAAGACTTTCTTCCGCATTATCCTGCCGCTATGCAAGCCGGTATTGGCCGCACTGCTGCTGTTCAATTGCGTCGGTCAATGGAATTCATACAGCGATACCATGATCTATAACGCCACGCGTACCGACTTGCATACGCTTTCTTACGTGTTGATGAACTTCATCCAGACAAGCACCAGCACGGCGGAGGCCGCGCGTCAGCAAGCAGGTTTAATGACGGTGAATACCACTTCGCTGAAGATGGCCATGACCGTCATCACCGTTATCCCCATCATGTGCGTTTATCCTTTTCTGCAGAAGTATTTTGCGAAAGGCTTGCTTATCGGTTCAGTAAAAGGCTGAACTGAATGGAATATTGGCCGGGATATTCTGCGTTTTCCGGTGACAATATAATTTTTGATTTAGGGGGAAAGAGTAAAATGGGTTTGAAAAAGATCTGGGAAATTGTTTTGGCAGTCTCCGTTGCAGCCGTATCGCTGCCGGGATGTTCTTCGCCGTCAACCAGCGGGGGGTCCTTGACGACTGCACAGAACACGAAACAAGAAGATTATACAATTGAATATCTGCTTCCAGGCGCCAAGGATTCCAAAAGTACAGACAATGACATAGGAAAGGAGATCTATAAGAAATTTGGCATCAAGATCAACATCGTGGGCTATGCCGGCAACTATGAAGAGAAATGCGCGACCATGCTGGCTGGCGGCAATTATCCGGACTTGCTCCAGTTGCAAGGTAACGCGATGGTTTCAAAATACGCGAAAGCAGGTGCGCTGCAGGACATTGGAGAACTTGCTAAGCAGTATGCGCCGAATTTTCTCACTTTTTACAAGGACTCCATTCCTTACTGGAAACTGGAGAACGACGAGCATAAGCTCTATAATTGGTGTGCTAATACCCCAGATATAGAAGCTCTGACTTCGCCGCGTTTCGATATGATTATCCGCAGCGATATCCTCGAACAGCAGGGCTGGCCGCAAGTACTGGATGAAGACTCCTACGTCAAGCTGCTCAAGACTGGCCTGCAGCAAAACCCGAAGGCCGACGGCAATGACACACTCGGCTGCGTGATGGGCGCTTCCGAGGACTGGGTCATCGGCGATGTGATGCAACAACTGTACGCCCATGGCAAATATCCGGAACTTTCCGGCATTGTCGCGTGGGACGACGACCAGAAGGAGTTCGTCGACCAGGTGCTTGACACCATTTCTTTCAAAGCGGGCATCAAATTCTGGAACCGCCTGTATCGTGAGCAGATCCTGGATCCCGAGTGCTTTACCGACACCGACGCTGTCGCCCAGCAGAAGCTGAACAACGGCAGAGCGCTTTCCACCTTCTATGTCACATGGGAAATGGGCAATGTGAACAATAACCTCAAAAAACTTAACAAAAGCAAGATGGAGTACGTTACGATGCCGATCATGCTGAAAGAGCAGATCGATGCAAAACAAAAGCGCGTTATTCCGATTACTGACTCTTACGCTCACCAAAGCGTCGTCATCACTAAGAATGCCAAGCATGCCGACCGTATTATGCAGCTTGTGAATTGGGTCTGCACCGACGAAGGTCAGGCACTCCTCGGCTGGGGTATCAAAGGGAAACACTACACGGTGGATTCAAAGGGGATCAAGACGCCGACCAAGCAGTTCATTGACTGCGCAACCGGCGCTTCCGCAGACACACACTTCAATGACGGTGTCAGCACCGACATCTCCTATTACTTTTTGGGCTTATCCTCGGGCTTCGACAAGAATGGCCAATGCTATAATGTGTTACACGATGAATCCGTGCAGGATGCTCAGATGGACGATCGCCTGAAGGAAGTCTACTCCCATTATGGATGGAAAAACGTTACCGATCCTTGGAAAAACAATGATTTGTTTGGCTTCAAAGAAGTGCATACCGGCCTTTTCAGCGCTGTATCTCTTGCGACCGGCAGCCAAGAGGCCGCCGCTGAAACAAAGCTGAAGGAGTTCAAGACAAAGCAGATGGCATCGCTCATCATGTCTAAAAGCGATGCGGACTTCGAAGCCAACTGGGCCAAGTTCGCACAAACCTACCAGTCCATGAGCCCGGATATCATCAAAAAAGCCTACAATGATGGTTACAGCAAAATCAAGGGGGAGTACGATTCCGTTGCGAAATAATCCGGACGCTTTTGTCTCCATCCAGTTTCCAAAACCAGGTAGGGTTGTATAAATTGTAGACGTTCCTAAAAAGTTGGCAATATTTTCATTTGGGGATCGGAAGGGCTTGCCGAGCGCCAAACCACACCCTCATAA
>DHDF01000090.1:0-4604 GCA_002399225.1 bacterium UBA4883
TTTACGTGGGTGTTCCCCGGGCCTCGCGAGACCCGCAACGGGGGTGGCGGGCCAGAAGGACCCGGAACCCGCGCCCCCACTGGGTTCTCCGGTTGAGAACCCCGCACAATAGTGGATAACCCCCTGCTGCATGGCGGTATTGGCAAAAAATTGTTGAAAACTTTTCCGTTTGCTTTGAATTCATCTAGGCTATTTGAATTCAGTCCCGATTTGAATTTGCCCACGAAAAAAAGAGGGATACTCATGTGAGCACACCTCTCTGAGCATCATTATATGTCAACAACGGTGTGCATTTCAAGATGACAAACGCGGACATTCCCGGACATTCGCGGACGACTTTATGAAAAGAACGAACTGCACTCCTCGAGTTCGCGCAGCGCCTGGGTCAGCAACCGGCGCATGTGACGGTCGCTGTAGTGCTTCTTCTCGCACAGAGCTTTGTCTCCCATACCGTCGATGTACTTGCATTCCAGAATATCCCGCAGCCGGTCCGTCCGCATGCAGGCGAAGGCGGCATCCATCTTCTTACGCAGGTCGCGGACCTGGTACGCCTTCGCCTCACAGTCCTGCCGCATCTGGATCGCCGTCTCCTTTATCTCGTCCGGCTGGGCCTTTCCGCCACCAGCATGGACCGATCCGTTCGGTCCGAAGCTCATGCTCTCCCACCTCGCCGCGTCGTCGCATTTGATCCGTAGCCGATCGACTGCGATCAGATACGCCCTCAGCTTTTCTTTTTTCTTTTCGTCTGTCATAAAAGAAAACCTCCTTATGGATGTCTATGGATACTTAGTGGAATCCAATAATTAAACAAACTGCTGATGAATTGTGGAATCATGGAGACTTATGGAATGATGGAGGGTTACGGTATAAAAATCGCCTGTAAAAAATACTGTAAAATTCTTGTGGGTCCCCTCCAAATATTCCATAACCATCCATCATTGTGGGGTAGTGGGAGTAATCAAGGCGAGCTGGTTGCCTTCCTCGGTCAGGGAAATGTCGACGAATTCGTTGAACCGCGCGGTCTTCCGCTTATAGAATTGATAATTATCCTGCAGCTCGACGCTGAATTTACTCTGCGACATAGGGTATCTCTCCCCTCTCTCCGAGCACCAGGCGCGATAGACTGCATACAGTTTCCCCGAGGGAATCGTGCATCCGGCCGCGCTGACGATACAATCCTCGACGAATTGCTTCATGCGGTCCATCTCGATGCGGTATTCTTTATCCGCGTCGTCGATCTTCTTACAGCCCGGCATTCCGTGCTGATACCAATCCATCGCGCCCTGCAGGGCCCACTGGAAGACGCCCTCCTTTTCGGCAAGGAGCTTATCGATCAGGTGGACATCCTTCTGGTTATCCGGGATCTGCGCCTCGAAAGGCAGCAGACGGATCCGGCGCCAGATCCCGTGATCGCTGTGCTTGATGATCGGTTTCACGTTGGTGGCCATCATGATCTTGAATTCCGGCCGGAACTGGAATTCCTCGCGATACAGGCGCCGGGCGGTGATGACGTCCTCGCCGGTCATCGTCTTGACCATCGCCTCGTCGAGCACGCATCCTCCCGAGGGTTCCGATGTCGTCACCAGACGGACGCTTTTCAGCCGCGCAATATCGGACCGGGCCGACGATGAATTTCCACGATCGACCCGCATGATCGTTTCGGACTGCGCGTTCTTGGTGTAATCCCCGAATAGCGAACTGACGACGTTGACGAACGTACTTTTTCCATTGGAGCCCGTACCGTAAAGGAAGAACAGGCATTGCTCGGCTGTCGATCCGGTCAGGAAATACCCGATCATGCGCTGGATGTACAGCTGCAGGTCCTTGTCCCACAGCGTGATCTCGTCCAGAAATTTGATCCAGTTCGGGCATTGCGCCCCCTCGGTATACTTCACGTCGGCGAGCAGCGACATCTTCAAGCGGCGGTCATGCGGCCGGAGCTGGCCGGTCCGAAGGTCTACGACCCCGTTCCGGACATTCAGCGCGTCCTTATACCGGTCCAGCTCGTTCGGCAGGATCGGGATGCCGGGGAGATGCTGCGTCTCTTCGATCATGGCCTTCTTGGCCTTGCTGGATCGCGTGCGGCGGATATGTTTCATCAGCACCTCATTCCCATCCTTATCTTCGCCCGGGCCGGCTTCCTTCCAGAGTCTTTCGAGGAGATCGTCCGCCTTGCGCTTGATTTCCCCCGTCTGGTCCTCGCACCAGCGCTGCCCCGTCCAGATCATCCAGATCTGATTGATGTGATCGTATTTAATATCCTGGTAATAAGCGTCGCGGAAACGATAGGCATTGCCCGTATCGTCGAGTGTATACAGCTTCGGATCCGGCTGAAATTCCACATTTGACTCAGGCGGACCCGCATGATCAGGAGGAGCCGGGGGCTCAGGAGCCCCGCCGTCAGGTCCTGGCGGAGGCTCGGGCAAAGGCACCTCCTCTTGCGGCCTGGATCGATCATAGGGAATAAAAGTGCGGTCCTTACCCTTTGCGGCATGGGCAAGGGTATACTGGCCGTAGGTCCGGCCGCCCCCCACGGACCGATCCCATTTTTTCCGGAAAAGTTTAGACGACCTGAAGACGCGGTCCATCCGGTCGACGTCGCAGTTGAACCAGAACGCCAGATAACTCGCGAATGCGAAGTCTGCTTCGCTTTGCGACTTATATTTCGATCCGTCCCAGTCCCCGTCATAAAGGCGCTTGATTTCCTCGCCGCTCTGCGACCGGAAGGCTATATCCAAAATCTCCTGATCCGAAAGGTCACGCACCTTCTCTTCCGGCCGGCGTGCAACGGCATGATGCGGCGTTGAACCCGGCAAAACAGTCACAGTCTCCCGCTGCTTTTGGTCTGAAAGGCTTTCTCCCTGCTGTCTCTGCATATCTCCCAGATTAAGCTGCTTATCATCGTGCGTCAGATACTTTCTGTGTATTTTATCGAGCTCTTCGGTACAATGCCGCAGAGGATACGGGATGCCCTCCTCATCGCAATAAGCCCTCCCCGTTACCGTAAAATAACGGGCTTTATCATACATTTCCAAGCCTAAAAGACTATCCTTGCGGCCCTCGCGGTCCGGGAGCCGCCCCTTGCAGAGGATATGTACCCCGGTCCCGCTCGGCGAGATCTCGGTGTAGCTCTGCAGAGCTTCGATGACTTCGCTGGCGAAAGCATTCGGTTCCCCGTCGTCTATGCAGTGGTCAAGGTCCACGCCGCAGATGCCGTTCCCAAGCTCAATTCCGATACCTGCCGCCAAGTGCCAATTTACAGCGGCCACGGCCTCCTGAAACGATCCCCAGGTACGGCTGTCATTGGCCTTCGCGGGGTTCAGCTTTCCGTCAGGATCGGGGCGCGGGCAAAGCGGCATTTTATTCGGATAACGATGGCAGACCCATTGTTCTTTCCTGGTCAGTTCCACCGGAATATGGTCGAAGTTCACAAAATCACCCGTTTGCCATAAATTTGTGCGGATCTCCCCGCCCGAAATAGTCGTCGATATAAACGCGGAAAGTGCCGCCGTTCCGTACCAGCGACACCCGTACGATAATTCCCACCAGTTGCTTTGCGATCGTCTTCAGCTCTTCGAAAGAATGCACCCGGAAGCCAAGCCTCAGCATGTCCTTTTGAAGAAAATCGGGAAACGGCGGCTCGCACTCATAACATTTTTCAAGCTCTTCCCCGCGTTCTCTACCGGAAACATAAAGCATAGTTATCTGCAAAATGGTCTTTCCGTCTTGATTCCCGGTCCCGTCGTAACAGTCCGCATCGGAAATGATGGCCATTTTGCGAATACGCTCCGATTTATCCATTCAAAATTCCTCCACAAGGCCGCATTTTTAACTGACGGGGCCTTTGGGAGAAAGCGCCGCCATCAGTTCCATTTTTTCAATATTCCGGCGGACGCCTTCCGCTATTTCTATCTGCTGCCGCAGCGCGACAGTAGATTTCATCAGTTGAGCGGCCTGTAAGATCTGTTCCGGATCTTGCTTGAGAATCTGCTGCCTTTGCTCGTCCGTAAGGCGGCCGCCGAGATATTCGGACGCCCGCTCGATTTCCTTTACAGCAAAATTCCCACACAAAGTTATTGCCAACTTTTTAATATCGGAATATGCCTTTATAAACTTATCATGCTGGCTATTATCCATTTTTTCTCTCTCCTCTTAAAGCTACAGCACGCGAAAATGTCAGATCCGCCGGCCGGGCGCCCTGAACCCAAACCGATAAGCGTCCCGGGCTCTATGGATTCGCTGCCCCTTCCAGCGCCCGACCTTCCGGATTCTGGAAGCCGCAATAAGGCGAAGAATCAGGCTTTTCATAATTTTTCACTTCTTTCCTTTATGGACGCCGCCGCGGCGGCGCTCGGCCATTTTATTCATGATGTCCGCCACCAGCAGCCCCGCGCGGGTCAGGTCCGCGCTGCCGCCGATCAAATTTTTCTGGTTGAGCCTGACCAGCTGCGCCCGGCTGATAAGTATCAGATTTTCCAGTGTGATATTTCGCTGATTTCCGTCCGCGAACAACAAGACACACCCCGCCGGCACCGGCCCGTTCGCGGCTTTCCACAGCAGAACATGCTTCTCGCGCCACTTGTTCGGTTCCGCGATCTTCACCC
>DHDF01000090.1:4696-5386 GCA_002399225.1 bacterium UBA4883
TTCGGTTCCGCGATCTTCACCCATGTGTAGCCGTCGCTGCGTACCGTTTCGGTGCCGACAGGCTTCCATGTCTGCGGCATATGACCTTTCCGAAACTCTGTGGCCGGACTGCGCCTTATTCCCGCCCCTTATTCTCCGGAACATGGCCGACCTGGAAACGGCCCGGCCGGCCGGTCGTGAGATTGTGGTTGCCGATATACGAGTTGATCTGACTCAATTTGAGTATGACCCCAAATTTTTCGTAAAACAGTTCCTGGAGCTCGCGATAACTGTGCCCGAATGTGTTTTCTTTGAAAAAAGCATGCTGCTCAGGAGTGTATCTATGTGCCATCGGATTCGCCCGTCAACATTTTAGGTAAATTCTCCCCCCTGTCTACATATTCCTGGGCCGTTTTCGCCGCCTTGAGAACCAGTGTCCCATTCGCGATGATCTGTGAAGCGACCCCAGTAACAGCCTTTGCCCGATGGATTTCCTCGATCAGCGCATCACCCTTCAGGTCCTCGTCATTGAGACGCTCGAGTTGCGCAAAAAGATGGTCGTTCAAATCGGTCAACTTGTCCTTCATCGCGGCCCTCTTCCTTTCTTCGCGTCGATATAGCTCCCCGTTTTGTGATTGAGAACGACTGCGTTCGGCGTACCGCACTCCATACAGGGAATGTCGAACATCGGGTCAGTGATATTTGTCAGAT
>DHDF01000090.1:5476-7159 GCA_002399225.1 bacterium UBA4883
GATATGTCCTACCGCACTCGCAGCGAAAAGAAACCCGCGCGAGTTCTTCCGGGAGATGAATCCTCTTCCCGCATTTTTTGCAGATGGCGTCGGTGATCGGATATTTCGAGCAGAACCCACGTTCTTCCCCGCACCCGGGGCAGCGTATGTAGAGAAATCCGGTATACCCCGGGAAAGGTATGACCGGCGGCTTGCCGGTGAGATCGATTTTCGGCGCTGAATCAGGTTTCACGATTGCTTCAGGCTCCCTGCTCTTTTTTTCTTCGATGCTGATGTCTCCGCGCTGGATCGCGGATTTGATCTCTTTTTTCACAGGATCGAAATGCAGAATTTGCGAAAGCAGCTCAAAAAGCGCATGAAATTCCTGATCCGCCACCGACAGGATCAGCTTTGCGTTTTGAAAATCGAGTTCCAACCTCATGATCTCACCTCCCGCCGGCTAATTTTCTTTGCCGTCTTCCGGCGGCAAAGAAAAATCCTGATCCATCAGGGAAGCGTTTTTGACCCGCGCCGCCGTATCCTCCATCTCATGGATCAGCCCTCTCATGTGATCAATGCACTCCTGGACGACGCTCTCGATGCTGCTCGCCGGCAAAAGTCGCAAAATCAGCTGAAAATTATCACAGATCGAATCGAGCGAGTCGCGGAAGGTAGCAGTGGCCGTGATAATGTCGTCCTGCTGCAGGCCGATTTCTCGCCGGACCTGGGATTTTGCCGCCTCGAGCTTCCGGCGGGCATCCAGCAGTTGCTGCTCGTATTGCCGGCGAGCGGAATCGGCGCCCTCTTCGCGAAGTCGTTCTTTTACGTCCTCCCCGGGCTCCTGGACCGCGACATCGATCGGGCGGGATTCCAGCTCCTCAATCTGCTTTTCCAGATCGGAAATCCGGCCGAGCGCTTCCTTGGTCGCTTTCTCCGCAGCCGAGCGCTGGTCCTGAAGTTGCTTGCTTTCCTTTCGGGCATTTTGCAGCGCGTCGCTAATTTCCTTCAATGAATCTTTAGTTCTCAGATAATGGTCAAGATTGACTGCGTTTTCCTCTTCCAGGCTCTTCGCCTTTTCCTTTGACTCGTCGCGCTCCTTGATCGCCTGCTCGAGTTCGCGCTTCGACATATCGGCGATGGTCTTCTCCCGCCCGCCGACCAGGTGCGTCTCTTGGATGAATTCTTCGCGGTCCTCCTCGGGGACCTGCAGGAGCGCGAGCAATTTCGTATAGGGCAAATCCGCAACCGGTTTCGTTTTTGAGAACTCTTCCGCGATTCGCATGAAATTTTGGGCGGAACGCTCGGTGAACTGCACCTGATCCCGCAGCCAAGGAAGCCATTCCCCGTGCTGAAACTGCTGCTTCGCCTCGATCAGCCGCTTACCGATCTCAAGGATGTTCTGCGCCGTCTGCTGCTTATAGAAATTGATCTCCAGCGTGATCTGCTCGATGTTCCGCGGGCCTTGCCCCCTACTGGACACAGCCTGCGGCCCCTCGGCTGGCACATTGAGAATCGGCCGCTTTTCGTCTTCGATCGACCGGCGGATCAGCTGCAGGACGATTTTCTTTTCCTGGTCGGCGGTTATCCCGGGACGGGTCGAGCTACCGGCAAAAAACTTTTCGGAGATCTTGACAGCCGACGCGATGCCGTCCCTTGTTTTCTGCAGATAAAGCGTCAGGCAGTACCGGCCATCCGCCTCGAAGC
>DHDF01000090.1:7374-8264 GCA_002399225.1 bacterium UBA4883
CGGGCAGGCCCCGGGAATATTCCCAGATCTCCCGCGCGAAATCCAGGTCGAGCGTATAGATCCGGCCGACGTGGAATCCCTCCCGCGCACGGGGGAGGTCGGCCGTCGTATCGTACCGGATCGTCTTGCTGGCCCGGCATTCGTGGTTGATGATCTGCATGTTGGCGGGGCCGGTAACGCTGACTACGAACGGGCAGCCGTAGCACTCGTGATCCGGCCCAAAATCCTCGCCGAGCCGGTATCCGGTCGTGTCGGCGCTGGATTCCTTTTCAAAAACTTTTCCGCATTTGCAGACATACTTCTGTTTCACGTTTTTACCTTCCTTCGCTTCCCTGAAAAATCGACTGCTCAAAGCCCCTGAAATCTGCCCCGTTTGGCTGCAGGCATCCCGCGACCATATTCGCGAGTTGCGTGTCGGTCTGTCCGGCGAGGTCGTCGGCGTAATCATATCGGCGCAGTTGCAGAATCAATTCATCACGTTCCATACCGGCCGCCCCTCACGGCGTTGCGCCGTACCTCGTCCTGCAATTCGGTCGGCGGGACCCAGTTGAATCCATACCTTACGAAAAAGTCGTCATTGCTCATGGTCAGCCATGCGGCGGCAAGCCGCATGGCGTCGATGACCCGCACCGTCTCGCCGTAACCGTCGCGGACCACGATGATGCGGATATTCGGGAAAAACGTAACCTTTCGCTCCGCCAGCTTCATATGACGGTCAAAATCTGCGGGATCCATCTTTTGCGCCCCCCTTAAAACGGCAGGTCCTCGTCCGACGGCATTTCTTCAAAATCCTCAGTATCCGATCCGGCATGGCACCCCGCATCCGCGGCCGGCTTCGGCTTGTCGTTGTCGGCCTTTGTTTTTTTCTCCGGCGGCGGATCGCCGATCGG
>DHDF01000090.1:8473-14306 GCA_002399225.1 bacterium UBA4883
CGCCGGCGAACCCGACCTTTTCCGCGATTAATTCGGTGATCCACCGTTTTTCGCCTTCCTTGTTCCGGTAATCTCGATTTTCAAAACGGCCCTGGATGAAGATCGGCTTTCCTTTTTTGAAATATTTACAGACGAATTCGGCCCTCTCGCGCCAAACGACCACATTGAAAAAATCCGCCTTCTCCTTTCCATCCACCTTATAGGGCCTGTCCACCGCGAGGCGAAACGTCGTCACCGCGATGCCGCTTTCCGTATGCCGGAGCTCGGGGTCCTCGACCAGGCGGCCCATCGCAAGCGAAACTTGAAACATGTCAGCACCTCCGCATCAGCCTGCGCGTAATTTTTTTATCCCGTTCGGCGTGGATGGCCTGAAACACCTTTTCCTCCCGGAGATAATCATCCATTTGCGCATGTTTTTGATCTTCCTGGGCTTTCCAGTCCTTCCAGGCCGGACAACCGGAGTGGCAACCTACGGATCTGCCCGTACAGTCCTTACAGGGCGGCGGCGTGAACGTCATGATCCGCAAACCTCCTGTGTTTATTTTTCATCCGGGTGAGGGCTTTGAGATCATCCCAGGAGGGCGTCCGGCCATATTTTCGACAGATGCCCATATAACGTCGAAGCATTTTTACACTCATCAGGAATCCTCCTTACTTTTTCGCCCGGCCTGCGACTCTTGAGCCGCAAGGATAAGCTCCTCGATCGATTTTTTCAGATCCAGCAGGCGCCCGATGTTTTTCTCAAAAACGGGCCGCTCTTTTTCCGTGATCTGCCCGTCTTCCGCGATGTCCGAGATAGTTTCGGCAATCTCGTCGATATTCCGCGTCAGCCGGCCGATCTTCATGGCGGCGCTTTCCAGATTCCGGGGAGCGAGCCTGTCGACCTTTCCGCATCCGAGGGGGCACTGGCTGGAGCAGTAGTAATTCATCAGATCCGGCGCATTGTAGCTGCAGGCCATCAGGTTGACCTCTTCCGGATGGGGGCTTATGTTGCCTAATTCGATGTTTGCAAGCCTTGTGCGGTCAATACAAACGATCTGTGACGCGCTCTCGCGGCTGTGCAGCCGATCGTCGTATTCCGCAGCCCGGATTCGTGCGGTATAATAGGCATTTCCGCTTGCTTTCGTGGCCTTTTGCACGATTGAAATTTCACCTCCGCATGGTATGCTATGGACAAGGGTTATCGCACATTACACCCCCTTCCGTATGGCCTGAGAGATAATCCGATACGGCCTTGCCCGCGTTCGCCATCATTTTCCTGTCATATTCAGCCCGTTCCGGTTCCGGCATAAAGACTGTCTGCTTGATCGGCCGGAACGCAATCGTCCCCTTTGGAGAAGGCATCTGCTCGAACACCGTTTCCTGCCGGCAGCGCACGGAGCCGTCGCCGGTCTTCTGGACTATGTAACTGACCGCCGTGAAAATAAACGGCTTCTTCGCTGCCATGCGAATCACCTCCTCTATAGTTACTAGGCTGCCGGATTGTCCTATGCCTGGTCCGAACGGCGCACCACAGACAGAGGTAGCCTCCGCGCGGAATCGGATGCTTGATGCTGATGATCATCCATCCGTTTTCGCCTCCTTCGGTAGATGGAGTGTGTCAAGAGCGAATTCAATAGCGGAAGCCCAATCTTGTGTGGCCTGCGATTTCGACAGCTTGTCTTGTGCAACCATATCGCGTAAAACCTCCACTCTGATTCTTGAAACGGTCAGTTTATCTGTTTTGTCCATCTGCCCTCGCCCTCCTCCAACAGATCAAATTTTTTCAGCTCCGCGAGCGGGATTTCCACGGCCTTGTAGTCCCCATCCGAAAAAGGAAGCAGGCGCCTTAATAAATTCCGTTTTGCGCATCGGCGGCACGTCGAATAATGCGCCAGCACCAGATTATACAGGTGCGTTTTGGTTCCCCTGAGCTTCATCGCCCTCCTATGCGCTTTGCTGCAACAGTTTTGTTTCCTCTGTAATGATGAAATCAATAGACACACCCAGGAAATGAGCTATTTTGTCGGCGAGGAGCAACTCCAGATTTTTCTGGCGATCGCCATTTTCAATTTGGTTGTAGTAGCTTAGCGAAATGTCAAGCCTTGAAGCCATATCTTGTTGAGTTAAGCCACGTTGCTCTCGTTTCTCCCTCAGATAGCCCCGCATTACATCACCACCATTTCTTTGCATTTTGTCAAGATTTTCTTTATATTACCATTAGTTTTGCAATATGTCAAGTGAATTAGCCCATTTTCTTGACGATTTGCAAATTATTATTTACTTCACATATTGCAAAGTTTATACTATTTTCAGAATTGAGGTGCACGCATGAAAAGACTAAGAGAATTGAGAAAAAAGCAAAAGATATCCATGCGTGATTTTGGAAAACTATTTGGATTGGCGGAAAGCACAATATCTCTTTACGAAACAGGGAAGCGTCAACCGGATAATGAGATGCTTTTAAAATTCGCAAATTTTTTTAATGTTTCGGTTGACTACTTACTCGGAAATGAACAAAAAGAGAAGGCTGTTGGCAATAATGCCAACAGCCCTGATCCAACGATTGATGATGCAATTAAGATTTTAAAGAATCTTCCCCCTGATTTTCGGGCACATGCGCTTGACGATCTGCGATCTCTTGCTGCTTTAGTAGATAAGCATAATAAGAAATGAACTGATCATGCGTAAGCTTTCGCAGCAGCTCGTAAGCCTCATCTTCTTCGCTTCGATGCCTTTCCTTTTTCCCCAATGTATATCCCCCGCATTCGTTGAACTGCAGTTCATACAGTTTTTTTCGTCCCGGTTACGATACCTTCATTATCACACCGAAAATGCATAACATCAACAATGTGTGGCAAAAAAAATTTTTATAAAAAAAAAGTCCGTTCGCTACTGCAAATAGGGAACGGACTGCATGAATTAAGGAACTCTCTGAAATTGTCCCTCAAGAGCATTATATAATTTTGGCGGATTATGTCAAATAATTTTTGAGGGGTGTAATTATGGACTTCATCGACCAGGTCAAACAGTTCTCCAAGCGCGTCGAAGGGCTGAAAGATTCCCTGCAAACGGAAGAGGCGACCAAAACCTCTATCATCATGCCGTTCTTTTCCCTTCTTGGATATGACGTCTTTAATCCTGAGGAATTCGTTCCGGAATTCACGGCGGACGTCGGGATCAAGAAGGGAGAAAAGGTCGACTACGCCATCATGTCGGAAGGCGCCCCCGTCATCCTGATCGAGTGCAAGTGGATCGGGGAAGATCTTGAAAGCCACGATTCGCAGTTGTTCCGTTACTTCGGAACCACCAACGCCAAGTTTGCCATTCTTACAAACGGTTTGATCTACCGGTTCTATACTGATCTCGAAGAACCGAACAAGATGGACGAATCACCCTTCCTTGAGATAAACATCCTCGATATCAAGGACAACCAGATTGCGGAATTGAAAAAATTCCAAAAATCCACTTTCAATGTTGGTGATATTTTTAATTCTGCGTCGGAGTTGAAATACTCTCATCAGTTCCGGACGGTCTTCGCCAACGAACTGCAAAATCCTTCGGATGATTTTCTAAAATTTTTTCTCACTTCCGTTTACTCTGGCGTAAAAACCCAAGCTGTTTTGGAAAAATTCCGGCCCATTCTCAAAAGGTCGCTGAACGAATACATCAGCGAGCTAATGAATGATAAAATCAAGTCCGCTCTCAGTGCGAATACGGAAAATCAGCCGCAGGCGGAATCCTCCCCGACACCCGTCGAAGAAGAAAAGTCTGAAGAACCGGAGAACAGGATTAATACAACTGCTGAGGAGCTGGAAGCATTTTTCGTGGTGAAGATGCTCTTAAAAGACACGGTTTCTGTTGACAACTTGGCCTATAAAGACACGATCAATTATTTCTCGGTACTCTATCAGGGGAAGACTACGAAATGGATCTGCCGTTTTATTTTTACGAGCGGTCATAAGTTGCTGGCCATCCCGGATGAAAATAAAAAAGAAATCCGTTATCCTTTGGAAAATATTTACCAGATTGAGGATCATAAAGGCGCTCTCATCGAAGTAGTTAAGCGTTACATATAATTGCGGAGGTACAAAAATGAAAATCGGCATCCGCCGGCCTTCTGCGAAAAAAATGTTCAGGGCCCGCACAACAAGCCGGGCGAAACGAGCGGTCAAAAAGGCCTTGATCCCCGGATATGGAAAAAAGGGAAGAGGATGGATCACAAACCCTAAAAAAGCGGTATACAACAAAGTTTACCATAAAACGACAATCGGGCTTGGTGGTCTTCTCAAAAAATTATTCAAATGAAAATGGACCCCGCGCCCTTCCGACGCGGGGACTCCCTTCCCAGGAGGAATAACAAAAATGAAGATCGCGGCATCCTACATCCGAGTTTCTACAAACGACCAGCTTGAATACAGCCCGGACAGCCAGCTTGAAAAAATACGCGAATACGCGAAGCAAAACGACATGATCCTTCCCGAAGAATTTATCTTCCGCGAAGAAGAGGGAATCAGCGGTAAAAAGGCAAATAAGCGGCCGGAATTCATGCATATGATCGGCCTCGCGAAAAAGAAGCCGAAGCCGTTCGACGTAATTATCGTGTGGAAATTCTCCCGCTTCGCGCGCAACCGGCAGGACAGTATTGTCTATAAATCCATGCTGCGGAAACAGTTAGGCATCGACGTCGTTTCCGTCACCGAGCCGATCGGCGACGACAAGATGTCCATTATCGTCGAGGCCATGATCGAGGCGATGGACGAATACTATAGCATCAATCTGGCCGAAGAGGTTCGGCGCGGCATGAATGAAAAGGTTTCCCGCGGCGAGCCGGTTACGATCGCGCCGTTCGGATATTTCCTTCAGGACAAAAAGCTGGTCGTCGACCTGGAAACCGCGCCGCTGGTTCGCATGATTTTTGCCGATTTTATCACCGGCATGGGTACCCGCGCGATTGCCATGAAACTCAACACAATGGGGATCCGCACCCGCCGCGGAAACCGGTGGGAAAACCGCACCATTGAATACATTCTCCGCAATCCGGTCTATATCGGTAAGATCCGCTGGAACCCGGCCGCCCAGCCCCGCCGCAATTACAACGACCCGAACATCGTCATCGTCGACGGCGGCCACGAGCCAATCATCGATCCCGAAACCTGGAAGAAAGCCCAAGATCAGATCGCAAAAAACAAACTTATGTACGGCAGATCCGCCGGCGCGAAAAAATGTCCGGCATATCCCCTTCAGGGGATCGTGAAGTGCAGCAGCTGCGGCAGTTCTCTGACCCGTATGTCGAAGGGCATGATGCAGTGTCTCGCTTACTCGCACGGGCAATGTGACTATTCCCACGGAATCATGTACAACCGCCTAGAATCAATGGTCTATGCTGCGCTCGCAGAAGATCTGAGAGAAGGAGAAATCCACATCGCCCTGAAGATCCTCCCAGAAAAGCAGTACGAATCGGATGCGATCGAAAAGCAGATTCAGCGCGAAAAACAGAAGCTGCAGCGCATCCGCGAAGCGTATGAGAACGGCATCGATACCATCGACGAATACCGGGAAAACAAGCAAAAAATTACCGACCGCCTGAAAAAACTGCAGTCGGAGCAAATCACCACAAAGCCGCCGGCGAAGAAGCAACTCACTACGAAGTTGCGCAGCTCCCGCCAAGGAGTAATGGCCGTCCTGAAAGACCCCCACGTCGGCGCCGGCGAAAAGAACATCCTGTTGCGGTCCTTCATCGAAAAGGTCGTCTACAACAAGGTAAAGAACCAGGTCGAGATCTATTATTATATTTGAGGTATCACTTTTTGGTGTACGGCGGGCCGCACGGTGAGATCGGCGCTTCGCTGCG
>DHDF01000048.1:0-1241 GCA_002399225.1 bacterium UBA4883
GAGATAGAAAAGGTCGTTTTCATGGATACTTTACCCGGCAATTGGACCTATCCTGAAATTCAGCCGAAGCTGATGGAAAAAGCGGCTGAAGCGGTCTTTTGAACTCCGGTTGATCTGGCATCGTCCTGCCTCCAAAAAATCCTGATTCGAGAGGGTCTGAATGAAGCCCGGATTGCTGGAAAGCTTATCCGAAAGGCTTGCTTTGCGGGAACAATTTCGGCTCTAAATCCGGCTTTTAAATCTGATATAAAATCCATTTTGAATCAATATTGTGTTACGATATTTGTAGTGTCGGCTGGCAATATCATTTAACGGAGGAAAAACATGCAGCATTGTTCTGAAACTTCGCCGCAGGTTTTTGGCGGCATGCAAAAAAGTCTTTCCTTATGGAATTTCTTCACAATAGGATTCGGAGCAATTATCGGTACCGGATGGGTTCTTTTGGTGGGAGACTGGATGGTGATAGGCGGCGGCCCGATCGCCGCCATGACCGCGTTTTTGGCGGGCGCTGTTTTTCTGCTGCCGATCGGTTTTGTTTTCGGGGAGCTGGCCGCGGCAATCCCGCTTTCGGGAGGGATTGTGGAATACGTGGATCGCACCTTCGGGAAAACCGCATCTTACCTGACAGGCTGGCTGCTCGTGCTGGGGAATGGAATCCTGTGCCCATGGGAGGCCATTGCGATTTCCACGCTGATATCGGAAATGTTCGGCGGCCTGTTCCCGTTTCTGCGAAGCGTCAAGCTTTACACCGTCCTGGGGGCGGATGTGTTTTTGTTCCCGACCCTCATCTCCCTCCTGATTTCAGTGTATGTGGTATGGCTGAACTTCAAAGGTGCCTCCAGCGCGGCCAGGTTGCAGTCGTTCCTGACAAAAGCACTGCTGACGGGCATGCTGGTTGCCATGGCCATTTCTATTGTGAAAGGCAGCCCAAAAAACATTTTTCCAGTCTTTGAGCGTACGGAAAGCCCGACCGTGAAAACAGACGCGGGCGGCATGTTTGCCGGGATCGTTTCCGTATTGGTGATGACGCCCTTTTTTTACGCCGGATTCGATACGATCCCGCAGCAGGCGGAGGAGGCGAAGGAAGGACTAGATTGGAACAGGTTTGGGAAAGTGATCGGCATGGCGCTTCTGGCATCCGGTGCTTTTTACATGATCTGCATCTATTCTTTCGCAACGATTCTCCCCTGGACGGAATTTGTCAAAGCCTCGGTGCCGGCCCTGGCCTGCCTGCGCGGCAT
>DHDF01000048.1:1395-1610 GCA_002399225.1 bacterium UBA4883
GCGGCATCAACATGATTTTATATTTCATCATGCTGGTGATTGCGGTGCTCGGCCCTATGGGCCCTATGGGCCCGATGAACTCCTTTTACGGAGCGACCACGCACATCATGCTGGCGATGGGGCGCAAAGGAGAGCTGCCGAAAGCCTTTGCGGTGTTGGACAAAAAAAGCGGTACGCCCAAAGCGGCCAATATTCTCATGGCCGTGCTGACCTTA
>DHDF01000048.1:1715-4614 GCA_002399225.1 bacterium UBA4883
GCGGGGCCGTTTCTCGGCAAGAGGATGCTGGTGCCGCTGACGAACCTATCCGCCCTGTCCTTTATTTTTGCCTGTACAATGGTTTCGTTTGCCTGCCTGCGCCTGAGGACGACCGAGCCCGATCTGCCAAGGCCCTTCCGGGTCCCCGGCGGCAGGCTCGGGATCCTCTCGGCCTGTACGGCCGGCGTCTGCATCGTGCTGCTGATGATTGTTCCCGTCAGCCCTGCGGCGCTGAATACGGAAGAATGGATCATGCTGATCGGGTGGCTGCTTGTGGGGCTGATTTTCAGGTTGGTTTCCTAAATTTCAAAAAGGCCGGCATTGATTTGGGCACCTGCCGGAATGTGCAGACGCCCGGAGGTGGATGGACAGTGGTGAGAAAAGGAGGAATCGTTTCATGATTTTAAGAACCGACAGATTGGTTTTGCGTCCCTGGGAGGAGAAAGACGCGCAGGCGTTATATCAGTATGCAAAAAGCCCGGACATCGGGCCTCATGCGGGCTGGCCTGTTCACACCGATATAGAAAACAGCCGTCAGGTGATCAGAGACGTTTTGTCCGCGGAAGAAACCTATGCCGTTGTGTGGAAGGGGGACGATTCCCCAATTGGAAGTATCGGCCTTAAAATTGGTAAAAAGAGCAGCATTGCTTCCGGTGATGCCGAAGGGGAAATCGGGTATTGGCTCGGCGTTCCCTACTGGGGGCAGGGCTTGATACCGGAAGCGGTCCGCGAGTTGATGCGGCACGGTTTCGAAGAGCTCGGGCTGAAAACGCTTTGGTGCGGATATTTCGATGGGAACGAAAAATCCCGGCGCGTTCAGGAAAAATGCGGATTCCAATATCATCATACCGAAAAAGACAAGGAATTGCCGCTGATCAATGAAGTCAGAACAGAACATGTTACCTGCATCACAAAGGAACAATGGCAAAAAAGAGCCGGAAAATAATCCGGCCCGTTTTGATTTCAGATCAGAAAACTTGCCTGAACGAAGCAAACGTTATATAAAGACTTAAAAACCGATCCATGTTGAACGATTTAACTTTAAGGGCCTTTTGTAACAAGGCGATCTGGTTTACCTTACCGACAATCCAAGTTCTTCCGCCTTTTTCAATGCATCCGTGTGTAAGATATCGCCTTTTTCTGCAACCGATGGAATCAGCAGATGAGCCAGGTCCATCCACTTCTGATAAGACGCGATCAGCTCGTAGGTTTTGACCAATCCGTCAAAATCAGCCTCTTCTTCCGTTTCGGCGCAGGCCAGTAAAATACTTTCTTTGATCCTGCTCTGTCTGCCGCCGATCAGCAGCGCATACATTTTATCCAGAGCCGCCTTCAATTGCGCCGGAAAAGAAAACCAATACATAGGCGTTGCAAGAACGAGAATATCGCTTTGTTCCATAAGCGGAGCCAGCGTGTTGAAATCGTCTTCGAATACGCAGGCGGCCCCTTTGGAGTAGCACCTGTTACATGCCTTACAGCCATTGATTTTCTTTAAGCCGGCTTCGTACTTTGTTATGGTATGCCCGGCGGCCCGCGCTCCTTTGATAAACGCATCCGCCATCAAGTCGCTGTTGCCTCCCTTTCTGGGGCTGCCCGTAAGTACTAAAACTTTTTTACTCATTTTTATCGTCCTCTCTTATATTCTTCCTGCTTCGTGGACCAGTACTTCTCATCCTCGCCCGTAATGGACCGCAATACTTTGCAGGGGGTTCCGGCTGCAACGACGCCGCTCGGAATATCTTTTGTTACCACAGAACCAGAACCGATTACCACGTTGCCGCCTATGGCCACGCCAGGATTGATTACCGTATTTCCGCCGATCCATACGTCATTGCCAATGGTGACAGGCTTTCCGTATTCCAGGCCGGTTGCCCGCACTTGTGCATCGATAGGGTGTGCGGCGGTATAAATACAGACGCGGGGGCCGAAAAGGACATGATCGCCGATAGTCACAGGACATACGTCAATGATGATACAATCGTAATTGGCATAGAAATTTTCTCCCACAAAAATATGACGGCCGTAGTCGCAATGAAAAGGCGGCTCAATCCAGATATTTTCACCGGTTGAACCGAACAACTCTTTCAAATAAGCAATCCGTCTATCACACTCATCCTCATTCGTTTGATTAAACAAGCGCACAAGGCGCCTTGCATTTTTATTATCCTGCACCAGTTCTTTGTCCTGTGCAATATATAATTTCCCTGAAAGCATTTTTTCTTTTTCCGTCATAAATAACCTTCTTTCCAGACCTTGCTTTTTTATTATTTGAAAAAGATCCAATTGATGCTAAAATAAGAATAGCGTATTTGTATGATTAGTCAAGTACGTACCTTCTGGATATATACTATATGGAAGGAGAGTGTAAAATGGCGATTGAAGACTGCAGCCCGACAGGAGCAGATATCGAAGATACCGGTTTTGGATATACCTTGTCGATCATCGGCGGCAAATATAAAATGATTATCATGTATTGGCTTTCCGAGTATAAGCAAGTCATGAGGTTCAATGAACTGAAACGCTGCATCGGTACGATCACCTATAAAACGCTCAGCAATACATTGAAAGCCATGGAAGCCGACCGGCTGATTATCCGCACAGAGTACCCGCAAATACCGCCCAAGGTGGAATACGCTCTTTCAGAGCGCGGAAAGTCTTTGATCCCTGTCTTGAATATGATGTGCGAATGGGGAGAAAACAATCGGCTGCCACAGTCAAAAAACTGTGGGTAGAATGTTAACGATGAAAATGCTGCATGTGCCAAACAAAACCCGGGCGGCCGAATTTTGGCCGCCCGGGTACTTTTCCGCTTGATTCTTTTCGGGGTTGTGGTCTCATACTCTTTTAGAGTATAATAAAATGGAAATAAGGTTTCGGGCGCTTGAAAGAATTATGAAAC
>DHDF01000111.1:0-203 GCA_002399225.1 bacterium UBA4883
ATGACGGGCCCGCGCGCGGTGTTGATGAGGAACGCCGTCTTTTTCATCATTCTGAACGCTTCGCGGTTGAAAAGATGGGTCGTGGAAGGCGTCAGAGGGCAATGGATGGAGATGAAATCGCTCTCTTGGCAAAGCCTCTTGAAATCGACAAGCTCGGCACCCCGTTTCTTCGCTTCCTCCGCAGAGACATAGGGGTCGAAAGC
>DHDF01000111.1:442-601 GCA_002399225.1 bacterium UBA4883
CGTGGAACCGTTCAGCCGGAAAAGCGGAACGGTCGGGGCGTATCCCCATTTTCCGTTTTTCAGGGCCTTCGTGACGACCGGCAGCTTCTTCGCCAGCGCCATCAGCATTGCAATGGCATGGTTGGAAACCTCGTCTACGCCGTAATCCGGCACGTTGCA
>DHDF01000111.1:777-3065 GCA_002399225.1 bacterium UBA4883
TCCGGCACGTTGCAGACGTAGATTCCCTTTTCCGTCGCGGCCTCGGAGTCGATGTTATTGACGCCGATGCCGTATTTGATGATCATTTTGCAGTGTTTCATCCGGGCGATGATCTCTTTTGTGACGTTCGCGTACTGCACGATGACGGCGTCCGCGTCTTCCACTTTCGCGGCGATCTCTTCCGGCGTCTTCAGATGGCAGGCATGCAGCTGCGCGCCGAATTTCGTGATGATCTTCCGCTCCTGATCCACGTTCGGATATTCAAAATCTGTTATAACGACCTTCATAGCTGATCCCTCTATTTCATAAACTCACAGGATCCCGCTGAGCTCGGCTATGGCGTAAGCGCCAAGGGCCGAAAGCGGCATCCCCTCTTCCCCGATGAAGTGCTCCACTTTTTCAAAATATCCGTCATGCTCGAGGATATCGGCAAAAGCGGTGCTAAATGGCTCCTTTCCCCCTACGATGACCGTCGTGTCACGGGATGTGCGGAGCGCGCTGGATTTTTTAATGGCGATAATGTCATTTTGAAGAGCGACCCCGAAAATAAAATTTGCCACTTTATTGGTATCGTCTGTCACAAACAGATGTAAGATTCTTCCTGAAAAACAGGACCGGCCGATGCCGCATTTGCAGGCGGTATCATACCCTAAAAGCACCGTGTCCTTTTCATATGTATCCTTTTCCACATACTTTTTCCCCACGGCATCCGCGATAATGGTGTCATTCGTAATGGAAGAAAGAAGTTCTCCCGTAATGGTGGTCAGGCATCCGGTGATATGACCCTCTTCGTCGACTGAAACGAATTTCGTGTGCGAGCCGGGAAGGATCAGAAGGTATTTCCTACCTCTCGGGTAATGCTCGAGGATGGCGACGCTCTCGACTTCTTCGCCCCGCATGATATCCATGGATTCAAAATTTTCAAAAGTAATTTCTCCGCCCGAGTTCTTCACGCCGGGAATGAACCAGATCGGCAGCGGGCATACGTCCTTCAGCAGAACGGGTTTTGTCGCCCGGGCAAGGTCCTCCTTGCGCGCCGGCACAACCACGTGCGGAATTTCCACGAGACCGACATTGGACGTAATCATTCCGCTCGCGATGACGCGCTTGACTTCGTCGTAGCTGATTTTTCTGTCAGCGAGCAGTTTTTCAAGGCATCCTTTGACAGCCGCCTTTAATTTGCCGTTATTGCCGGCTACGGCGGTATCCCGGACCCCGACCTTGCTTTTTTCCTCCGCGATTTTCTCGCGCTTCTCATTCCAGAGGATGCAGCGGGTATTGGTCGTGCCTGTATCAATCGTGATGATATATTTTCCCATCTAGTTTCCTCGATTCTGGCTTCTCCATCCAAATTTTCCGGACAGAAACAGGTCTGATCTATTAACTCTGTCAATAGATCTTTATAGAAGCTTTTTGGGGATTTTAGCGGCCGGCTGCGGGGCGAGACCAAAATAAGCCGGCCGCTATCCTCCGTCCAAAAGATCAATAAGCAGCGATGGTGTAGATATGTTTGCCGCCCTTGAGAGGGCCCTTGATATAAGCCTGAAGTTCTTCGTCCGTAAAGCGCTGCGTAACCTTGTTGGTATCGGGCAGTTTGCCTGCGGGCCATTTGGTCATGATGTCGTTGACGAGCTTTTCCATATAATCCAGCAGGACGTTCATGCCGGGCATGGCTTTTTCCGCCGATGCAAGCTTCGCCTTGCCGACGACGCCTTCCGGATTGCCGACGACCTCGATGGTGCCAGCGCCAGCGTGGCCGTACCATTTGATCGGCCGTCCGTAGATGTTGCCCGCGTTGTCGATATGGCCGGCAGGAAGAAAGGTGTGCAACTCCGTGTTCTGGGCGTCTTCCATATGATACATCTCAGGGAACAAAGCGAGGGAGAAGGAGGTCTCCTGCTCGTCCGCATGGTTGAACGGCGTCTCGAACTTACATTTCGGATTGCCGACTTCCAGATATTCGGGGATGGCGTAATACCAGTTCAGGTTCATGATGACGCCGGGAAGCTGGTATTTTCTCGCATATTGATGGATCGCCGTCGGAATGACGTATTCTTGACCGTGGCCATTGAGAAGGATCTGCTTGCGGTATCCGGCGTTCCAGAAGCCGGCGATGATCTGCGCGAGGTAATCGCAGAACGTGTTCTCATTGATCGGCACGGTGCCGGGCATGCCCATGTGATGGTATGGATGGGAGCCGAACCAGACCGGCTGGGAAACGGGGCAGCCCGTTTTCAGGGCGACCTGCTCCGCCATGCGGGTCACGAGGAACGTGTCTTCCCCGTAGG
>DHDF01000111.1:3196-7660 GCA_002399225.1 bacterium UBA4883
AGGGGGCGCAGGCGCCGTGGCACTCCGTCGAACCAACCGGAATGATGATGAGGTCGTTTTTCTTCAGGCGCTCCTCGCTCTCCTTCATCGTCATGTTCTGGAAATAGATCGGCTCGTTGGAGTCCATGTACCCTCCGACTTTGATATCTAACGGATGCGGGATATTCCATTTCTTTTCACTCATGTTGCTGTCTCCTTTGTATAAATAAATGTATGGATGAAAACGCCTTTCCGGCGTAATCAGCTCACTCGTGACGAACGGACGCATTTCACATAGTCCGCGGCCGTTTGTCTCAGTTGTTCAAAATCCCCGGAATTGACGGCGTCGAGCGGGACAAGGTTGCCCCCGACACCGACCGAGCAGACCCCGGCCTTCAGGAACTGCGGAATATTCTGGGCGTTCACGCCGCCCACCGCCATCATCGGAATGTGGCCTAACGGTCCCCGCAGGGCTTTTATGTATGCGGGACCAAGCAGCCCTGCGGGAAAGATCTTGACAATATCCGCACCGGTCTCATAAGCTTCCACAGCTTCCGACGCGGTAAAAGCCCCGGGAATGGAAACGCTCCCGATTTCTTTTGTGCGGCGGACCACCGCTTTTCTGAAATTCGGGGATATGATATATGTAGCACCCGCGCGGGTCGCCTCCTCCACCTGACCGGAGGTGAGAACGGTTCCCGCCCCCAAAAGGACTTTTTCGCCGAATGTCTCTTTTAAAATGCGTATGGAATCCATCGTCCCCCGTACCGTATCCGCATTGGTCTGACTGATCGCAATCTCCATGCACCGGATGCCGCCGTCCGCAAGCGCCTCGGCGGTCTTTACGATCTTGTCGGCTGCAACGCCGCGAAGGATCGCCACGATTTTTCCCTTCTTGATCTGCTCCAGAATCGCTGTTCTGTTCACTGCCGTTCCCCCTTCCGCCAATTTTTACCTTGCAAGATATCCGCCGTCGATCGGGATGATGGAGCCCGTCACATAGTCGGAAGCTTTCGAGGCGAGAAAGATCACCGTGCCTTTCAGGTCGTCCGGCTTTCCCCACCGATGCGCGGGAATCCGCAGGGTGATCTCGTGGTTCCTGACGGGATCGTTGATGATGGCGGTGTTCAGCGCCGTGTCCATATAGCCGGGCGCAATGGCGTTTACGTTGATTCCCTTCCCCGCCCATTCATTGGAAAAAGCCTTCGTCAGCTGCGCGACCGCCCCTTTCGACGCGGCGTAAGGCGAGCATACATAACCGCCGAAAAAGCTGAGCATGGAGGCGACGTTGATGATCTTTCCGCCTTTTTCCTGCAGCATCAGCCTCGCGGCAAGCTGGCTCATTTCAAAAACCGCCGTGATGTTCAGTTCGATCAGACGATCCCATTTTTCCAGCGGGATTTCCTCCGCCGGGCCGCGGACCTGCATCCCCGCGTTGTTGACAAGGATATCAAGCCCGCCAAGTTTTTCAATCGCTTTGTCGAACCCCCGCTTCAAATTTTCCCGGTCGAGCAGATCCGCCTGCACGCCGCAGAACTTCAGCCCGTTCGTCGACATGGACGCGGCTACTTTTTCTGTTTCGTCGATCCTGTCGATAATTGCGACCATCGCCCCGGCTTCCGCAAGGCCCTGCGCGACCTTCTGTCCCAAGCCGGCCGCAGCGCCGGTGACGATTGCTTTTTTACCATGTAAATCGAACAGATCCAAATTTCTTCCTCCTTTAGATTGTATTTATTTGGATTGGCTTGCGGTCCATAAGCAATAGCCGCCGCCTTTCTCCCGTAATTGAACAAAAGACTCCGAAAACCGACAAATACCACGATTCCGTTGGATTTGACAAAGCGCTGCGTTTCTGGTGTTTTATTTGAGTACATATTGAATACTAATAGAATTCATTTGGTATACATAAGAAGTTGGCATTATAATATCATACATTTCTATTAATTTCAAGGCTTTTTCTATACAAAATATAAAAAATTTTTGAAAGCGTTTAAAAAATATGTAAAATACGTTTGCAAGCTACTTTCTGGTTTACTTTTTATTATAGTTCTGTTATACTAATTTAGTGAATTATTAAATTGGGGTAATTTTAAATTTATTAGGATTGCTCCGAACGATACAACACTTCTCAAAACGGGAAAACTAAAATTTTATTTGGTGATGAAATGGTGATTTTCAATGAATTTCTCAGTCGATAACAGTAAAAACCGAAATATCAATCTTTCGGAAGAAAAATCTAAAAAAGAGCAAATTTATGAGTTTTTGAAGCAAGAGATCATTTCCAATCATTTGAAACCCGGAACCGTTCTGGTGGAACGGCAGATCTGCGCGACCAAAAATATCAGCCGCACCCCGGTCAGAGAAGCGATCCAGCAACTGGTTGCCGAGGGTTTGGTCACCAACCTCAATAATAAGGGAAGCATCGTCTCGAATATCACGTACGAAAATATCGCCTGCGTTTACGATGTCCGTGAATACATGGAGGGGCTTGCTGCACGTCTGTGCGCCCAGCGTATTTCAGACAGTGGAACGAAGGAGCTTCGGGGTTATTTTTTGAAGATGGAAGGGTTCCTGAAAGAAAAAAACAAGGCGGGGCTTTCCGATACGGACGGAAATTTTCATGGATGTATTATCAAAAACTCACGGAACGACGTCCTGATCTCAATATGGAGCAACCTTCAGAATCAGGTGCAGCGGATTACGCGGCTGCTCGAAAAGGATACGGATGCGTATGAAAACGCCCACATCCTGCACCGCGAGCTGCTGGAAGCGATAGAAAGGCGCGACCCTAACTCCGCTGAATATTTTATGCGGGAACATATCCGCAACAGCAAGGTTTACCAACTGAAGCTGTTCGCCCCGAACATCATGGATTCCACCCTTTAATTGCACTCATCTTTCCGAATGTTTCAGCAATTCGCCGCCTACGTGCGGAGTTTCTGGTATGCCTTAGGTATTCATTTCATGAAATTCATGATTTCAAATGAGGAAGATCCATATATGAAACTAATTAAATTGAATCAGAAGGATAACGTGGCAATCGCGGTCGAGCCGATTGCTACCGGCGAAGTCTTTACCATGAAAGACTTTTCCGTGACTTGCCGGCAGCAATCGGAAATCGGCTGCAAAATCGCCCTGTGCGACATTCAGAAGAGCATGTCTGTTATAAAATGCGGACTTCCGATCGGGCGGGCCGCCAGAAACATTCAGGCTGGCGAGCCTGTCGCCGCAAAGGACTTGGCTCAAAGTTCCAACTCCCAAAAAATCTTCCGGGGCGGGTGTAATCCGCCGGAAATTCATACGAACTGCACCTTTTCGGGGTATGTGCGTCCGGATGGGCGCGTTGGGACGCGAAACGAGATTTGGATCGTACCCCTTTCAGAAGAAGCGGCCGAATTTTCTCATTCCCTTGCGGATTTGTGCGACACCATCCTCTTTCCGAACGTGGATCAAGTCGTTTCTTTTTCCTATCCGTATCTTTCACAAAACAGGGAAGAAAGCCTCAAGGCGCTTGCTTCTTTGATCCATCATCAAAATGCGGGCGGCGTTTTGATTCCCGTTCTCGGCGAAGAGGGACTCAACATAAAAATATTGAAAAGACTGATAGAAGGGATGGATAACCGCCGCATCCGTTTTTGGAACTGCCGCACCTCGGAAGACGTCATGGAGGAGGGCATGAAGCTCATCCACAAACTCGCCGCAGCCGCAGGACGCTTTCCCAGAGAGGCGATTCCAGCTTTCGAACTGGCAGTCGGCATGTTCTGCGCTTCTCCGAACGTTTTTACCAGCATCACGGCGAATCCGCTTCTCGGCGTCCTTTCCGATAAAATTGTTGCGCAGGGCGGGACTGTCATCCTCGCCTGCCCGCAGCTTCCCGGTTCGGAAGAAATTTTATCCAGACAGTGTTTGGATCAATCCATATTTGAAGAAGCTGAAAAAAGGATCGTCCACAGCGGTGCCGAGACCCTTTCCCTCCCCTTTTTTTCAACCCCGGAGGAAAAAGCGGCCTTTTATCTGCAAGAAGGCGGCACCGCCCCGGTTTCGGATGTGCTGAGCGGGCGCCGCGTTTTCCGCCGGAGCGGATTCAACCTTCTCGTTGCTCCCAGCGCAAGCCCGGCTTCAGCCGCTGCGCTAGCGGCAGCCGGGGCGCAAATAATTCTTACTGCCTGCGGTGCCGTCGCGCCGATCCCCTCCCCGGTGCCCGCCGTATGTATCGCCTCATCCGCTCCTTCCGAACATGACAATACCAGTTGGCTCGACTTCAATGCCGGCTCTCTGATAAAAAGCAAATCCATGTCTCAGGTTTCCAATGAGCTTTGGAATTTTCTCCTCGCCGTTTGTGAGGGCCGACAGCGTGCAAAGAACGAATCATATCGGCACAAAAGCCTTTTTCTGAACACCCCGGCATAACGGGGGCCAAACCCGCCCCCGACCCCTCCCGTTTCTATTCCAAAGCAAGGACGTGTAATCGCCGGAGTATAATTG
>DHDF01000074.1 GCA_002399225.1 bacterium UBA4883
CGAGTTCCCCGAAGTGCGCCGCCTGCCGGTACAGTCCGGCGGCGCACTTCGGGGAACTCGGCCTTTCCGCAGACGGTCTCTCTTTCGATTTTGGGGCGGTTCTGCGGCGGAAAAATGAGGTGGTCGCCGGCCTGCGCGGCGGGATCGAATCGCTTCTGCGCGCCAACGGCGTCGACTGCTTCCGCGGGCGCGGCGTCCTCCAAAGCGCCGGGCTCGCCGCCGTGGCAGGCGAATCCGGAACCGAAGAGATCCGCGCCGGCCGGATTCTGCTGGCAGCGGGCTGCACCCCGGCCGTCCCGCCGATCCCAGGCGCGGAGCTGCCCGGCGTCGTGACCAGCGACGGGCTTCTGGATCTGACCGCTTTCCCCCGCCGCCTCGCCATCATCGGGGGCGGGGTGATCGGCATAGAATTTGCCACCGCTTTCTCCGATTTCGGCTGCGAAGTGACCGTCCTCGAGGCGATGCCCCGGATCCTTCCGCCGATGGACCGTGAAATTTCGCAGAACCTTTCAATGATTCTGAAAAGGCGCGGCGTCGGGATCCACACCGCCTCCCGGGTAGAAAAAATTGAAAAAAGCGCGCCGCTTTCCCTCGTTTTTACGGAAAAGGAAGAGCGGAAAACCGTTGACGCAGACTGTGTCCTGATCGCGGTCGGCCGCAGGCCGGACACGTCGAACCTGTTTGCTCCCGGACTGGATATCAAAATGGAAAAAGGTTTTCTTTCAACCGACCGGCACCACGAGACCAGCCTGCCCGGCGTATTCGCGGCCGGGGATGTCACCGGCGGGATTCAGCTTGCCCACGCGGCCGCCGCACAGGGAATCGAGGCGGTGGAATATCTGGCGGGCGGCACGGAACCAAATCGGCCGTGCACAGTCCCCGCCTGCGTCTACACCAGCCCGGAGATTGCCTGCGCCGGGCTTTCCGCCGACGAAGCGAAACGGCGCGGCATCGCGGTCACCGTCGGCAAGTCGCTGACCGCAACGCTTGGAAAGGCGGCGGTCGAGCAGAGTGAGCGCGGCTTTGTCAAGCTGGTGTTTGAAAAGGAATCCGGCGCTCTTCTCGGCGCTCAGATGATGTGCGGACGCGCGACGGATTTGATTGCCGAGCTGGTGCAGGCCATTGACCGCCGGATGACGGCGCGGGAACTCGCCGCCGTCATCCGACCTCACCCAACATTTTCCGAGGCCGTGACGGAAGCGGCGGCGGACGCGCTCGGCGGCGCGATCCACGCGATGCCAAGAAGGAGGCGGCCTTCTTAAGTTAAGGCGGAACAGAGATGCTGCTGGAAAAATATTCCCCGTTTTTTCTTGATTCCAAACTTCATGCCTGATACAATGAAAAGCAAATGAAAACCGGGAGGTATGGAGATGCTGAAAAAAATGCTTGCCGCCGTTATGGCGTCGCTTTTGCTGCTGGTCTCAGTCAACTGCTTTGCCGCCTCCAACGGAGCGATGGAACTGAAAATTGGGAAAACCGACGATCCGTCCGGCGCCTACCGCAGCGACGGGGTGCTGTATCTGGCAGTGGAACCGGTCTGCCGCGCCATGGGATATACGGTTTCAAACACGGGCAGCAACAAAGACATTGTCCTGACAAACGGCTCCGATACCATCCGTCTTGATCCGGCGAACAACCGGATTGAGCAAAACGGGCACCTGAGGAATGTTGCCGGCCTGACCGAGGAAAACACATCGGGCGGAGGCTGCCTGCGCCTGAGCGACAGGCTCTATCTGCGCGCCGATTTATTTTCCGGTCTGCTCGGGTTTCAGGCACAGGCCGACAGGGACGGAAAAGCCGTGACGATCCGGCAAATCATTCAAAATATTCTGACGATCAAGACACAGCGCCGCGACATTTCAGAAAGTCTTCTGACCGCAAGGATTCAGTATCCGGTGCTGTCCGGCCCCTGGAATTCAAACGCTCTCGAGACGATCAACACGGTGTTCGAAAAGGCGGCCGAAACGGCGCTTTCCCAGGGCCGGCAGAATGCGGCCGAACTGCAGGAAAACGCGGCTATCCGCCGGGCCGCCGGAGCCGAATCCGGCAGTTTCCTTCCATGCGAGACTAATTTTGATTATGAGATAACCTACAGCCAAAACGGAATGCTGAGCGTGATCCTCCCAAACTACCAGGATGCGGGCGGCACACACGGCACAATGATCCAGACCGCGTACACATTCGACCTGAAAACGGGAAAGCAGATCGCGCTTTCCGACCTGATGAAACCGGGCAGCGAATACCAAAAGTACTTTGACGCGCAGATCCGCTCGCAGATCGACGCGCGCGTCAAATCCGGCGCATTATATGAAATGCCGGACCGTCCGTTTCAGACGATCGGAAACAAGCCGGATTTTTACCTTTCCGCAGATGGAATCGTCTTCTTCTTCCAGGAGTACGAGCATTTCCCCTATGCCGCCGGGCTTCAGAAATTTCCGGTTTCCTACCGGTCCATTTCTGAAAAGCTCAATCCGCCGTTCCGCTTTCTTTTTGAGCAGAAGAACCGGATCGGGTAAAGCGCCGCCGGGAATACGGGAAAAGGGATTGCCGCAAAGCGGAATGTTTGCGGCGGTTCCTTTTTTATTTTCTGTGCTTTTTCCTGTAATCATTGGGGGACATCGACAGATATCGCTTAAACAGCGTGCAAAAATAGCTCTGGTTGCAGAAATGATAATAATTTGAGATATCCGCGATTTCAAAATCGGTGAAGGCGACAAAATAGGTCGATTCCTCAATCCGGTGCCGCGTGATAAATTCCGTAACGGAGCAGCCCGTCTCTTTTTTAAACAGGCTGCTCAGGTAATTCGGGTGAACATAAGCATGCTTTGCAATTTCAGGCAGATCCAGTTTTTGGCTCAGGTTATTGATGATGTACTGCATCGCATTGAAAACGGGCGCCGAATACTTTTTGGAGCTGTTTTTTTGAATCAGCCGAACAGACTGCCTGAGAATCTCCTGTTCGAAATTCTCCACTTCCGAAAGGGCGGTCATTTTTTCGATTCGCTGAATAAAAGTATCACTGTAAGTGAAGGCGATATCGGGAGAAACGCCGGATTCAATCACCGCGCGCGTCAGAATCGTGCAGGAACAGATAATGGAATCCTTCAGCGAACGCAGAGGATCGTCCGCCAGCACGGC
>DHDF01000035.1:0-11350 GCA_002399225.1 bacterium UBA4883
GAGGTGAAGTGTTTCCGCAGTGGCTGCAATCGTAAGTTTCGGCTGCTTTTTTTGCTGTCCCATCCTCCTCCACCAAATGAAAACCCGCATGGTTCCTAAAATCGTGCGGGTTTTGCTATACCCGGAATACTAAGTAAAATGATGATACCCCGGGAGCAGAATGAACTGTTTCGGGGTATTGCTGTGTAATTTCATATAAGACAAATGTCCATATTGGATTGCAGCGATCTTTGTAAGGTAATTGTGACTTATGGTATCCACCGGTATCCGCGGTACGCCCCAATTGGTCGGCTTATTGATGGCAAATCCTAAGCTTTATCCTTGTGAACCAGTTTATCATTATATTGCTTAATTTTGTCAGGGATAACATATAGATATTCTATAATGTATTCAATAAATTCCGCCATACTTGAAACATCGTACTGAATGTTATCCTAATAAGAAAGGTTTTACATGAAAAAGCAGAATGTGGAGCAGCTTTCTATCTATATTAAAATGGTTGAACTTGCTGTTTTATAAGGATATAATGAATCTATTCAATTTTTGACGGATTCCTTTTAAAAGAATTGCGGCTTAATTACTTTCAATTATAAAAATCCCATTCCACACTGGTAAAAGAATCCATTTTATCGGGTTGGATGATGAGCGAACCTAGAAGGAAGCATGGAACGGGCCGAGCTCCCGGTTCTTGACAGCAACCCTAAGGAAAGGACGTAGTTTCATGAAATATTATGTGGCGGATGCGTTTACAGGGCCCGGATTCAAAGGAAATCCGGCTGGGGTCTGCGTTGTAAACGAGTGGCCTTCCGGTTCCGTCATGCAGGATATCGCGGCGGAAAACAATCTCTCCGAAACCGCATTTGTCGTAAGGCGGGAAGGCTTTTATAATTTGCGCTGGTTTACGCCGGAAGCGGAAGTCGATCTGTGCGGCCACGCGACGCTGGGGGCCTCCTATGTGATTGCCCGCTTCGTGGAGCCGGGAGCGAAGCGGATTACGTTCCACTCTGTCAGCGGAGTGCTGACGGTGGAGCGTGCAGAGGGAAACTTTATGATGGATTTTCCAGTGCGCATCCCCCAAAAAATTGCATCGCCGGAGCATCTGGATGAAATTCTCGGCGTGCGGTCCCTTGAGACCTTCCTTTCTCGCGATCTTTTCGTAGTGCTGGAGTCGGAGGAAGAGGTTCGCAATTTGAATCCCGATCTCACGGCGATGAAGACCCTGAAGCTGGGCGAAGGGGTGATCGTCACGGCGCGTGGAAAGCGCTATGATTTTGTTTCCCGTTGCTTTTATCCGAAATTCGGGATCAGCGAAGATCCGGTGACCGGCTCGGCACACTGCAATCTGATTCCCTATTGGGCCGGACGGCTGGGAAAAACGGTCATGACCGGCGCACAGCTTTCACGCAGGGGCGGACTGGTGCGGTGCGAATTGCGAGGAGAGCGTGTTGGTGTCGGGGGAGAGGCAAAGCTGTATCTGGTTGGGAAAATTATAAAGTAGCACAATCCGCCGGAAATTTGCTGGCTGCAGCCACGAAACACTGCGGCAGGGCTGTTTTATGCCCAGGCGGGCTGCGGTAAATGACCTTTATCGATCCATATTTTGTTCATAAAAAATCCCATGAAACTTAAAATTAGTTTCATGGGATGGTCACAACTGTTCTGTATTCTAGAATTGTTCCAAGTGAAGAAAAACACTGCATCAGACCTGCGGCAGGGACGGAATACCGGACCACAGGTCCGCAGACAAATTACAAGCGCCTCAGATGAGGTTTAACATAAATTTTTCATATCTTCCTCCCCTTTAAGCCGCCCTTGTGGGTGGCTTTTTCATGCCTTGAGGGTCTTCAGCCTATGGCTTTCTCAGTGGAAAACGCGATTCCATTTTTCGGCTGCCGCAGTCAAGCGCCTGCGTGCCGGTTTCTGAATTCTCTTCCCAGCCGCTTCAGGAGAAATCCGTATAATCCTTTGTATCATTCCACATCCGTTCAAACTCGGTCTCATATTGCTTGGCGACAGTCTGATTTGCGATGAGGACCAGATTTTCGTCGTTCTTTTTCTGCGCGGAAATCGTGTAGTTATAGCTTCCGGTCGTGACGGAGGAATCGTCGATAATCGATACTTTCAGATGCATAATACCGGAATGTGAATTGATTTTAATCGGGATGCCGGCGCCCTTTATGATCTTCAGGCTCGCTTTCTGGCTCGATTCCCCGGAACATTCTCTGTCTGAAATCATGCGGACTGTCACGCCGCGCTTTCTGTCCTCCGCGATGGCATTTGCCACTTTTTTATCTGTAAAGCTGTAAATGGCGACGTCCAGCGTTTTCTTTGCCGATTGAATCTCCTGAATCAATTTCTGCTCGGCATTCTGCCCTGCCCGCGGAAAGTACACGGTAACCGAAGAATCCGGGACAGAGGCCGCCGCCGTGCTCTCCGGTTTCCCGAGTGTTTCTTCCAGGGAGGCGCACCCTGAAAGCGACAAAGAAAATGCGATTGCGAAAACCAGCGTGAAAAGTCTTTTTTTCATATCCTTGCTCCTAACTTGTCTTGAAAAGATATAGATGCCGCCCTTTTTTCTGGCGCCATTGCCGGAATCCATTTTAACAAAATTATCTTATAAAATCAATTTTTCCGGCGAAAGCGTCAACGCAGACTCAGCCCGAGTTTCAGGCGGGGTCTCTCGCAGTGCGGATGCCCGTTTCATTCGGCACTAACATCGCGCTTCCGAAGGAACAGCAGAGACAAAAAGCAGAACAGAAGGATAAAAATGCAGCACAGGAGGACAAACTTTCCCATCTCCACCGCGCCGAGCGCTTCCTGGTTGACAGAGCCCAGGCCGGCAATCAGCAGGGAGTTCGGAGAAAATTGCCATTTTCCCTTTACCGCGAACCCGAAGCCCAGAATGCAGAAAAGCAGTTCCAGCCCGATGGGGACGGCAAAGCTTCGGATCACCATGGAAAACAAAAGCTGCATGGCCGCGATGGCAAGAGAGCTGAGCCACCCGCAGAAAAACCAGCGGGCGGCTTTCAGCATGGGAAACGGCTGTGAAAAGCGGAAGAAACTCCCCGCGCAAAAATACAGGACCATAAATAACATCTGTGCCAGAAGACTGAAGGCCGCCACGGTCAAAAATTTGCTCCAGAAAATATTCCTCCGCGGGACTGGAGCCGTCATCAACGCGTTCCAGTTATGGTTAGTGTGTTCCAGGCGCCATTCATAGGCGCAGAAAATTGCAATTAAAATAGGGAAGAATAGGTCCCCGTAAAAAAGGCTGACCTGAGTCCAGAGGCTGTCCCACTGACGGGTCAGAATATCCCGGTTCAAGGAGAAATTCACCGACCCCAGAAAGACGCTGAATGCCGGGAGAAAGAAAAACACCAGCCAGATCATCGACCCTTTCAGCTTCAGCCGTTCCGCCGCAAAAGAATTTCGCAACATTCTTTGTTCACCTCACATTTCTTTCCGCGTCAGCCGGTGTTTTCCAAGCAGATAAAGCAGCGCTCCGGCAATCAGAACGCCGAACAGCATGGCCCAGTTGATGCCGACCGGCACAATGGCATAGGCGCCGGCAGCGGTCACAATTGTTTTTGTCTGGGCAAGTTCAATATAATATCCCCAGATGAAGATATGACGGAGCATGTCGGGATAAAGCGCGCCGGTAAAGCCGATGAAGGACCCGAAAAGCCCGATCACAAGGGAGACAAACTGGTTGGGAATGGCCATGGAAAAATATTCCTGAACGGCAAGAACGCTTAGATTGACCATCATAGTCCCAAGGTAAGATGCCAGAAGCTGCCCCGCGGGGAAGGGACCCGGAATTTTTTCCGCCGTCCCGAACCCTGCGAGAACAAGGTACTGCACGGCCTGCGCGGCGGCGACGTCGATCATGATGCAGGTGAATTTGGCGCGATAGAGCGAAGAGATGCGCTCTGAGCAGCAGGAGAGAAGCTTCCAGGTATCCCCTTTGTGCTCCACATCGCAGACGCGGCTGGAAAGGACCGCAAGGGTAAACGGGCAGAAAAGACTGTTGAAGACACTGAGCTGCATCAGAAGCTTCAGCCACAGCGTGACGTTGAGGCCGTCGCGTTTGACATTATGGCTGAGACTGACCGCAATGAGAGCAGTTTCCCCCAGAAAAAGCGCCAGGGCCGTCAGAAATACATACTTATGTTTCAGTTTGTAAAATTCCAGGGCAAGGTACCGCATCACAGCGCCGCCGCCTTTCCCGTGAGGTCCAGGAAGATTTCTTCCAGGCTCTTGCGGCGCTCTTCAATGCGGAACACCGGCACGCCGTTTCCCACCAGGAGGCTGTTGATGCGCGCGACGGCGTCGTCGCTGACCTGCTCAAATGCCAGTTCTCCCTCCGGCGTCGTCTTTGGACGGTAATCGTTCAAAAGCGCGGAAGCCTTGTCCCGGTCGCGCACCCGCATCACGATGGAATGGCTGCTTTTTGCATGCAGTTCTTCCATACTGCCCTGAAAGACCAGTTCACCTTTGTTGATGATGCCGACCGCCGTGGCCATGCGGTCGATTTCCGAAAGAATATGACTCGAGATCATGACCGTCATGCCATACTGGGAAGGCAGCGAACGGATGAGTTCTCGAATTTCTTCGATTCCGGCCGGATCGAGGCCGTTGGTCGGCTCATCTAAAACCAGCAGTTTCGGGAACCGCGCAAGCGCCATGGCAATGCCGAGGCGCTGCTTCATACCAAGAGAGTAAAATTTAACTTTCTTGTCTTTCTGATTTTCCAACCGGACGATCGAAAGAGCTTTCTGAATGTCCTTTTCCGGCAGGTTGAGCAGCTTTTGAACGACCCGCATGTTTTCAAGGCCCGTCAGATGGCCATAATAGGACGGGGATTCGATTAATGCACCGATTTGTTTTAAAATGCCGACACGGCTCTTTTCATTGAGCTGCCGGCCGAAAATTTCCACGCGGCCGCGCGTGGGGCGCACAAGCCCCAAAATCATTTTCATCGTCGTGGATTTTCCGGCTCCGTTTGGGCCCAGAAAGCCGTACACTTCTCCCGGGCGAATCTGAAGGCCAAGATCTTTGACACGGAAGACGCCGCCGTATTCTTTCGACAGCCCCGCTGTGGCAATTGCCGTTTCCATAAGATTACCTCTTTTCGGTTTGATTGCCTTTATTGTACGGCGCGTTCCTTACGTCTTCCTGACCGGTTTCTTACGCCAGCCTTAAATTTATCCGATAAATTGAGAACTGCGGCCCCGGGGTGATATACTGATTGATGGTGATTGCAATGGATGAGATCAAGGCGAAAAAAATTCTGGTCGTGGACGACCAGAAAGAACTGCTGGAGCTGGTGGAGGAAATTCTGCGGAAAGAGGGGTATTCTCGCGTTTTCACGGCGCTTGACTGCCGTGCAGCCCGGGTGAAAGCCGAGACGGTCAAGCCGGATCTGATTTTGCTGGATGTGGTGCTGCCCGACGGCGACGGATTTTCGCTGATGCGAGAAATCCGGAAAAGCTCGGACGTGCCGATTATCTTTCTGACCGCGCGCGGAGAGGATGAAGACAAGCTGGTCGGTCTTGGCCTCGGCGCGGACGATTATGTGGTCAAGCCGTTTCTGCCGAAAGAACTGGTCCTTCGCGTAGGGGCGGTGCTTCGGCGCACCTATCGGCCCGCACAGCGGGAGGGCAGACCACGCTTTGCTCTGGGCAGAGCAGAAGTAAATCTGGACGGCGGCTTTGTGGAAAAAGAGGGAAGCCGGCTTCCCCTGACGGCAAAAGAGCTGGCGCTGCTCCTGAAGCTTTACGAAAACCGAAACCGCATCGTCACGGGGGACGCTCTCTGTGAATCGGTGTGGGGGGACAGTCTGCCCGGCTATGAAAATACGCTGATGGTCCACATCCGCCGCCTGCGCGAAAAAATAGAGGAAGATCCATCCCATCCGCGCTGTCTTTTAACCGCGCGCGGCCTTGGGTACAAACTGGTTACGGAGGGGAAAAACCCTTGAAAAATATCCGGCGCTTTCTGCGGCGCTTTTTGACGGGGCTGCTGCTTTGCTTTTTGCTGTTCGCGGCTCTTAATCTCGTTATTTTCCTTGTTGGGGTCGTTCAAAGCCATTGGGGCTATCAAAATTTTGGCAATGATCTTCCGGCCCGCTTAGCGCAGCGCACTTCGGAGTCGCTGAGCAAGACGGAAAAGGGCGGCTACACCCTTCCCGGCAGCGTGAAAAGCGAGATGAAAAGACAAGGCGCATGGGCCATGCTGCTGGACGGACGGGGAAAAGTGGTTTGGCAGACGGACCTGCCGAACGGCCTGCCCCGTTCCTATACTCCGGCGCAGATTGCTGAATTTTCCCGTTACTATTTGGAAGACTACCCTGTTTTCTGTTGGGAACACAGCGGCGGACTGGTGGTTCTCGGGTACCCGAAAAACTCCTACACAAAAAATTTTTATATTTCCTCCGTGCGGAATTTTTGGATGTCTCTCCATTGGCTGGGGCTATTGCTCGGCGGCAATGTGGCGCTTTTAATCCTTTTGTACGCTTTTCTGAGCTGGCGCACGGTCAAGCCGATTGAGCCGATCCTGAACGGGGTCCAGTCCCTTTCGCGCGGAGAACCGGTCCTCCTGGAGGAAAAGGGGTTGTTTTCAGAAATTGCGGCGGGGCTGAACCGCACTTCCGCCCTGCTGCGAAGCCGCAACGAAGCGCTGAAGGAAAAGGAGAAGGCGCGCACGGAATGGATCGCCGGTGTTTCGCATGATATCCGCACGCCTCTTTCGGTTATTCTGGGGTACGCAGGAGAGCTGGAAGAAGACGAGTCTCTTCCCGCCCCGGCCAGAAAGCGCTGTTCGCAGATCTGCGAACAGGGAATCAAACTGCGTGATCTTGTCAGAGACCTGAATCTGATGAACCGATTGGAATACAGTATGCAGCCGCTTTCCTGCCGGCCCGTTCCGGCGGCAAGACTGCTGCGGGAGGCCGTCACCGAATTCTTGAACGGCGGGGTCGGCGAAAGATACCGGATCGAAATCGGTTCGGTGGACGAAACCGTACGGATCAGCGCCGACGAACGGTTGCTGAAACGGGCCGTCACGAATCTTCTGCAAAACAGCACTGCGCATAATCCGGATGGATGCAGCGTCACGGTGTCGCTGAAAGTGCAGGGAAAGGATTGCCTTCTGGAGGTAGAGGATGACGGTGTCGGCATCGAACCGGACAGGCTGCGGCACCTTCGGTCGGTGATCCGTTCCGGCCTTGGCTCGGTCCCCGGCGGAGGACATGGCCTTGGGCTGCGCATGGTCAGCGGTATTGCCCGGGCACACGGGGGCGTTTTCCGCCTGACCAGCCAGCCGGGCAGAAAAACAAAAGCCGTCCTCATTCTTCCATACATCCGTGCATCCGGTGCGGAGGAATAGTCCGGTGAAATAAAATTACGAAAGAAAGCGCCGTGGTTTGCCAGGGTGGCTTAGATCTTGTTTTCCGTGCCATAATCTTCGTCAACCAGATTGACGGCCTTCAGCAGATCAATGTCTTGAATAAGATCGGAAACGGAGGAGTCGGCGGCGATTTTATGATCTTCGGAAAACAGAATCCCCCGGCTCGATATTTTTGAGACCAGTTCCAGGTTATGGGTTGAAGTGATGAGTGTTTTCCCTGCTTTGCACAGGGAATTCAAAAGGCGGACCAGCCACACCTGAGTTCTCGGATCCAGGCCGTTCGTCGGCTCGTCCAAGATCAAAACGTCCGGATTCATCACCAGAACGGAAGCGAGGGCAACTTTTTTCTTTTCGCCTCCACTCAGTTTAAATGGGGCTTTCTCCAGCAGACTGCCGATATCCAGCAAAGCGGAAATGTCGCGGATTCGGCTTTTTATCTGCTCCGGTTCAGTTTTTTGCTGCAATAGCCCAAAAGCAATTTCATCCCGGACCGTGCTGCAAAAAAGCTGAACGTCGGAGTTTTGAAAGATAAACCCCACCTTTCGGTGATACTTGCAGGAAAAGGCATCGTCGTTCCAGTCTTTTCGAGTAACCGCGTGATGAAAGGCGCGGAATTTCCCTTCCTGCGGAGAAAGAAGACCCGCCAGTATTTTCAGCAGCGTCGATTTGCCGCATCCGTTTGCCCCTAAAATACAGACGCGCTCTCCCGCTTGAATCGAGAATGAGATGTCTTTGAGAACCGGCTGGTTCCCGGGATAGGAGAAAGAAAGATGATTCAGTTCAAAAACAGCACGATTCCCGTCATTCATAGCTTCACATGTTCCCCCGCCAGCAAAAATAAGAAAATTATAAAGTTAATCAAGAGAAAAACGATATCTTTTGGATCGAACTTTGATGCGGAAGAAGCCATCGCTTCCCCCGTGTAACAGCGGCAGCACATCGCTTCGTAAATTTCCTCACTGATGAAATGCCCCTTCACAAATAAATGAGCGGCGCTGTTTGCCATAAAGTGCCGGTTGTCGGATGACTTCAGCGTTCCGACCGTCCGCAGGTATCGGGCCTGCATGATTCCTTGAGCAATTTCCGCGAGCAGAAAAATGTAGCGGTAGGCCATATTTAAAATCGAAATCATCATGGAAGGAAAGTGCATGGCCCTTAACCCGGAAGTGAAATCGGCCCATCGGGTTGTCAACAGGAGCAGAAAAGCAAAGGAAAGGGAAATCCCGGTCCGAAACATAAGACGGAACGCCGTTTTCAGTCCTCCGGCGCAGAAATACAGCCCTTCTTTGCTCCCGAAAGCTCCGGGCGGGACAAGATAAAAGAGAGGGGGTCCCTGAATCAGCAGGCTGCTGGCGCCGGGAAGGGAAACGAGGAAGACCGCCAGAGGAATAATCAGCCAGATCCTTTTGAAAAACGATTTGACGGAAAGACCTGACAGCTTCGCATAGATCAGAGGAATGGCAGAAAGCATGGTTAAGACAACCATGCTGCCGCTCATTCCGCCAAAGATCATGAAAATGAGAAAAGTACAGGTCTTAATCCGCGGGTCGATCATCTGAAGAAAATTATCCTGCCCGGCGTAATTTTCGCTGTACAATTCATTCTCAATCACCCCGGCGATATTTTTCATGGTCCGGCGCAAAAAATGCGTTTTGGAATAAAAATGATCCTCTGAAGATTCTTCCTGACTTTTAAAAAGCCATTGAGGGATCGTTCTGTCCCATTCGACATTCGACATCTTATTTTTTCCCAGCACCCTTCTTGCTTTTCATAATCCATTTTGACATCAGAAAAATAAGCGCGGAAATGCAAAAAATTCCGACAAGAGCGGAAAGAATATAACCGGCGACGGAACTGAACGGCCCGTCTCCGATGGCCGGCAGGGAATAGTCGGGCAACAGAGCGTTCCATTTGTCGGACATGGCCGCCAGCCCTTTTGGAAGATAACCCAGCGCCTGCTTGATTTCCTTGGTTCCCCATTCGCCCCAAGCGGTGCCCGAGGCGAGCAGCCCCAAGGGCGTGAGCAGGATCAGAACGAGCATGGGGATTAAAAGATTGCGGTACTTTTTCAAGAAAGAGATTTTTTCAGAACTTTCCGGCGCCGCGTTTCCCGAAAAAATCTGAGGGGTCACTTTTGCAATATAAGTGACCGCCACGGCGGTAAGAATGCCCTCGATCGGCCCGGCTACCACGGAGTGGGCGAACAGCATGGAAGGGATGGAAACGGAAAGTGGATAAGGGCAATAGAGCGGGTGGCCGACGGCGTCGTGAAACAGCAGCGGCTGAATCCCGAATTCCACGGATGCGCAGAACGCGGCGATATTGAGACCGAGATAACTGCCGAGAAACGAAGCAACCACGTTCCTCGTACTGCCAATTTTTGTTTTTCCGGCGATGAGCTTATAAAGGAAATAACCTGTGAACGGCATAATTACCGCCATGTTCAGGCAGTTTATGCCATAGGCGAGAATGCCGCCGTCGCCAAAGACGAGCGCCTGAATCAGCAGAGCCGTTGATACGCAGATGGTCGCGGCCCACGGACCCAGCAGGATGGCAATCAGTACCGCTCCGACCGCATGAGCCGAGCTGCCGCCCGCAACAGGCACATTAAACATCATCACCAGAAAAGAGAAGGCGGAGCAGAGCGCGAGGGTCGGGATGTTTTTCCTTTCCAATTTTGTTTTGACCTTATGAAACGCCACGGTCCAAGTGGGAATCATCACGGCAAATCCGGGAATCGTGGTCTGCGGCCCTAAATATCCGTCTGGAATGTGCATCAATTTACCCCCTGACAAAATAAATAAAAACCCATGAGAGGCTTTTTCAGCCCTTCATGGGTTCATTTTCATTTTGTTTGAATTAAATTTTTATTTGCTCTGGATTTTAGGATCTTCATGATTCCAATTCCAATAAAAAGGATATCACAACGGCGCAGCCTTGTCAATTGGACCGGCTTTTAAAGGCCCCAATTTTAGGCAGGCTGCGGAAAGGAAAAACGGAAATACCCCCTAAGTTTCAGAATGATCAAACGATGCTGTTCCTTTTATTGCTTTCTTATTTTACTATGGTATACTTAAAAAAGAATGGAGGTGCGAAAATGCCAAGAGGAAAAAGGAAATCTTTACAGGAATCTATCAACGAGCAGGTTGAAAAAATAGAAGTGCAGATTCAAACTCATCAGGATAAAATTGATGTCTTGAAAGCGAAGAAGAAAGACCTGCTGGAACAGAAAAAGAAATCCGAAGTTGAGGTGATCTACCAGAAAATTCAGGAAAGTGGAAAATCCATCGACGAAGTTCTTGCAATGTTCGAGCAAAAATAAGAGAAACGGGTGCAGCGAAAGTTTACAGTTGCAAACGGCGCAAAGCATCGGTTTCATCCCACAAAAAGTGTGCCCTGAAACAGTTTTGAAAAAACTTTGTCAGGACACATTTTTTCTATCTGTTTGAGCGTTGTCCAACCCGGGAAAAACGGAAGCCGGACAGCAAAAATTCCGCATTGGTTCAGAAATAACCATGCGGAATGGCTGTGCCGGAATTTGTCAGCGTTCAAAATCGGTGCCGCCGAATTCGGAAAGTTTCAGTCCTTTATTGTGGTCGAGCGCCCACTGAATGCTCCAGTTGTTGCAGAACAGCAGCAGATTGTTTCCATGCACGTCCTGCACACGCTTGGTGTCGCTGGTCAGGTCAAGCTCCTTAAGCTCGAGGCCGGTGTCCTCAATCCAGCGGATCTCTTCGTAGGGAAGGGTGGACATGCGGATTTCGACTTTGTATTCGTTCTTCAGGCGGTACTGAAGAACATCAAACTGAAGGGTTCCAACCACGCCGACAACAACTTCTTCCAGCCCGGAATCCGGTTCGTGAAAGATCTGGATCGCGCCTTCCTGCGCAATCTGAGTCATGCCTTTGACAAACTGTTTCCGCTTCATGGTGTCCACCTGCTG
>DHDF01000035.1:11476-12213 GCA_002399225.1 bacterium UBA4883
ATGGTGTCCACCTGCTGCACCAGGGAAAAATGCTCCGGCGCAAAGGTCGGAATCCCCTCAAATCGGAACGGCTTTTCCGCCGCGCAGAGCGTGTCGCCGATGGAGAAGATGCCGGGGTCGAACAGGCCGATGATATCGCCCGCGTAGGCTTCCTCAATCATTTCGCGGTTCTGTGCCATCAGATGCTGCGGCTGCGTAAGCTTGACCTTGCGCGCGCCCTGCACATGGGTGACCTCCATGCCCTTTTCGAATTTCCCGGAACAGATGCGGATGAATGCGATGCGATCCCGGTGAGCTTTATTCATGTTTGCCTGGATTTTGAAGACAAACGCGGAAAAGTCGGGTTCAAACGGATCAATCGTCCCCGCATCCGATTTGCGGGGCAGCGGCGGCGTGGTCATCCGAAGAAATTCTTTCAAAAACGGTTCCACGCCGAAGTTGGTCAGCGCAGAGCCGAAGAATACGGGCGAGAGCTTTCCTTCCCGAACGGCGGCAAGATGAAATTCGTCGCCCGCTCCGTCGAGAAGCGCCACATCGTCCCGCAGTTTTGCGGCGGAATCGCCGCCGATGATTTTTTCCAGCTCCGGGTCATCCAGAGGAATCTCGGTGGCTCTGACCTCTTTGGATTCGAACACGGTGTTGCTGTTTGCGTGAAAGATCAGAATCTTTTTCGACGCCCGGTCGTAGACCCCGCGGAATTCCTTGCCCGAGCCGATCGGCCAGTTGACCGGGCAGGT